>NZ_JBHXRL010000008.1:0-398646 GCF_042717315.1 Streptomyces sp. NPDC058650
TCTTCGGTCAGGCCGACACCGTCATAGAGGTCCTGCGTGTACTGCACCTCGTTGTCGTAGAGCTCGTAGAGCAGCGAGAACGTGTAGTCCTTCAGGTCGTCGCGCTCGGCCTGGGAGAGACCTTCGAGCCCCTTCTGGAACTTGTAGCCGATGTAGTACCCGTGCACGGCCTCGTCGCGGATGATGAGGCGGATCATGTCAGCGGTGTTGGTGAGCTTCGCCCGCGACGACCAGTACATCGGCAGGTAGAAGCCCGAGTAAAACAGGAAGCTCTCGAGCAGCGTCGAGGCGACCTTGCGCTTCAGCGGGGAGTCGCCCTGGTAGTACTCCATGACGATCGCGGCCTTCTTCTGAAGGTTCTCGTTCTCGACCGACCAGCGGAAGGCGTCGTCGATGTCCTTCGTCGAGCACAGCGTCGAGAAGATCGACGAGTAGCTCTTCGCGTGCACCGACTCCATGAACGCGATGTTCGTGTAGACGGCCTCTTCGTGCGGCGTGATGGCGTCGGGGATGAGCGAGACCGCGCCGACCGTGCCCTGGATCGTGTCGAGCAGCGTGAGACCCGTGAACACGCGCATCGTCAGCACCTGCTCGTCGCGAGTCAGCGTGTTCCACGACTGGATGTCGTTCGACAGCGGAATCTTCTCGGGCAGCCAGAAGTTGTTGACCAGACGGTTCCAGACCTCGAGGTCCTTGTCATCCTGGATGCGGTTCCAGTTGATCGCATTGACGTGGCTGACCAGCTTCAGCTTGCCGCCCGTGTGGGCAGGGTCGTTGCTGGCGGAGTTCACCGGGTCTGTGAGAGTCATTTCAAGTCCTTCTGAAAGAGAGCGGATGCCGCGGGGCGACGGGTCTCGATACGCTTCGCTACTCGACCGGCGTCAGAGCATGCACGAGACGCACTCGGTCATGTCCGTTCCTTCAAGCGCGAGCTGACGCAGACGGATGTAGTAGATCGTCTTGATCCCCTTCTTCCATGCGTAGATCTGCGCCTTGTTGATGTCGCGCGTCGTCGCCGTGTCCTTGAAGAACAGCGTGAGCGAGAGGCCCTGGTCGACGTGCTGCGTCGCCGCGGCGTACGTATCGATGACCTTCTCGTAGCCGATCTCGTAGGCGTCCTGGTAGTACTCGAGGTTGTCGTTCGTCATGAACGCCGCCGGGTAGTAGACGCGACCGAGCTTTCCCTCTTTGCGGATCTCGATCTTCGACGCGATCGGGTGGATCGAGGCCGTCGAGTTGTTGATGTAGGAGATCGAACCGGTGGGCGGCACGGCCTGCAGGTTCTGGTTGTAGATGCCGTGCTCCTGGATGGACGCCTTCAGCGCCTTCCAGTCCTCCTGCGTGGGGATGTGCACGTTGGAGTCGGCGAAGAGCTGCGTGACCTTGGAGGTCGCGGGCACCCACGCGGCATCCGTGTACTTGTCGAAGAACTCGCCCGAGGCGTACTTCGAGTCTTCGAAGCCGACGAAGGTCTCGCCGCGCTCCTTGGCGATGGCGTTCGACGCCTTCAGGGCGTGGAACAGCACCGTGTAGAAGTAGATGTTCGTGAAGTCGATGCCCTCTTCGCTGCCGTAGAAGATGCGCTCACGAGCGAGGTAGCCGTGCAGGTTCATCTGGCCGAGGCCGATGGCGTGCGACTTGTCGTTGCCGTCTTCGATCGAACGCACCGAGGTGATGTGGCTCATGTTCGACACGGCGGTGAGACCACGGATGGCGGTGTCGACCGTCTTGCCGAAGTCGGGCGAGTCCATCGTGAGCGCGATGTTCAGCGAGCCGAGGTTGCACGAGATGTCCTTGCCGATCTCGTTGTACGACAGGTCTTCGTTGTACGTCGTCGGCGTGTTGACCTGCAGGATCTCGGAGCACAGGTTCGACATGTTGATGCGGCCCTTGATGGGGTTCGCCTTGTTCACCGTGTCTTCGAACACGATGTAGGGGTAGCCGCTCTCGAACTGGATCTCGGCGATCGTCTGGAAGAACTCGCGCGCGTTGATCTTGGTCTTCTTGATGCGCGGGTTGTCGACCATCTCGCGGTACTTCTCGGTGACCGAGATGTCGCCGAACGGCTTGCCGTAGACCTTCTCGACGTCGTACGGCGAGAAGAGGTACATGTCTTCGCCGTTCTTGGCGAGCTCGAACGTGATGTCGGGCACGACGACGCCCAGCGACAGCGTCTTGATGCGGATCTTCTCGTCGGCGTTCTCGCGCTTGGTGTCGAGGAACCGCATGATGTCGGGGTGGTGCGCGTTCAGGTACACCGCGCCGGCGCCCTGGCGGGCACCGAGCCGGTTGGCGTAGCTGAAGCTGTCTTCGAGGAGCTTCATCACAGGGATGATGCCCGACGACTGGTTCTCGATCTGCTTGATCGGGGCGCCGGCCTCGCGGATGTTCGAGAGCGAGAGCGCCACGCCGCCGCCGCGCTTCGAGAGCTGCAGGGCGGAGTTGATGCCGCGCGAGATCGACTCCATGTTGTCTTCGATGCGGAGCAGGAAGCAGGAGACGAGCTCGCCGCGCTGGGCCTTGCCCGTGTTGAGGAAGGTCGGGGTGGCCGGCTGGAAGCGGCCGCCGATGATCTCTTCGACGAGGTTGACGGCGAGCTTCTCGTCACCCTGCGCGAGGCCGAGGGCCGTCATGACGACGCGGTCTTCGAAGCGCTCGAGGTAGCGCTTGCCGTCGAACGTCTTGAGCGTGTAGCTCGTGTAGTACTTGAACGCGCCGAGGAAGGTCTCGAAGCGGAACTTCTTCGAGTACGCCAGGTCGTTGAGCTTCGTGATGAACTCGAACGAGTACTGGTCGAGCACGGCCTGCTCGTAGTACTCCTTCTCGACGAGGTAGTCGAGGCGCTCCTTCAGCGAGTGGAAGAAGACGGTGTTCTGGTTGACGTGCTGCAGGAAGTACTCGCGCGCCGCTTCACGGTCTTTGTCGAACTGGATCTCGCCGTTCGGACCGTAGAGGTTCAGCATGGCGTTCAGGGAGTGGTAGTCCATGCCGCTCGCCGATCGCGGTGCGTCGATGAGCGCTACGCCGTCAGTTGTCGCTGTGTTTGCCAAAATGCGTCCAATCCATCGTTGACGGCGCGAACGTCGTCGGGTGTTCCGAATACTTCGAAGCGGTAGAGGTGCGGCACCCCGGTCTTGGCGGCGATGATGTCGCCGGCCAGACCGAAGGCCGACCCGAAGTTGGTGTTGCCCGCGCTGATGACGCCGCGGATGTTCGAGCGGTTGTCGGGGTCGTTCAGGAAGCGGATGACCTGCTTCGGAACGGCACCCTTGCCGTCGCCGCCGCCATAGGTCGGCACGACGAGCACGTAGGGCTCGTCGACGTGCAATGCTGCTTCACGCGCATGCAGCGGGATGCGGGCCGCAGAGCGGCCGAGCTTCTCGATGAAGCGCTTCGTGTTGCCCGAGACGCTCGAGAAGTAGACCAGATTCGTCATGGTGCGTCCTTCGCGACTGCGTTCTCCACCGGTTCACTCCCCCGAGTTCACCGGCGCCTCTCAGGCGAGGCGAGAGGCGAGTTCGTCGATCTTGTCGGGACGGAATCCCGACCAGTGGCCTTCGTCGGTGATGACGACCGGAGCCTGCAGGTAGCCCAGCTCTTTGACCTGCGCAAGGGCGCTCTCGTCGACAGAGAGGTCGAGCACTTCGTACTCGATGCCTTTACTGTCGAGGGCGCGATACGTCGCGTTGCACTGGTCGCAAGAAGGCTTGGTGTAGACCGTGACCGTCATTGTTTTCCCCTCGTTCTCAGGCTCTGGAGGAGCCTGTCCCCCGGTGTTGCATTTCGTACTTCAATACTACATCTAGTGTTCGAAGAACTCGACTGCCACAACATGCTGTAGTTACATTCGTGTAGTTATCCACCGGGTTATCCACGGGTTACCAACAGCGGATGCTTCGGTGACCGGCGGATTCTCGCGGCTTCGCCCGGGGTTATCCACAGCTGCCGTCTTCGAAATCTCTTGCCCTGTGGACGAATGCCGGGCGTGTCGCGAATCGGAACCCTTGGGGGTGCTTCGCCCCGCCGACCCCTACATATGGTGTTGTGACCCCAACACTGCCACCACCCACCGACATCACCGCGGTGCGACGCGCGGGCGCGCAGAGAAGTGGGGGGGGGGGGGGGGGCGGGCGGCCGGGGCCCCCGCCCGCCCCGCCGGGTGGTCAGGACAGGGTCAGCGTCAGCACGCCCGCGTACGAGCCGGGCGCGGTGAACGCCGGGACGTCGAGGGAGAGCTTGGCGTCGACGGTGAACTCGCCGCCCGTGAGGGTGCCGTTCGGCGTGGAGGCGAGGGTCGCGCCGCCGCTGCCGACGGGACCGGCCGAGCCGGCCGCGCAGGTGCTGGGGCTGCCGGCCTTGGCGGTGCAGGCAGGGGTCCAGCTGAGGTTCCCGGCGCCGATCGCGCCGCCGGGGCCGGTGAAGTCGGTGACCTTGCCGGTGAGGGACCAGCCCGCGGGGCCACCGCGGAAGTCCTTGACCGTCACCGTCTTCAGGTCGCCGGTGGCCGCGCCGCCCTGACCGAAGTCGACCGAGGTCAGCTCGACGGCGTCGCCGGCCTGGCTCATGGACAGCTCGCCCGCCGTGACGGCCGCGGTGATCGTCTGACTGTTCGGCGGTGCCGGTACGACGACCTTGTACGCGGCGGGTCCGGCGCCCTTCTCCGGGTCCCAGGCCGCGCCCTCGTACGCCACGATCCCGGTGGTCGCCGGGTCGTTGACCTTGAGGCGCGCGGCGAACCCGCCCTCGCTGTCGGTCGTGACGGTCATCTTGTCCGCGGTCTCCGCCCCGCCGGCCCGGCCGACGACGGTGACCTCGGTGAGCGGGGTGAACTTGGAGCCGTTGACGGTCACCCGCACCCCGGGGTCGCCGGAGGCGCTGTCGAGCGCGAGCGCGCGGGCGTTGGGGCTGGTCACGGGGCTCGCGACGACCGTCTCGGAGACCGGGGCGGGCGGGTTGAGCACCGTACAGGGGGTGTCCAGCTCCATGAGGTAGCTGGTGTGGATGTTGTAGTCGCCCGGCGAGAGGGTGATCGATCCGGCCTGGGTGACCGTGAAGGTGCCGGTCATGGAGAAGGCCGGGAAGGAGCCCTTGCCCGGGATGGGCGGGTTCTTCTTGGGGCCGGTGACGTTGACCGCGCCGGTCTGGGCGCCGCCGAGGACGACCTTGCCGCTCGGGGTCATGATGTCGGCCGGGAGCGCGAGGTCGACGGGGTTCGACGCGGCGGGCTTGGTGATGGTGTAGGTCACCGTCACCGTGTCGCCGACCTTCGGCGCGGCTTTGTCGACCGTGATGTCGGCGGTCGTGGTGCCCGTGATGGGCGGGATGCCGGCGATCGGCGGCGGGACGCAGCGCGTCTGGAATTCCACCGGGGTGGAGCCGGCGGTCGCGTGGGCCGGAGCGGCGATGGCGCCGCCTGCGGCGACCGCGAGGGCGGTGGCGCCGAGGACGGCGGTCCAACGCCGTCTTCGGGTCGCCGCCCGGGATCGGGTGAGTGCCATGTGTGGGCCCCCTCCTGAGGGATGAGAGGGCGCCATTGACGGCTGCGGGCCGAGAGAAGTCAATGGAATCGAAAACCACCGACTGATGACCCATCAGATTCTGTCAAGATCAGCGGGCTGCCTGCGTTTTCGCAGGTCAGGCCAGTCGCCCTGGGCCTCGAACACGCCGGAGACCGGTGCCGCCATCGGCGACACCGGTCAGGGGTGGAGCAGGGGTGGAGCAGGGCTCAGCTGAACACGAACGGGCCGGGCGACTGCGACGTCGTCGCGTCACAGTTCACGGTGATCCCGAAGATCACCATCTTGAGGGCGACACCCGCGAAGTACGAGTTGAGGCTGTCGCCCGAGGCCACGGTCCCGGCCAGCGGGCCGATCTTCACGGACTGCCCGGCGGCGAGCGCCGGGTTCTTCTTGCCGGTGAACACCCTGGTGCCGCCGCCACCCTTGGCCATCGTCAGCGTGGCGTTGATCGTGTCGGCGCCGACCGCGAGCGGGGTCGTGATGCCCGAGGTGAGGGTGATCGTCGCGGACGTGCCGCTCTGGGTCGCGGTGAGGGTGGCGGGGCCGCCGCCCCAGGTGCCGCAGTCGTACGTCGCCGTGGCGGACCCCGGCGAGACGGCTCCGGCCGTCGGGGCGAAGACGAGTCCGGCGGCGGCGAGCGCTCCGGTGAGTACCGCGACCGTCCCTAAGGTGCTTCTGCTTCTCATGGCGAGTTCGAACCCCTTCCGATGACGAACGCAGGGGTGCGGGCACTGCGTGAATGGCGAATATCTGACGGTCCGTCGGGCGAACCGATGCTCATTGAGACGCAGACCGCCAGGGAAGGCAAGAGAAGATGCGGTGATCCTTCACAAACGCGCAAGGGCCCGGCGTTCCCGCCGGGCCCCCGATGTCCTGATCCAGCCCCTCAGCCCGCGGTGACGGCCTCGCGCAGCTGCCCGTCCGGACCGGCGAGCAGGACCGGCGTCTCCGGGCCGCCGAGGTCCCGTACGGCAGCGCGGTCCGCCGCCGAAGCCGCCTCGGCGGTCGACACCACGGCCGCCGCCTCCAGCGACTGGGCTCCGCTGGCCACCGCCATCGCCACCGCGGTCTGCAGCGCGCTCAGCTTGAGCGACTCCAGCTCCACGGTCCCCGCCACGTACGTCCGCCCGGTCTCGTCCCGTACGGCCGCCCCCTCGGGCACGCCGTTGCGCGCGCGGGCGCTGCGCGCCAAGGTGATGATCTTGAGGTCCTCGGCGCCGAGGTCGCCGTGCTCGCTGCTGAGTGTCATGGCCCGAGCATAGGTCGGAGCCCGGGAACACCCGGACCCCGTCTCATCCCACGGCCGGGCGGGTCTCAGCCCGCGACCGGACGGACCTCAGCCCGCGACCGGACGGACCTCGCCCCCCCCGGCCGGACGGACCTCGCCCCCCGCCGCGTGGTCCTCAGCCCGCGACCGGGTACATCGCCCCGCGGCGGCCCTCCGGGGAGACCAGCCACTCCAGCTTCGCGGCCGTGTCGGCCTCCGGGAGCGGGGTGTGCATGACGACGACCAGGTCCGGCCGGGCCGGGATCCTGAGCTGTGTGGCCTCGACGACCAGGGTGCCGACCAGCGGGTGCTCC
The DNA here is from genome assembly GCF_042717315.1 of Streptomyces sp. NPDC058650. Taxonomy (NCBI): domain Bacteria; kingdom Bacillati; phylum Actinomycetota; class Actinomycetes; order Kitasatosporales; family Streptomycetaceae; genus Streptomyces; species Streptomyces sp. NPDC058650. Next base: position 7,101 of record NZ_JBHXRL010000008.1, read on the forward strand.
ATCTCCTTGCGGTTCTGGCCGCCCGGCAGGATGTCCCGCCGCTCCCACAGCTCGGCGAACTCCGGGCTCAGCTCCTTGAGCTCCTCGACGACCGCCCGGAACCCCTCGTCGTCCGGGCACTCCGAGCAGGCGGAACGGAACTGGGCGACGACCCGGGGCGCGAGCTCCTCCCAGTGGCCCATCCGCGAGCGGTACAGCGGGTCGGTGAAGAAGGTGACGAGACAGTTCTGCGGGGCCTCCGGCCGCATCCCGAGCACGATCGCCGCCGCCTCGTTGTAGATCACCGTGTTCCAGTACACGTCCATGATGTGCGCGGGGAACGGCATCCACGTGTCGATCAGCCGTCGCAGCCCCTGGCACATGTCCCGGTCCTCCGGGGCGGCCTCCAGGGCCGGCGGGTTGAGCGCCGCGAGGACGTACAGATGGCGCCGCTCCGCCGGGCTCAGCCGCAGCACGCGCGCCACCGAGTCCAGCACCTGCGGCGAGACCGTGATGTCGCGGCCCTGCTCCAGCCACTGGTACCAGGACACCCCGACCCCCGCGAGGACCGCGACCTCCTCGCGGCGCAGCCCCGGGGTGCGGCGGCGCGCCCCGCCGTCCGGGAGCCCCGCCTCGGCCGGGCTCACCCGGGCCCGGCGGCTCATCAGGAACTCGCGCAGTTCGCCGAGGCGGTGCTGCTTCGTGCTGGTGCCCTTGAGAGCGGTGGCCACGTCTGCTTCCTCCCCCTGGATGCCTGTGGTGACTGGTGGTGCCTGGTGGTACGACCAACAGGATAAGTACCCGCTCCCCACCCTTGTTCCCGTGGCACGAGAGTCGTCGGCATGGCAACGACGACCACTCCCCCCGCTCCGCACGCCGTTCCCCCGGCCGCTCTCACCGGCCGCAACCGGCTCATCCTCTTCGTCCTGTGCGCCGCCCAGTTCATGGTGGCGCTCGACTTCTCCGTCCTGAACGTGGCCCTGCCCGTCCTCGGCGCCGACCTCGGCCTCGGGCAGTCCGCCCTCCAGTGGGCCGTCACCGCCTTCGCCCTGCCCTCCGGCGGATTCCTGCTCCTCTTCGGACGGATGGGCGACCTCTACGGACGCAAGAAGCTCTTCCTCGCCGGGCTCGCGCTCTTCGGCGCGGCCTCGCTGCTCGCCACCTTCGCCTGGAACCCGGCCGCCTTCCTCACCGGACGCGCCCTCCAGGGCATCGGCGCCGCCGCGATCGTGCCCACCGGCATGTCGCTCCTGACGACCACGTTCCCCGAGGGCCCGCTGCGGGACAAGGCGCTCGGCATCTCCGGCACCCTGCTGTCGCTGGGCTTCACCGTCGGCATGCTGCTCGGCGGGGTCATGACCGACACCCTCGGCTGGCGCTCGACGATGGGCCTGCTCGCCGTCTTCACCCTGGTCGTGCTGCCGCTGGCGCCGGGTCTGCTGCCCGAGTCCCGCACCCCGGAGCGGCCCCGGCTCGACGTGCCGGGCGCGGTGACGGTCACCGGTGGTCTGCTCGCCCTGATCTACGCCCTGTCGACGGCCGCCGAGCACGGCTTCGGCCGTACGGACGTGCAGGTCACGCTGGTGGCGGGGCTGCTGCTGCTCGCGGTCTTCGTCCGGGTCGAGTCCCGGCACGCGGCCCCACTGGTGTCGCTGCCGATGCTGCGGCGGGGCACGGTCGCCTTCGGCAACCTGGGCGGCCTGATCACCTTCTCGATGATGTCGACCGTCGTCTTCGTCCTGACCCTGTACCTCCAGGAGACGCTGGACCTGTCGGCCTTCGCCACCGGACTGGTCTTCGGCGTGCAGGGCGTGGCCTCGATCGTCGCCGGCGTGCTCGCGCCGAGGGTCATCGGCCGGATCGGCGCCCGCCGCGTCCTGGTGGGCTCGCTCGTCGGGCAGGGCCTGCTGACGGCCGCGATCCTCGGTGTGAGCGCGGACGGCGGCGTGGTCCTGGCGACGGTCGCCGTCTCGCTGGCATCGATGTGCCACCTGGGCGCGATCATCTCGTACGGACTGACCGTCACGTCCGGTGTGCCGGACGAGGAGCAGGGCCTGGCGACCGGCCTGGTGACGACCACCCAGCAGGTCGGGCTCACGATCGGGATCCCACTGCTCGGGGTGCTCGCGACCACGGGCGGGGACCTGTACGGGGGCGTCCGCACGGTCCTCGCCCTGGACGCGGCGATCGTGCTCGGCACGGCGCTGCTCGTCGGCCTCGGCCTGCGCCGCAGGTGATTCAGGGCCGGTCGAGGCGGAGTCGTACCGCCTTGGGAAGACCGGCGACGACGAGGTCGTACGAGTCCTCGACGAGCTCCCGGACCATCCGGTCCGGGAGCTCTCCGACGGTCACCGTGTTCCAGTGCCGCTTGTTCATGTGGTAGCCCGGGGCGACGGCCGGGTGCTCCTCGCGGAGCCGTACGGCCTCGTCCGGATCGCACTTGAGGTTGACCCGCAGCGGCCGGCCTTCGAGCCACGACAGCGCGAACATCTTCCCGGCGACCTTGAAGACGGAGGCCTCCGGGCCGAACGGGAACTCCTCCGTCGCGTCGTTGAAGTCCAGGCAGAAGGCGCGCAGCTGGTCGGGGGTCATGCGGGCTGCTCCTCGGGTTCCGTCGGTTCCAGCGGTTCCACGAGCACGGTGACGATCTTGTTCCGGCGGCCGGCCGGGGACTCCGCCGTGAGCCGCAGCGAGCGGCCGTCCGGCAGCTCCACGGCCGCCTTCGCGCCCGCGATCGGGACGCGGCCGAGGGCCTTGGCGAGGAGTCCGCCGACGGTCTCGACGTCCTCGTCGTCGAACTCGTCGGGACCGAAGCCGTAGAGCTCGCCGAGGTCGCCGATGTCGAGGCGGGCGGTGACGCGGTGGCGGCCCTCGCCGAGCTCCTGGACGGGCGGCAGCTCGCGGTCGTACTCGTCGGTGATCTCGCCGACGATCTCTTCCAGGATGTCCTCGATGGTGACGATGCCGGCCGTGCCGCCGTACTCGTCGATGACGACGGCGACGTGGTTGCGCTCCTGCTGCATCTCGCGCAGCAGATCGCCGGCGTTCTTGGTGTCGGGGACGAAGGCGGCGGCCCGCATCGCGGTCGACACGACGTCCGCCTCGGAGTCGCGGTTGACGTGCGTCTTGCGGACGAGGTCCTTCAGGTACACGATCCCGACGATGTCGTCCTCGTTCTCGCCGGTGACCGGGATCCGGGAGAAGCCGGAACGCAGCGCCAGCGTGAGGGCCTGACGGATCGTCTTGTACCGCTCGATGCAGACGAGGTCGGTGCGCGGCACCATGACCTCCCGGACGAGCGTGTCGCCCAGCTCGAAGACGGAGTGCACCATGCGGCGCTCGTCGTCCTCGATCAGCGACTCCTGCTCGGCGAGGTCGACCATGGCCCGCAGCTCGGCCTCGGAGGCGAAGGGACCCTTGCGGAAGCCCTTGCCCGGGGTGAGCGCGTTGCCGATGAGGATCAGGAGCTGCGGGATCGGCCCCATGATCCGGGCGAGCGGCAGCAGGACGTACGCGGCGGCGGTCGCCGTGTTCAGCGGGTGCTGGCGGCCGATGGTGCGCGGCGACACGCCGACGGCCACGTACGAGACGAGGACCATGACGGCCATCGCGACGAGCAGCGCCTCCCAGGTCTCCGGGAAGGCTTCGAGGCAGGCGTACGTGACGAGGACGCCGGCCGCCATCTCGCAGGCGACGCGGACGAGCAGCGCCACGTTGAGATAGCGGGTCGGGTCGGAGGCGATCTGCGCGAGCTTCTCCGCCCCGCGCCGCCCGGACCGTACGGCCTCGGCGGCACGGAAGCTGGTGACGCGGGCGAGCCCGGCCTCGGCGCAGGCGGCGAGCCAGGCGACGACGACCAGGGCGACCGCGCCCAGGATCAGCGAAACGTCCATCGGGTCAGGAGACGGTCGGCGCCGGGGACGGGCCGGTGAGGCCCTTCTCCGCGCGCCAGCCGTCGACGATCGCCGCCTGGAGGCCGAACATCTCGGCCTTCTCCTCGGGCTCCTCGTGGTCGTATCCGAGGAGGTGGAGCACGCCGTGGACGGTGAGGAGCTGGAGCTCCTCGTCCATGGAGTGCTCCGTCGGCGCGTCCTTGCCCTGCTGGGTGGCGACCTCGGGGCAGAGCACGATGTCGCCCAGGAGCCCCTGCGGGGGCTCCTGGTCGTCCTTCGCCGGCGGGCGCAGCTCGTCCATCGGGAAGGACATGACGTCCGTCGGCCCGGGCAGGTCCATCCACTGGATGTGGAGCTGCTCCATCGCCTCCGCGTCCACGACGATCACCGAGAGCTCGGAGAGCGGGTGGATGCGCATGCGCGCGAGCGCGTAGCGGGCGATGTCGAGGATCGCCTGCTCGTCGACCTCGGTACCGGACTCGTTGTTGACGTCGATCGACATGTGTTCTGCGTTCTACTTCCCGTTACGGCCGCGCCGATGCTCGCCGCGGCTGTCGTCGCGGCTCTCGTTGCGGAGGTCGTACTGCTCGTACGCGTCGACGATACGGCCGACGAGCCTGTGCCGGACGACATCCTGCGACGTGAGCGTCGAGAAGTGGACGTCCTGGACACCGTCCAGGATGTCGCGGACCTGGCGCAGACCGCTCTTCGTGCCGTTCGGCAGGTCGACCTGGGTGACGTCACCGGTGATGACGATCTTCGAGTCGAAGCCGAGGCGGGTGAGGAACATCTTCATCTGCTCGGGGTTCGTGTTCTGCGCCTCGTCGAGGATGATGAACGCGTCGTTGAGCGTCCTGCCCCGCATGTATGCCAGCGGCGCGACCTCGATCGTCCCGCTCGCCATGAGCTTGGGGATCGAGTCGGGGTCGAGCATGTCGTGCAGCGCGTCGTAGAGCGGGCGCAGGTACGGGTCGATCTTCTCGTAGAGCGTGCCGGGCAGGAAGCCGAGCCGCTCGCCCGCCTCGACGGCGGGCCGGGTCAGGATGATCCGGGTGACCTGCTTGGACTGCAGGGCCTGGACCGCCTTGGCCATGGCGAGGTAGGTCTTGCCGGTACCGGCGGGACCGATGCCGAAGACGATCGTGTGCTTGTCGATCGCGTCGACGTACCGCTTCTGGTTGAGCGTCTTGGGGCGGATGGTGCGGCCGCGGCTGGAGAGGATGTTCTGCGTGAGCACCTCGGCGGGGGTCTCGTCGCCGCCCTCCGCCGATCCGTTCTCGCTCGCCCTGAGCATGGCGATCGAACGTTCCACTGCGTCCTCCGTCATCGGCTGACCGGTGCGGAGCACCAGCATCATCTCGTCGAACAGGCGCTGTATCAGGGCGACTTCCGCCGCGTCCCCGACCGCGCTGACCTGGTTGCCCCGGACATGGATGTCGGCCCGCGGGAAGGACTTCTCGATGACGCGGAGCAGCGCGTCACCGGAGCCCAGCAGGCTCACCATCGGATGCTTGGCGGGGACGGTGAAGTGGGCGCGGACCTGGTCGGACGTCCCGTCGAGGGACGCTCCGTCGTGGGCTGTGGGTGTCTGAGTCATGGGCCGGCACTGTGGCCTGCGCATACCTCCCGTTGCAGGGTTCTCGCTGCTCGACAACCTCTCGACTCCCAAGCCTACGACTTGGCGGCGACCGGCCGAAGGGATTTACGAAGCGGCCGCGCGGAAGCCGATCGTCGGGACCGCCCGGCGCAGCGGCCAGGGGCGCGCGGGGGCCGGCAGGAGCCGCTCCAGGAAGGCGTAACGGCCGCGCAGCGCCTCGGGGTCCTGTCTGGCGTGGCCCTGGACGTGCTGCCACCAGGCGGCGATCTCGCCCCAGGTGGGGGCGGAGAGCGAACCGCCGAACTCCTGGACGGAGAGCGCGGCGGTGAGGCCCGCGAAGGCGAGCCGGTCGGCGAGGGGCCAGTCGGCGAGGGTGCCGGTGACGAAGCCGGCGACGAAGACGTCCCCCGCGCCGGTGGGGTCGAGGGCGGAGACCTGGATGGCGGGGACCTCGGCGGTCTCGCCGGTGGCGCCGTCGACGGCGTAGGCGCCCTCGGCACCGAGGGTGACCACGGCGTAGCGGACCTTGTCGGCGAGGGCGCGGGCGGCGGCCCGGGGGCAGTCGGTGCGGGTGTACCGCATGGCCTCCGCGGCGTTGGGCAGGAAGGCCTCGCAGTGCTCCAGGTCCGTGAGGCCCGCCAGGTCCCAGTGGCCGGTGTCGTCCCAGCCGACGTCGGCGAAGACCTTGGCGCCGCCGCGCGCGGCCTGCGCGACCCACTCCTCGCCGCGGCCGGGGACGAGGGAGGCGACGGCGGCCCGGGCGTGTGGCGGGTAGGCGGGCAGGGCGCCGGCCGCGTCGTCGGGTGGCGCCTCGTGGCCGTGGGAGACCATCGTGCGCTCGCCCTCGTAGGCCATGGAGACGGTCACCGGGGAGTGCCAGCCGGGGACGGTGCGGGAGAGGGTCAGGTCGATGCCCTCGCCCTGCTCCAGGGCGTCCCAGCAGTACTCGCCGTAGTGGTCGTCGCCGAAGGCCGCGGCGAGGGAGGTGCGCAGGCCGAGGCGGGCGAGGGCGGTGGCCATGTTGGCGACGCCGCCGGGGCTGGAGCCCATGCCGCGGGCCCAGGACTCGGTGCCGCGGACGGGGGCGCTGTCGAGGCCGGTGAAGATGATGTCGAGGAAGACGGTGCCGGTCAGGAAGACGTCGCAGTCGGGGTCGGTGGGCTCGCGCAGGCACACCAACGGGTCGACCCCGGCGTGGTGTTGCGGCTGGTCTCCCCTTGCTGTGCTCACGGCGGCTCCCCGAACGTGGTGCGGATCAGATCAGTGTGCCCGATGGGGGCCGGGTGACGGGTGGGACGCACGAGGAAGGCCAACCCCTTACCCGTAAACCCGCACGCCAAACCGACAGTGACGCAGATCACATACTTTACCCTCGGGTACCACCTTCTCGGGCAACTCACCTGCTTGATACACATGGTTCCGCGACCCCGTGTTCCCCGCACCACCGGGCGCTCCCCCCTCCCTTTTCGTTCCCGGGAACGCCCATGTCGTCGCGCCTGCGCGGCTCGGGGGCCCTCGTCGCCCTCGTCGCCCTCTTCACCGCCGGTTACCTCGCCCCGTACCTGCTGCCGACCGTCGTCGGCCGCCTCGCCTCGGGGCTCGGTATCGGCCCCTCCCAGGCGGGCCTGGTCGGCTCCGTCCTGCTGCTCGGATCCTCCACCGCCGGATTCACGCTCGCCGCGCGCGGGGAGCGGATCGGCCCCCGCACGGCGGCCCGCGCGGGCCTGCTCGCCATGGCGATCGGGTACGGCTCCGCCGCCGCGACCCACGCCGTGCCGCTGGTGGTCGCGGGCGCGGTCCTCGGCGGCCTCGGCTCGGGTACGGCGACGGCGGTCGCCGCGGCCGGGATCGCCGGGCAGCGCGACCCGCACCGGGCCTCGTCGCTGGGCCTGCTCACGGTCTCGGCCACCGCGGGCGCCCTCTACCTCACGCTGCCGCACCTGAGCGCCGGCCACGCGCCCCCACTGCTCGCGATCGCCTGCGCGGCGGCCCTGGTGTGGCCGCTGACGGGCCGGCTGCCGGGCACCGGCGGTCGTACGGCCCCGGGGTCCGCGCCCACCGGCCCGCTGCCGTACCGCCGGGCCGGGGCGGTGCTCGCCGGGGCCATCCTGTGCTGGTCCCTCGCGCAGAACGCGCTGTGGGGCGTGAGCGGCCGCATCGGTCTCACCCAGGCCGGACTCTCCGAGGTCACGGTCGGCGCGGTCTTCGCGGCGGCGCTCGGCGCGGGGCTCGCCGGGGTCACGGCGGCGGGCGCGCTCGGCTCGCGCCTCGGCAGGGCGGTGCCGATCGGCGTCGGCACCGCCGTCATCGCGGCCTGCGTGCTGCTGAGCTCGGCCGCCGAGGGCCTGGCCTCCTTCGCGACCGGCGAGATCCTGTGGAACGCCGTCTACCCGGTCGTCCTGTCGTACCTCCTCGGGCTGGCCGCCTCCCTCGACCCGCGCGGCCGCTGGGCCGTCCTGGTCGGCTCGGCGTCCTCCCTGGGCGTGGCCTGCGGACCCGTCGTCGGCAGCCTGCTCTCGGAGAGCGCCGGGTACACGGGCATGGGCGTGGTCCTCTGCGCCCTGCTCCTCCTCGTCGCGGCCCCCATGGCGGCGGTGGCCCGCCACGCCTCCGGCCGCCCGCTCGTCCCGGGCTCCGTGCGCCGCCGCGGCGGCGCCCCGGCCGCGGTCCTCGCGGGCACGGCCTCGGCGTCGTCCGCCCTCGTCCCGCAGATGGGCGCGCCGGAACAGCCGGTCACCGAGTTCCCCGTGCGCACGGCACGTCGCCGCGCGGCGAAATCGGCCTTCCGCCTGGCGCGTCCGTCGGACCGCGGGTAGGGACGGTTCCGCCCCTTTGCCATCTGCGGCGTTCATCCCGCGGTGGATCCGCTTGTTGGGTGATACGAGGGTCACCCGGCCGACTTCTTTGTGTGATCCGCTCATACGACAGCCGGACGGGGCGGGCGCAGACTCACTGCCACGACCGCTGACGGGCAACCCTCCTCTTCCGGAGGGCTGTTCGACGTGGCCACCTACAGGACGAGTAGATGGGGGAAACACGTGAACGTGCAGGACCAGTACGACGAGATCGGCGAGGCGTTCGAGGGCTTCAAGTCCCTGCCGCTGATGCGTTACGGGGAGGTGCCGAGCTTCCTGGGCATGGTCGGCGACGTGACCGGCAGGTCGGTCCTCGACCTGGCGTGCGGCACCGGCTTCTACAGCAGGGAGTTCAAGCGGCGCGGGGCCACCGACGTCTTCGGCGTCGACATCTCCGTCGAGATGATCGCCGCCGCGAAGGAGATCGACGAGCGGGACCCGCTGGGCGTGGTCTACGAGGTCGGCGACGTGGCCGAGCTGCGGCAGCTCGACCGGCGCTACGACATCGCGCTGGGCGTGCAGTGTCTCAACTACGCCGCGGACATCGCCGAGACGGAGCGGATGTGCGCCAACATCCACAAGAACCTGAAGCCGGGCGGAGAGTTCTTCCTGCTCGTCCAGACACCCGACTACCGGTACGACGGTCCGCCGCTGGACAAGTACGGCTTCCGCATCGAGGCGACCGGCGAGGAGATCGAGACGGGCAGCCGAGGGCGGCTCACGGCTCTCCTCGACCCGCAGCCCATCACCATCATCACGACGTGCCCGCGCCGCGAGGTCTACGAGCGGTCCCTCAAGGCGGCCGGGTTCAGTGCGCTGGAGTGGGTCCCGCTGTCGGTGTCCGAGGCCGGCATCCGCGAGTACGGCGAGGAGTTCTGGGCGGACATGCTCTCCGACCCGCCGCTGGAACTGCTGCGCTGCCGCGCCTGACGCGGTCCGCGGAGCCGCCCTGCGGGGAGGGCGGGGCGGCTGCGCGGACGCCTCGCGGCGAGGCCCCGCCACCGGCGCGGAAATGCGCGGGGAGCGGGGCCTCGGAGCGTACGGAAGGCCTTTCGGGCAGCCGTCAGTACTGCTCGATCCTGTTGGCGTTGATGTCGTCCAGCACTCCGATGATCCTGCTGTAGCGCTGCGCGGTGCCGGAGTTCACCGGGAGGAGCAGCGTGTCCTGTGCGTAGATCACGGCCTCGCGGACGTTGTGAAGGCCCAGTGACTGGGTGGTACGCGAGAGGATGGCCGTTCCGGCGTTGATGCGCCGGGTGGCCAGGTTGAAGTAGACGGCCAACAGCTGCTTGCCCAGGATGCTCTTGGGCGCGTTGTCGTCGCGGAAGGCAGCGGTGACCTCGGCGGCGGACAGGGCCCCGCTCCGGTCGGTGTCGTACCGCTGGTCGGTGGCCTGTACGCGGGCCAGGAACTCGGCGGTCCACTGCCCCGGGTGGTTCCTCCAGTAGCCCTGGGAGAGCGGGTCGCGGCTGGGCGGCGTCACGGTGATGGTGGTGGCGGCGGAGTCCGTGACGGGCGCGAAGGTGCACGCCCCGCCGGCGTTCTTGTAGCCGACGGACACGGTGTCGGTGTAGGTGGTGCCGGCCAGGGCCAGGAGCGTCGGCCTCGCGGTGAAGACGATCTGCCGGTCGCCGGAGTGCGCCGGGAGGCTGCCGACGTTCCAGACCAGGGTCCGGGTGCCGTCGTCGTTGAGGGTCACGGAGCTCGGCCTGGGGCCGGTGCCGAGATCGAGGGCCTGGCTGTAGTACACGCCCGCCGGCAGGGTGTCGGTGAGGGTGACGCCGGATGCGGCGCCGCTCCCCGTGTTCGCGTAGGTGAGGGTGTACGTGATGGCCTGGCCCGCGTCGACGGTGGCCGTGGCGGCCTTGTCCACGGTCAGGACCGGGGCGTGCACGGTGGTGGTCGCCCGTGCCGTGTTGTCGTCCGTGTACGGGTCGGGCACGCCCTCGGTGTCGGTGCCGGTGACCGTTGCGCGGTTGGTGAGGACCGTGCCGTCTGCCGTGTCGCACGGCACGAGGTAGGTGAAGGCCGGTGTGACCGTGGCGGTGGCGCCGTTGGCCAGGTCGGCGAGCGAGCGCTGCTGGGTGCTGCCGTCGGGCAGGGTGTCGTCCACGTGGATGCCCGTGGCGGTACCGGGGCCGAGGTCGGTCACGGTGGTCGTGTAGTGCACCGTGTCACCGCCGGTGGCGTCGGCTTCGTCGGAGGACTTGGCGATCTTGAGGTCGGCCTGCTGGAACATGGCGCGGACCGATTCCTCGGTCAGCTCCGGCAGGAGCGGGCGGTCACCGTCGGCGAAGAACCCGGCGTTGAGGCGGGGGTTGTACTGGATGTTCGCCCAGTCGTCGAAGCCGCCCAGGCTCTGGCCGGGGCTGGCCTTGCTGCATCCGCCGTCGTCAGGACCGATGGACTGGATGTAGTTGATGTCGGCCGGGATGGCGGATTCCTTGTCGCCGCCGGTTTCGTTCCAGTTGATGGGACCGTTCGTGGCGGGTGCGACGCGCAGCTTGCCGGCGACTCCGTAGACGGTGTTGCGCGCGGGTGAGGGCGTCCCGTGCACGCCGTTGTTCTCGTTCAGGCTCGCCTCGTTGAGCACCGTGGCCGGGGTCGTCCCGAGGGCCGTGCCCCGGGCCGCGCTGGAATAGTCCAGCGGCCTTGCGGGGTCCCTGCCCGCGAACTGCAGCGTGTAGTTCATGACGCTGAGGTAGTTCGGTTTGCAGTTGACCGCGTCGTTGCCGCCGTGTCCCAGGCTCAGCGTGTGCCCGAGCTCGTGCATGAAGGTGGCGGCCTCGGCCTTCCTGCGTGCGCCGATCTTCTCGATCGTCGAGGAATCCCAGGTGTCCAGGGTCACGATGAAATCGTTACCGCCCTGCGGGCCCACGGAGGTCCACTCGGCACTGCCCGACGCCTTTGACGCCTTGGGCGGCGTGGATCCGTCGAAGAAGCTGATGGCGAAGAGCATGTAGCGGAAGGCCTGGCGTTTCGCACTCAGGATGTTCGCGCAGTTGGGGCTGGACCGATCGGCTGCCAAGCCGAAGAATCCGGTGCAAGGGCCCCGCGGGCTCCCGCTCTTCAGGTCGTTGAAGTCGTCCGCCGTGCCAGGGCCGTCCGACCGCCACATGAGGGGGTTCACGGTCGTGACGGCTTCTCCCTCCGTCACATGGAGGTTGACGCCCCGGAACTTGGTCTTCGTCGCGTCGGCCGGATCGGGGTACGGGTCGACCGGAGCCTCGGCGAACGCCTTGACCACGTCGGCGAGGGCATCGGCCTGCGGTTTGGTCTCGGCCATGTAGTCCGCCTCGACGAACAGGTCCTTGCGGTAGGGGACGGCCCCGTACGGCTGGTCCCCCAGGGGCAGGTCCACGGTCCCGTCGGTGTCGAAGTCGTAGCCCCTGCCCGGGACCTCCCAGGTGTTCATGAGGCCGTCGCCGTCGCTGTCCACACTGTTCGCCATGCTCACGCACGAGGGTGTGGTGATCGTGAAGTAGCCCCGGGCCACGGGGCCCTCGCTCTCACCGGCCAGGGTGGGGACCCCCGCTCCCTGTTGACCGGTCAGACCGCCGCCGGTGAAGGTGCAGGTCATCAGGTCGAATGAGAGGTTGAGGTCGTTGCTCGAACCGACCCACCGGACGGGGTCGTCGGCGCTCAGGTCGTCCTGGTCCCACAGCTCCAAGTGGATGTCGACGGGGTTGTGGCTGGTGTCCACGGTCGCCGTCCGGACCCAGTTGGTCCTGAAGTCGGCCCCGTGGGCGCAGCAGTAGTCGTCTTTCCCGTCGAACAGCCCTTGATGATCGATTTCGAATTTCGGATAGTAGTCGTTCCCACACGCCTCGCCGTCTCCCTCGTCACAGGAGATTTCGACGACCCGATAGAGGCTCACGGTGATTTGCTCGGTGGCGGCGTGGGCGGAAGTGGCGCCTACGGCGGCCGAGCCCACGAGCATCAACAGAAGTGCGGCGAACAGACGCGCGCACCGACCGACCCTTGACATGCGATGGTCCTCCTCAAGGCCTCACGGCCCCATTGATAGAGGAGCGGATTTTTGCCCGATGATGGCACTCGCCATCGGACCCGAAACGGGCAACACACCTGCCCGCCGACACCGCTTGCAAGTGCGCTCGACCGGGCGATCACCGCCGAAGAATCATCGGATGGTCGGCCGGTGCGAAGGCGCGATCATCGAAACCGGAGAGCGCTGGGAGAGCCCTAGGAGGCGCCGAAGTCGAAGGCCTCCACCTCCGCGAGGTACCGGGCCCTGCGCGGTTCGTCGTCCTCCAGGAAGGAGGCCTCGAAGGAGTTGCGGGCGAGTGCGCGGAGCTGTTCCGGCTCCAGGGACAGGGCGGTGCGGACCGCGTCGAAGTTGTCGCCCGCGTAGCCGCCGAAGTAGGCCGGGTCGTCGGAGTTCACCGTCACCAGCAGGCCCGCCGCCATCATCGCGCGGAGGGGGTGGTCGGCGAGGGTGTCGACGACACGGAGCCGGACGTTCGACAGGGGGCAGAGCGTGAGCGGCACCCGCTCGCGGGCCAGCCGGTCGACGAGCTCCGGGTCCTCCATGCAGCGCAGCCCGTGGTCGACGCGCTCCACGCCGAGGACGTCGAGGGCCTCGCGGACGTACTCCGCCGGGCCCTCCTCGCCCGCGTGGGCGACGCGGCGCAGCCCGAGCCGGGCGGCCTCCTCGTACACCTCGCGGAACTTCGCGGGCGGGTGGCCGACCTCCGCCGAGTCCAGGCCGACGCCGGTGATCCGGTGCAGGTACGGCTTCGCGGCGTCCAGGGTGGCCATGGCCGACTCGGCGGACTCGTCGCGCAGGAAGCACATGATGAGCCGGGTCGAGATGCCGTACCGCTCACCGGCCCGGTCGAGGGCCGCCCCGAGGCCCTCGATCACGGTGCCGATCGGGACTCCGCGCGCGGTGTGCGCCTGCGGGTCGAAGAAGATCTCGGCGTGCCGGACGCCCTGGCCCGCGGCCCGCTCCAGGTAGGCGTCGGCGAGCTCCGTGAAGTCCTCGGCGGTGCGCAGGACCGCCATCAGGCCGTAGTAGAGGTCCAGGAAGGACTGGAGGTCGCTGAACTCGTACGCCTCGCGCAGCGCGGTCGTGTCCCCGTACGGCAGGGTGACGCCGTTGCGCGCGGCGAGCGCGAAGGCCAGCTCGGGTTCGAGGGTGCCTTCGATGTGGAGGTGGAGTTCGGCCTTGGGAAGGGGCATGGGTGGTGCTCTATCTCTTCGGTACGGGGACCCGCATGAGGTCCTGGGCAATGCTCAGTTCGCCGTCGAACCCGGCCGCCCGCGCCTGCCGCCCGAACTCGGCCGGGTCGCTGTAGCGCTGGGAGAAGTGGGTCAGGACGAGGTGCCGTACGCCCGCGTCCCGCGCGACCGCCGCGGCCTGTCCGGCCGTCAGATGGCCGTGGTCGGTGGCGAGCCGGACGTCCTCGTCGAGGAAGGTCGACTCGATGACGAGCATGTCGGCGCCCTCGGCGAGCGCGTGCACGCCGTCGCAGAGGCGGGTGTCCATGACGAAGGCGAAGCGCTGCCCGCGCCGGACCTCGCTGACCTCGTCGAGCGTCACGCCGCCGAGGACGCCGTCGCGCTGGATCCGGCCCACGTCGGGGCCCTTGATGCCGTGCGCGGCGAGCCGCTCGGGCAGGATCCGGCGCCCGTCGGGCTCGGTGATCCGGTAGCCGTACGACTCGACGGGGTGCGACAGCCTGCGCGCGTCGAGGGTGTACGCCTCGGTGACCGCGAGCGGCCCGTCGGCGGCGACGGGCGACTCGGTCAGCTTCACCGTCTCGCGGTAGGCCGTGGCGTACCTCAGCCGCTCGAAGAAGTGCTGCCCGCTCGCCGGGTAGTGGGCGGTGACCGGGTGCGGGACCTGGTCGAGGTTGATCCGCTGGATCACCCCGGCCAGGCCCAGCGAGTGGTCGCCGTGGAAGTGCGTGACGCAGATCCGGTCGAGGTCGTGCGCCGCGACCCCGGCGCGCAGCATCTGGCGCTGGGTGCCCTCGCCGGGGTCGAAGAGGATGCCCTGGCCGTCCCAGCGCAGCAGATAGCCGTTGTGGTTGCGGTGCCGGGTCGGGACCTGGCTGGCGGTCCCGAGGACGACCAGTTCGCGTACGGACACGGGTTACCCGGGCGGCCAGTTGAGACCGCGGCCGCCCAGCACGTGCGCGTGGGCGTGGAAGACGGTCTGACCGGCGCCGGCGCCGGTGTTGAAGACGATCCGGAAGCCGTGGCCGTCGATCTTCTCCTGCGCGGCGATCTCTCCGGCCTCCCGCAGTATGTCGGCGGCGACGGTCGGCGCGGCGGCGGCCAGGGACGCGGCGTCCGGGTAGTGGAGCCGCGGGATGACGAGGATGTGCGTGGGCGCCTGCGGGTTGATGTCGCGGAACGCGAGGGTCGTCTCGGTCTCGCGCACGATCGTCGCCGGCACCTCCCCTTCCGCGATCTTGCAGAACAGGCAGTCGCTCTGCGGCTCTCCGGCCATGGCCTGGGCCTCCTCGCCTTGTCGGTCGATACAGGTCGGTACGACGGGAATGCTATCCGCCGCCACCGACAGGACCCGCTCCCCGGTCAGTCCTTCGGCGCGCGGCGGTTCAGGGCCGAGCGGCTCACCCAGTACGTGATGATCACCGCCCAGAACAGCGGCGTGCCGAATCCGCTCACGACGCCCGAGTCGAAGGACCACAGGGCAAGCGCGGCGAGCGAGTAGAGGCCGAGGAGCCCGACGGCCCCGGCCATGAACAGCACCGGCCGGCAGTTGCGCGCCACGAGGAGCATGGGGCGGCGCAGCCGGGGCGGCACCCGGCGGGCCATCCACACCACCCATCCCGTCCAGGCGCCCACGAGCACCGCCACGCCGGCGAGCAGCGGGACGGCCGCGTCGGCCCAGGTCGCGCGGCCTGGGATCCAGGTGATGGCGACGGCGGAGGCCACGAAGCCGAGGAGGGCCACCCAGCGGGCCCCGGCCGCGGAGTTCCAGGCCATGGCCTCCAGGTTGTAGCGGGCCTTGCGGTCGTCGAGGTCGAGCGCGGCGGAGGCGACGAAGCCCTCGGCGGCCTGCGTCCAGGCCCCGCGCCGGAACCAGCGGCGCCGCAGCCGCAGCAGCGAGAGGTTGTTGTGAGCCTCGCTGCTCTGCGGGTTGAGCCGCAGGGCCGTCTCGTACGCCCGCTGCGCGGTGGCGTGGTCACCCCGGCGCTGGGCGGTCAGGCCCACCAGGAAATGCGCCGCGTCCTCCTCGGGCCCGAGGGCGACGGCGGCCCGCGCCGCCTCGTACGCCTCGACCGCGCGGCCCGGGGTGCGGGCGTGTTCGGCGTGTTCGGCGAGTGCGGTGCCGAGCGCGTAGTGGCTGCCCCAGTACTGCGGGGCGATCCCGACGGCGCGCCGAGCCGTGGTCTCGGCCTCCGGGAACCGCTTCAGGGCCAGCAGGATCTGGACGCGCATCAGCCAGCCCATGAGCAGCTCGGGCCGGGCGCCCAGCGCCTGGTCCACGGCGGCCAGGGCGGCCGGGGCGTCGCCGGCCCGGTGGTGACAGCGGGCGAGCAGGACGAGGGCGTCGGCGTCCTCCGGGTCGGTCGCCAGGTGCTGGGCGACGAGCGCCCCGGCCTGCTCGTACCGTCCGGTGTCGTACAGCGCCTCGGCGCGCAGGAGCGCGGTCGGAGTGGTCACAGCTTGCGCTTCCGCTTCAGGTAGGCGAGGAGGTCGTCGTAGAGCCCGCCCTCGTTGGCGAACATGGCGACGTTCCGGGCGGCGGCGAACCACGGCTCCGTGGACGGCTTGATCTGCTTGGCCGCGCCGAGCAGGTCCTTCGTCGTGATCAGGCGTACGGAGCCGCTGCGGGCGGAGTCGAGGAGCGCGGCCTCGGCGGCGGTCTCGCAGAGGTGGGCGAGGTCGGCGCCGGAGAAGTCCTCGGTGACCTTGACGAGCTTGCCGAGGTCGACGGCCTCGATGGGGCGCTCGCGCAGGTGGTAGCGGAGGATCGCCTCCCGGGCGGCGGCGTCGGGCGGCAGCACGAGGAGCGTGCGGTCGAGGCGGCCGGGGCGGCGGAGCGCGATGTCCACGTCCCAGGGCACATTGGTGGCGGCGAGCACGAAGACGCCCTCGTTGCCGGCGCCGCTCGCGATGCCGTCGAGCTCGGTGAGGAGCTGGTTGACGACGTTGCGCAGACCGCTGTGGTGCGTACGGGAACGCTTGGCGCCGAGGGCGTCCAGCTCGTCGAGGAAGACGACGCAGGGGGCCTGGCGGCGGGCCGTCTCGAAGATGTCGTGGATGTTCTTCTCGGAGGCCCCGATCCACATGTCGAGGACGTCGGAGAGCGAGACGGTGAGGAAGTTCGCGCCGAGCTCGCCCGCGACGGCCCGGGCGATGAAGGTCTTGCCGCAGCCGGGCGGCCCGTACAGGAGGAGGCCGCCGCGCAGCGACTTGCCGTACAGCCTGCGCAGTTCGGGGTTGCGCATGGGGGCGAGGAAGGCGGCCTCCAGGCGGTCCTTGACCTCCTCCATGCCGCCGACGTCGGCGAGGCGTACGGAGCCGGGGGCGTCCACGTCCCAGGCGGCGGCGTCCCCGGCGGGCCCGTCACCGCCGTCGGCCTGCGGGTCCTCCAGGAAGCGAGGGCCGACGAGGTCCTGGACCTGCTGCTCGGCGGCGGCCCAGTCGAAGGCGGGGGCGTTGCCAGGGGCGGGCGCCTCGGGCGCGGGCTGCTCGGGCGCGGGTTGCTCGGCGGCGGGAGGCTGAACCGGCGCCGGAGCAGGTGCCGCGGCCGGGGGCATGCCCATCGCCCGCATCATCAGCGCGCGGGCGTCCGCGTCCCCGGGCGCGTGCTGGAGGGCGACGGCCGCCTCCGCGACGGCCTCCTCGTTGCGCCCCTCGGAAAGGAGCAGCTCGGCGAAGTGGAGGCGCAGGGGTACGTCACCGGGGGCGGCGGCAACGGCGGTGCGCAGACTGCGGATCAGAGGGGACTCGTCGGCCATGCGGCCACCCTATGAAGCGCCCCGGGGCGGCCGTCCACCGGGTTCCGGCAAAAAGGGCCGGCCGGCAAGAACGCCGTCCGTACCCTCGCCGTCCGTACCCTCGCCCTCCGTACACGCGCCCTCCGTACACTGCGCCGGATGAGACGGGACGGCGTGCTGCGCAAGCTGACGGTGGACGGCACGGTGTGGCTCTGGAACGTCCGGCACCGCCACCCCGACTGCCGGACGGTCCTCGCCCTCCGCCGCGCGGAGACCCGGCATGCCCAGCTCCGCCTGGTCTTCCGGGACGGTCCGGGCCGGATCGTGGCGGGCTATCCGATGGGCCTCGGCGAGGTGGCCGCCGTCGAAGGCGGCTGGCTCAACCTCAACGAGCCCGGCGTGGTGCGCCGTTTCCTCGAAGAGGCCCTGACCCGCGACCTCGTCCCCACCACGCACGGACAGCGGGAGGAGGACGGCTGGCCGCTCTTCGACACGCTGACGACGACGGAAGCCCCGCAGGCCGACTAGCTCCAGCGGCCGGTGCGCCCCAGGACGAGGGCCGTCGCCGCCGTACCCGCCGTGGAGGTGCGCAGGACGCTGCGGCCCAGCCGGTACGGCTTCGCGCCGGCCGCCTCGAAGGCCGCGAGCTCGTCCGGGGAGACTCCGCCCTCGGGTCCGACGATCAGCACGATCGAGCCCTTCGCGGGCAGTTCGGCGGAGGCCAGCGCGCCGGACGGATGCGCACGGTCCTCGTGCAGGACGGCGGCGAAGTCGGCGGCCGCGAGGAGGGCGGCGAGCTGCTTGGTCGTCATGAGGTCGGCGACCTCGGGGAAGCGGGTGCGGCGCGACTGCTTGCCCGCCTCGCGCGCCGTGGAGCGCCACTTGGCGAGCGCCTTGAGGCCCCGGTCGCCCTTCCACTGGGTGATGCAGCGGGAGGCGGCCCAGGGCACGATCGCGTCGACCCCGGTCTCCGTCATGGTCTCGACGGCGAGTTCGCCCCGGTCGCCCTTGGGCAGCGCCTGCACGACCGTGATCCGCGGCTCCTCCGCGGGGTCCTCGTGCACCTCGTCGACCCGCACGGTCAGCTGGTCCTTGCCCTCGGCGGTCAGCACCACGCACTCGGCCCAGCGTCCCCGGCCGTCGGCGAGGACGAGCTCCTCGCCCTCCCGGAGCCGCTTCACGGAGACGGCGTGCCGGCCCTCGGAACCGTCCAGGAGGAAGCTCCCGGGGCCGGGAACGGCGTCGACGACGAAGACGGGTGCGGTCATGAAGCGCTCCTGTGAGCCAGGTCGGAGAGTGCGGTGTCGAGTTCGGCGGCCAGGACCTCGACGAGCCGCCCGGCGGGGAGTTCGCGGGCGAGACGGTGGCCCTGCCCGGCCCACAGGGCCATGCCCTGGGCGTCGCCGGAGGCGGCGGCGGCCTTGCGGAGCGGGGCGGTGAGGTGGTGGACCTCGGGGTAGGCGGCGGGGGCGTACGGTCCGTGCTCCCGCATGAAGCGGTTGACGAGCCCGCGCGCCGGACGCCCGGAGAAGGCCCGGGTGAAGGCGGTCCGGGTGAAGAGCGGATCGGTCAGTGCCCGCTTGTGCAGCGGGTGCGCGCCGGACTCGGGGCAGCCGAGGAAGGCGGTGCCGAGCTGGGCGGCGTCGGCCCCGGCGGCGAGGGCGGCGGCGATCTGCGCGCCGCGCATGATCCCGCCGGTGGCGAC
The DNA here is from genome assembly GCF_042717315.1 of Streptomyces sp. NPDC058650. NCBI lineage: Bacteria > Bacillati > Actinomycetota > Actinomycetes > Kitasatosporales > Streptomycetaceae > Streptomyces > Streptomyces sp. NPDC058650. The sequence goes on from NZ_JBHXRL010000008.1 coordinate 26,069, forward strand.
GATCGGCAGCGTGACGCTCTCGCGGACCTGGGTGACGAGGGCGAGGAGCCCGGTCCCCGGGGTGTCGTCGTCCTCCGGGTCGTCGCGGTACGTGCCCTGGTGGCCGCCGGCCTCGACGCCCTGGACGCAGACGGCGTCGGCACCGGCCCGCTCGGCGGCGACGGCGTCCTCGGCGGAGGTGACGGTGACGAGCGTGAACGTTCCGGCACGGGCGAAGGCCGCGAGCGTCTCGGGCGAGGGACAGCCGAAGGTGAAGGAGACGACGCGGACCGGGTCGTCCAGGAGGATCGCCAGTTTGGCGTCGTAGCCGTCGTCTCGGCAGTCGTCGGTCTCCCCGAGGGACGTCTCGTACCAGGTCGCCTCGCCGGCGAGCTGGTGCCGGTAGACCTCGACGGCGGCGGGATCGGCGTGCGGGCCGCCCTGCGGCATGAAGAGGTTGACGCCGAAGGGGCGCGCGGTGAGCCCGCGCACCTGCTTGATCTCCTGGTACAGGCCTCCGGCCGTCTTGTACCCGGCGGCCAGGAAGCCGAGCGCACCGGCCTCGCAGACGGCTCCGACGAGCTCGGGACAGGAGGCGCCACCCGCCATGGGGGCCTGCACGATCGGATACCGAAAGAGATCGTTCAGTGCGGTGGTGGACATACGGGCATCGTTTCATGACGGCCCCGGCGCGCCGAATCGGTACGTCAGGTTACGGAAGGCGGGACTCCGGAAGCGGGAAGGGGCGGAACGGCTCGTCGCCGTCCCGCCCCTTCCCTCACGATGCCGTCCGGTCAGGTCCGCCCGTTGAAGGCGTCCTTCAGGCGCGAGAACAGCCCCTGCTGACCCGGCTGGAACTGCCCGGTGGGCCGTTCCTCGCCGCGCAGCTTGGCCAGCTCGCGCAGGAGCCGCTCCTGCTCCGCGTCGAGCTTGCCCGGGGTCTGCACCTCGACGTGCACGATCAGGTCGCCCCGGCCGTCGCCCCGCAGGTGCGTGACGCCGCGGCCGTGCAGCGGAACCGACTGGCCGGACTGCGTGCCCGGGCGGATGTCGATCTCCTCGATGCCGTCGAGGGTCTGCAGCGGCACCTTCGTGCCGAGCGCGCCCGCCGTCATCGGGATGGTCACCGTGCAGTGCAGGTCGTCGCCGCGCCGCTGGAACGTCTCGTGCGGGATCTCGTGGATCTCGACGTAGAGGTCACCGGCGGGACCGCCGCCGGGGCCGACCTCGCCCTCTCCGGCGAGCTGGATCCGGGTGCCGTTGTCGACACCGGCCGGGATCTTGACGGTGAGCGTGCGACGGGAACGGACCCGGCCGTCGCCCGCGCACTCGGGGCACGGGGTCGGGACGACGGTGCCGAAGCCCTGGCACTGCGGGCAGGGCCGGGAGGTCATGACCTGGCCCAGGAAGGACCGGGTGACCTGGGAGACCTCGCCGCGACCGCGGCACATGTCGCAGGTCTGCGCGGCGGTGCCGGGCGCGGCACCCTCACCCGAACAGGTGGTGCAGACGACGGCCGTGTCGACCTGGATGTCCTTGGTGGTGCCGAAGGCCGCCTCGTTGAGGTCGATCTCCAGACGGATCATGGCGTCCTGGCCGCGACGGGTCCGCGAGCGCGGTCCGCGCTGCGAGGCCGTGCCGAAGAAGGCGTCCATGATGTCGGAGAAGTTGCCGAAGCCACCGGCCCCGAAGCCGCCCGCGCCGCCTCCGCCGGAGGCCGAGAGCGGGTCGCCGCCGAGGTCGTAGACCTGCTTCTTCTGCGGGTCCGAGAGGACCTCGTAGGCGGCGTTGATCTCCTTGAAGCGTTCCTGCGTCTTCGGATCGGGATTGACGTCCGGGTGCAGCTCGCGCGCGAGCCTCCGGAAGGCCTTCTTGATCTCGTCCTGGGAAGCGTCGCGGCGCACGCCGAGTACGGCGTAGTAGTCCGTGGCCACTTACGACTCCGCCAGGATCTGTCCGACGTAACGTGCCACTGCGCGTACCGCTCCCATCGTTCCGGGGTAGTCCATGCGGGTCGGTCCGACCACGCCGAGTTTGGCGACTGCTTCGCCGCCCGAACCGTAGCCGACCGAGACGACCGAGGTGGAGCTCAGCCCCTCGTGGGCGTTCTCGTGCCCGATGCGTACGGTCATGCCCGATTCCTTGGCCTCGCCCAGCAGCTTGAGGAGCACGACCTGCTCCTCAAGGGCTTCCAGGACGGGCCTGATCATCAGGGGGAAGTCGGGTCCGAAGCGGGTGAGATTGGCGGTGCCGCCGATCATCAGCCGCTCCTCGTGCTCCTCCACGAGCGATTCGAGGAGGGTCGCGAGCACGGTCGAGACCGTGGCGCGGTCCTCGATCTCCTCGAAGGACTCGGGGAGGTCCTGCACCAGCTGCGGCACGTCGGCGAACCGGCGGCCGACCACCCGGCTGTTGAGCCGGGCCCGCAGGTCGGCGAGGGAGGTCTCGCCGAAGGGCGCGGGACAGTCGATGACGCGCTGCTCGACGCGGCCGGTGTCCGTGATGAGCACGAGCATCAGGCGGGCCGGGGCCAGCGCGAGCAGCTCCACGTGACGGACGGTCGAGCGGGTCAGCGAGGGGTACTGGACGACGGCGACCTGGCGGGTCAGCTGCGCGAGCAGCCGGACCGTTCGCCCGACGACGTCGTCGAGATCGACCGCGCCGTCCAGGAAGTTGTGGATCGCGCGCCGCTCGGGTGTCGACAGCGGCTTGACGCCGGCCAGCCGGTCGACGAAGAGCCGGTAGCCCTTGTCGGTCGGGATGCGCCCGGCGCTGGTGTGAGGCTGGGCGATGTAGCCCTCCTCCTCCAGCACGGCCATGTCGTTGCGGACCGTGGCGGGCGAGACGCCGAGCTTGTGGCGCTCGGTGAGCGCCTTCGAGCCGACCGGCTCCTCCGTCCCGACGTAGTCCTGGACGATGGCGCGCAGCACCTCGAGTCTGCGTTCGCTGAGCATCGTGCGCACCTCCAGCTGTCGTCGTCGTTCCGGATGCTCCGGTTACTCCGGTTTTGGCACTCACCCTGCCCGAGTGCCAGCAATCCCCCGGCCAGTGTACGGCGGCGGGCAACGCTCCTGGCAAGGAGGCGGGGGCGCACCCGTTAGCGTCGCCCCATGGACATCGATTGGGAAGCGTACGGGTGGGAGCGGTTGGCAGACGGAGTGGGCAGGCGCCGGCTGCCCGGCTGGGACGCCACGGTGGGCCTGGTCGTGGGCGCACGGGCGATCCTGCTGTACGACACGGGCTCGACGGTCGCGGAGGGCGCCGAGCTGCGGGGGCAGATCGCGGCGCTGACGGACGGCCGAAGAGTGACGCACATCGCACTGAGCCACCCGCACTTCGACCACGTCTTCGGCACCGCCGCCTTCGCGGGCGCGGAGGTCTTCGGCGCGGTGGGCGTGGACGAGTTGCTCGGCCGGGAGCGGGACCGGGAGGACCTGCGCAGGGACGCCGTGCTGCAAGGGGTCGACGAGCGGGCGGCGACGGAGGCCGCCGACGTCCTCGTGAGCCCGCGGCACGTGGTCTCCGGCGAGTGGACGCTCGACCTGGGCGGCCGGCAGGTGCTCCTGGCGAACGTCGGCCCGGGCCACACCGGCCACGATCTGGCGCTCTGCGTCCCCGGGGAGCGCGAGGTCGTCTTCTGCGGGGATCTGGTGGAGGAGTCGGGCGAGCCGCAGGCCGGACCGGACGCGATCCCGTCCCGCTGGCCGGACGCGCTGGACCGGCTGCTGTCGCTCGGCGGCGAGGAAGCGGTGTACGTACCGGGCCACGGGGCGACGGTGGACGCCACGTTCGTACGACGCCAGCGGGAAGAGCTGGCACGCCGCTTCTCCGTTGCGTAACGTCGCCCGAATGCGCAGCTACGACCCGGACCTGACACCCGCCTGACTGCGTCTCCCGGGGGATCACCCCCGGACCCCCAGCAGCATCCCCGCCACCTCGTCCTGGACAGAATGGGGCCCATGCGCAGCTACGACCCGGACCTGACACCCGCCTGGAAGAAGTCGAAGCCCGTCCCGGAGATCCCGGCCGACCACGACCTCGTCGTCGAAGAGGTCTCCACGGGCTTCTGCGGGGCGGTGATCCGCTGCGAGGCGGGCACGGTGACCCTGGAGGACCGCTTCGGCAAGCACCGGGTCTTCCCGATGGAGCCGCGCGGCTTCCTCCTGGAGGGCCGCGTGGTCACCCTGGTCCGCCCGACCGCCGCCGCCCCGGTACGCCCCACCCGTACGGCCTCCGGCTCGGTCGCCGTCCCTGGCGCGCGGGCGCGCGTGGCGCGGGCGGGCCGGATCTACGTGGAGGGCCGGCACGACGCCGAACTCGTCGAACGGGTCTGGGGGGACGACCTCCGGATCGAGGGCGTGGTCGTCGAGTACCTGGAGGGCGTCGACGACCTGCCGTCGATCGTCGCGGAGTTCGGCCCGGCACCGGACGCCCGCCTGGGCGTCCTGGTGGACCACCTGGTCCCGGGCTCGAAGGAGTCGAGGATCGCGGCGCAGGTGACGTCCCCGGACGTCCTGGTGGTCGGCCACCCGTACATCGACGTCTGGGAGGCCGTGAAACCGTCCTCGGTGGGCATCAGGGCCTGGCCGACGGTCCCGCGCGGCCAGGACTGGAAGACGGGCGTCTGCCAGTCCCTGGGCTGGCCGCCGAACACCGGCGCGGCGTGGCAGCACATCCTGTCGAAGGTCACGTCCTACAAGGACCTGGAACCGGAACTCCTGGGTGCCGTCGAGCGACTGATCGACCACGTGACGGCGCCCTGACCTCCGGTCGGCTCGTTGTGCCGACCGACGCCCGGCCCCTTCTCCGCACTCAGCGGAGGTGTTCCGTCGATCAGTTCGTCCACCCGGCCGAGCAGATCTCCGTCCCCGCAACGGCGGGGGTACGGCCTCCGCCGGGCGTCCCCCTCGCTCAGTCCACCAGGTCCCGCACGACCGCATCGGCAAGCAGCCGACCCCGCAGGGTCAGAACCGCCCGCCCGGCGTCGTACGACGAGGGGTCGAGCAGCCCGTCCGCCAGGGCCTTCCGCGAGGCGTCGAGTCCCGCCGGCTTGAGGATCGACAGCTCGACCCCCTCCCGTAGCCGCAGCTCGAGCAGCACCCGCTCCACCCGCCGGTCCTCCTCCGAGAGGAGCTCCCGCCCGGCGCCCGGCGACTTCCCGGCCCCGAGGGCCGCCGCGTACGCACCGGGGTGCTTCACGTTCCACCACCGGACGCCGCCCACGTGGCTGTGGGCGCCCGGCCCGGCACCCCACCAGTCGGCGCCGCGCCAGTACAGCTCGTTGTGGAGGCAGCGCCCGGCCTCCGAGGTGGCCCAGTTGGACACCTCGTACCACTCGAATCCGGCCTCGGCGAAGACGGAGTCCGCGATCAGATACCGATCGGCGTGCACGTCGTCGTCGGTCATCGGCACCTCGCCGCGCCGGATGCGGCGCGCCAGCTGCGTCCCCTCCTCCACGATCAGCGCGTAGGCGCTGACGTGGTCGGGCCCGGCGCCGATCGCCGCGTCGAGCGAGGACCGCCAGTCGTCGTCGGTCTCCCCCGGCGTGCCGTAGATCAGGTCGAGGTTGACGTGCTCGAACCCGGCCGCCCGCGCCTCGGCGACGCACTCCTCGGGCCGCCCGGGCGTGTGGGTCCGGTCGAGGATCTTCAGGACGTGCTGCTTGGCGCTCTGCATGCCGAAGGAGATCCGGTTGAACCCGCCCTCCCGCAGCTCCGCCAGGTACGCCGGGTTCACCGACTCGGGGTTCGCCTCGGTCGTCACCTCGGCGTCGTCCGCGAGCCCGAACTCGTCGCGGATGGCCCCCAGCATCCGTACGAGGTCGCCGGCGTCGAGGAGCGTGGGCGTACCGCCGCCGACGAACACCGTCCGCACCGGCCGGGGGTCGTCCCCGAGCACCTTGCGGGCGAGCCGGATCTCCTCGGAGACCTGCCCGGCGTAGTTGTCCCGGGAGGCGAGCACGCCACCGGCACCGCGCAGCTCGCTCGCGGTGTACGTGTTGAAGTCGCAGTACCCGCAGCGCGTCGCGCAGTACGGCACGTGCAGGTAGAACCCGAGGGGCCGCTCGGCCGCCCCTTCCAGGGCGTGCGCGGGCAGCGCCCCGGTCTCGGGCACGGTCTCACCATCGGGCAGTACGGAAGGCATGAGCCCATTGTCCCGTACTGCCCGAGGTAAACCGTCTGGCCTGTGGACAACCGCAGTCCGAGCAGGTCAGGAACCACGTCAGGATGCCGGCAGGACCCGGGTCGGGGACCTGCCTCAGGACCCGGGCCGAGACCCGGGTCGGGACCCGCCTCAGGACTCGCGAGAGCCCGCGTACATCTCCTCGATGAGGCCCTTGTACTCCCGCTCCACCACAGGCCGCTTCAGCTTCAGCGACGGCGTCAGCTCGCCGTGCTCGATGTCGAGGTCGCGCGGCAGCAGACGGAACTTCTTGACCGTCTGCCAGCGCTGGAGGCCCTCGTTGAGGCGGTCGACGTAGCCCTGGATGAGCTTCTGGGTCTGCGGGGCGGCGACGACCTCGGCGTACGACTTGCCCGCGAGCTCGTGGTCGGCGGCCCAGCCGAGGATGGAGGGCTCGTCGAGGGCGATCAGGGCGGTGCAGAAGTTCCGGTCGGCACCGTGGACCAGGATGTTCGAGACGAACGGGCAGACGGCCTTGAACTGGCCCTCGACCTCGGCCGGCGCGATGTACTTGCCGCCGGACGTCTTGATCAGGTCCTTCTTGCGGTCGGTGATCCGGAGGTAGCCGTCGGCGGACAGCTCACCGATGTCGCCGGTGTGGAACCAGCCGTCGGACTCCAGGACCTCGACCGTCTTCTCCGGCAGGCCGTGGTAGCCCTCCATGACGCCGGGGCCGCGCAGCAGGATCTCGCCGTCGTCGGCGATCCGGACCTCGGTGCCGGGGAGCGGCTTGCCGACGGTGCCGGTGCGGTAGGCCTCGCCCGGGTTGACGAAGGAGGCGGCGGAGGTCTCCGTGAGGCCGTAGCCCTCCAGGATGTGGATACCGGCGCCGGCGAAGAAGTAGCCGATCTCGGGGGCGAGCGCGGCGGACCCGGAGATGCAGGCGCGCAGGTTGCCGCCGAACGCCTCGCGGATCTTGCTGTAGACGAGGACGTCGGCGACCTTGTGCTTGGCGGTGAGGCCGAAGGGGGCGGAGGCGGTGCCCGTGCGGCGGAAGTTGTCCTGGCTGGCCTTGGCGTACTCGCGGGCGACCTCGGCCGCCCACTGGAAGATCTTGTACTTGGCGCCGCCGGCGGCGCGCGCCTTGGCGGCGACCCCGTTGTAGACCTTCTCGAAGATGCGGGGCACGGCCGCCATGTAGGTCGGCTGGACCACCGGCAGGTTCTCGATGATCTTCTCTACCCGGCCGTCGAGGGCGGTGACGTGACCGACCTCGATCTGGCCCGAGGTGAGGACCTTGCCGAAGACGTGGGCGAGCGGCAGCCACAGGTACTGGACGTCGTCCTGGGTGACGAGACCGGTGGCGGCGATGGCCTTGGCCATGTACGACCAGTTGTCGTGCGGGAGGCGGACGCCCTTGGGGCGGCCGGTGGTGCCCGAGGTGTAGATCAGGGTGGCGAGCTGGGTGGCGGTGATCGCGGCGACCCGCTCCTTGACGGACTCGGGGTGCTTCTCCAGGTACGCGCGGCCGCGTGCCTCCAGGTCGGCGAGGGAGAGGACCCAGTCGCCGTCGGTCTCCACGCCCTCGGCGTCGATGACGACCACGTGACGGAGGCCGGGAAGGTCGGCGCGGCGCTCCACGGCCTTGGCGAGCTGGGCCGCGTCCTCGGCGATGAGGACCCTGGACTCGGAGTCAGAGAGGATGAACGCCGACTCCTCGGCGTTGGTCGACGGGTAGACCGTGGTGGTCGCGGCGCCCGCGCACATCACGCCGAGGTCGGCGAGGATCCACTCCACCCGGGTGGAGGAGGCGAGCGCGACCCGCTCCTCGGACCGCACGCCGAGGTCCACGAGACCGGCGGCGATCGCGTAGACCCGCTCGGCGGCCTGCCCCCAACTGAGCGACTTCCAGTCGTCGGGACCGGCACCGGACGCGGCGGGAACCGGGTACCGGTAGGCCTCCGCGTCGGGAGTCCGCTCGACGCGCTCAAGGAAGAGGGTCGCCACGGAGGGCGGCCGGTTCTCGATCAGGGTCTGTGTGTCGCTCACGACGTCCTCCGGGCGGCGGCGGTGCCTGCTGGCGGTGCGTAACTACGTAACCATCTACGTAACTAACTGGCGAGTAACCTTCGATTCGGGATCAGAGTAAAGGCCCGAGGACCGGCGCGTAAGAGCTTGCAGGGCCCCGCTTCATAACGAACGGGTCCACGCGCCGTCGGCACGTGGACCCGTTAGATGCACAGAGCAGCTACTCGCTGCCGCTCCTCACCGACCGGCTACTTCTTCTTACTGGAGGACTCGTCGCTCGACAGGACGGCGATGAAGGCCTCCTGCGGCACCTCCACCGAACCGACCATCTTCATGCGCTTCTTGCCTTCCTTCTGCTTCTCCAGCAGCTTCCGCTTACGGGAGATGTCACCGCCGTAGCACTTGGCGAGGACGTCCTTGCGGATGGCGCGGATGGTCTCGCGGGCGATGACCCGGGAGCCGATCGCGGCCTGGATCGGCACCTCGAAGGCCTGGCGCGGGATGAGCTCGCGCAGCTTGGCGACGAGCCGCACACCGTAGGCGTACGCGGCGTCCTTGTGGGTGACGGCGGAGAAGGCGTCGACCTTGTCGCCGTGCAGCAGGATGTCGACCTTGACCAGGCTGGAGGCCTGCTCGCCCGTGGGCTCGTAGTCGAGGGAGGCGTAACCGCGCGTCTTGGACTTCAGCTGGTCGAAGAAGTCGAAGACGATCTCGGCGAGGGGGAGGGTGTAGCGGATCTCGACCCGGTCCTCGGAGAGGTAGTCCATGCCGATCAGGGTGCCGCGACGGGTCTGGCACAGCTCCATGATCGCGCCGATGAACTCGCTCGGGGCCAGGATCGTGGCGCGTACGACGGGCTCGTACACGGCATCGATCTTGCCCTCGGGGAACTCGCTCGGGTTGGTGACCGTGTGCTCGCTGCCGTCCTCCATGACCACGCGGTAGACCACGTTGGGGGCGGTGGCGATCAGGTCGAGCCCGAACTCGCGCTCGAGCCGCTCACGGATCACGTCGAGGTGCAGGAGGCCCAGGAAGCCGACGCGGAAGCCGAAGCCGAGCGCGGCGGAGGTCTCCGGCTCGTAGACGAGCGCGGCGTCGTTGAGCTGGAGCTTGTCGAGGGCCTCGCGGAGGTCCGGGTACTCCGAGCCGTCCAGCGGGTAGAGGCCCGAGAACACCATCGGCTTGGGGTCCTTGTAGCCGCCGAGCGCGTCGGTCGCGCCCTTGTGCAGGGAGGTGATCGTGTCACCGACCTTGGACTGGCGGACGTCCTTCACGCCGGTGATGAGATAGCCGACCTCGCCGACGCCGAGACCGTCGGACGCGGTCATCTCGGGGGACGAGACGCCGATCTCCAGGAGCTCGTGGGTGGCGCCGGTCGACATCATCTTGATGCGCTCGCGCTTGTTGAGCTGCCCGTCGACGACTCGCACGTACGTCACGACGCCCCGGTACGAGTCGTAGACGGAGTCGAAGATCATCGCGCGGGCGGGGGCGTCGGCGACGCCGATCGGGGCGGGGACGTCCCGGACGACCCGGTCAAGCAGCGCGTCGACACCGACACCGGTCTTCGCGGAGACCTTGAGGACGTCCTCCGGCTGGCAGCCGATGAGGTTGGCGAGCTCCTCGGAGAACTTCTCCGGCTGGGCGGCCGGCAGGTCGATCTTGTTCAGGACGGGAACGATCGTGAGGTCGTTCTCCATCGCCAGGTACAGGTTGGCCAGGGTCTGCGCCTCGATGCCCTGGGCCGCGTCGACCAGCAGGACCGTGCCCTCACAGGCCGCGAGCGAACGCGAGACCTCATAGGTGAAGTCGACGTGCCCCGGCGTGTCGATCATGTTCAGGATGTGCGTGCGACCCTCACCCTGCCCATCGGTCGGGGCCCACGGCAGACGGACCGCCTGGGACTTGATCGTGATGCCGCGCTCCCGCTCGATGTCCATCCGGTCGAGATACTGGGCACGCATCTGCCGCTGGTCGACCACACCGGTGAGCTGGAGCATCCGGTCGGCGAGCGTGGACTTGCCGTGGTCGATGTGCGCGATGATGCAGAAGTTGCGGATCAGAGCCGGGTCGGTACGGCTCGGCTCGGGCACGTTGGTAGGAGTCGCGGGCACGCAGGGTCTCGTCTCGGGGCGATGTCGGATCGATACGTAGGCTCCATGGTCCCATGCCCACCGCCCTGCGCCCGGTTTGGGCGGCCCCGAGAGTGACTGATACTGTGGACAGCTGTGCCTCGTGTGCCCTCTCAGCTGCGAGTCACACTCCAGAAGGAACATCGAACCTGTAAAGGCTCTTTCGTGGCGAACATCAAGTCCCAGATCAAGCGGAACAAGACCAACGAGAAGGCGCGCCTGCGCAACAAGGCCGTCAAGTCGTCGCTCAAGACCGCGATCCGCAAGGCCCGTGAGGCTGTCGCCGCCGGCGACCTCGAGAAGGCCACCGTTGCCACTCGCGCCGCCTCGCGTCAGCTCGACAAGGCTGTCTCGAAGGGTGTCATCCACAAGAACGCCGCCGCCAACAAGAAGTCGGCGCTGGCGATCAAGGCTTCCTCCCTCCAGGGCTGAGCTCTGATGTAACGGTCGTACGGGACCCAGCGGGCCCTCTCTCCCGCTCCCGCCCGACCACCAGGACTCGCACGCGGACGCGTTCGCCACGCGGGTGCGAGCCCACCCAGCTTTACGCCGAAGGCCCCGCCGCCTCCACCCCAGGAGCCGCCGGGGCCTTCGCCGCACCCCCACACAACTTTGCCGCGCAACCACCGGAGGCGGCGCCACGGCCAGGGCGCAGCCGGGCGCGGCCCGAAGCCACCGCAGGGGGCGCAGCCCAAGCGGCGCGGCACGAAGCCCCCACCGGACACGCACCCCGGGGCAGCGCGAAGCCACCGCGGCGGGGGCGCAGCCCAACCCAGCGCAGCGCGAAGCCACCGCAGGGATCGGGGGCGCAGCCCAACCGGGGCGGCCGAAGCCGCCGCGTTGGGTCGGGGCGCAGCCCAACCGAGTCGGTTGCGCCGAGCCGCCGCATGGGGCCGGGGCTACAGCCCCACCGGCACGATGCCAAACCGCCCGCGCGGCGCGAAGCCGCTGCGGGGTGCGCGGCCCAGAATCCCGGGTGAAGCGGCAGCAGAATCCAGGCAGAGGCCTCACCAGGGGCGGCAGCAACACCGGTGGGCGCCATGCGGGCGGGCAGCCGCGACGGGGGCAGGGGCGCAGCCCAACCGTGCGCAGCCCAACCGTGCGCGGCGCGGAGCCGCCGCAGAGGCCGGGGCGCAGCCCCGGGGGACCTCAGCCCCCACCAGCCCCCACCAGCCCCCGGCAGGGTTTCGGGAAGGGGCGGGGTGGGGGATTCAACCGTCCCGGCGCAACACACCCGCACCCGGCCCCGCCCCTACCTCCGCAGCCGCGCCGCCCGCGCCACCGCCACCACCGCCTTCTCCAGGGCGTACTCCGGATCGTCGCCCCCGCCCTTCACCCCCGCGTCCGCCGCCGCGATCGCCCGCAGCGCGAGGGACACCCCGTCCGGGGTCCACCCCCGCATCTGCTGCCGCACGCGGTCGATCTTCCACGGCGGCATGCCCAGCTCACGCGCCAGATCCGCCGGCCGCCCGCCCCGCGCCGACGAGAGCTTGCCGATCGCCCGTACGCCCTGCGCGAGCGCACTGGTGATGAGCACCGGCGCCACCCCGGTCGAGAGCGACCAGCGCAGCGCCTCCAGGGCCTCCGCCGCACGCCCTTCCACAGCCCGGTCGGCCACGTTGAAGGACGAGGCCTCCGCGCGGCCGGTGTAGTAGCGCCCGACGACCGCCTCGTCGATCGTCCCGTCGACGTCCGCCGTCAGCTGCGCGCACGCGGACGCCAGCTCCCGCAGGTCGCTGCCGATCGAGTCCACCAGCGCCTGGCAGGCCTCCGGCGTCGCCGCGCGCCCGAGCGCCCGGAACTCCTGCCGTACGAACGTCAGCCGCTCCGCCGGCTTCGTCGTCTTCGGGCAGGCCACCTCCCGCGCCCCCGCCTTGCGTGCGGCGTCGAGCAGGCCCTTGCCCTTCGCGCCGCCGGCGTGGAGCAGGACGAGCGAGATGTCCTCGACCGGGTCGTCGAGGTAGGCCTTGACGTCCTTGATCGTGTCGGCGGAAAGGTCCTGCGCGTTCCGCACGACCAGGACCTTGCGCTCGGAGAAGAGCGAGGGGCTGGTCAGCTCTGCCAGCGACCCGGGCTGGAGCTGGTCGGAGGTGAGGTCGCGCACGTCCGTGTCGGCGTCGGCGGCCCTGGCGGCCGCCACCACCTCCTGGACGACGCGGTCGAGGAGCAGGTCCTCCTGCCCCACGGCGAGCGTCACGGGGCCGAGGAGGTCGTCGGGGGAAGTCTTTCTGGTGGCCATCGCGATCCAGCATCCCACGGGCCACTGACAGCCATGCCCGACGGCCGCAACGGCCGTACCCGACAACAGCACCCGACAACAGCACCAGCACCCGACAGCTACGCCCGACCGCCATGCCCGAGAATGGCCGAGTGAGCGAACGACGACACGTACTGGTACTCCCCGACCGCGACGCCGCCGAGGAGGTCGCCGAGGAACTTCCCGACCGTTTCCGCGTGACCGAGGCCCCTCAACTGGTCCGGGACGCCCTGGCCGGGGAGGACGACGCCGAGGACGCCCAGTGGCTGGTGGTCGTCGAGGACCCGGACGGCCGGCTCGACGCGGCGGCGCTCGACGAGCTCGCCGCCGAGCACGAGGGCTGGCTGGAGGCCCCGTAACGCTGGAGGCCCCGTCACTACGCGCGCTTCGGGACGATCTGGATGTCGAGGTCGATGCTGATGCTGGACCCGACGGCCGCGATCCCGCGCGCGAGCAGCGTCTGCCACGTGAGGGTGAAGTCCTCCCGGTGCAGCTCGGTGGTGGCCCGGCAGGCCCCGCGCGTCTCGCCCTCCAGGCCGCTCCCGAGGCCCAGGTACTGGGTGTCGAGCGTCACCGTGCGGCTGACCCCGTGCAGGGTGAGCGCCCCGGTGACGGCCCAGCGGCTGCCGCCCCGGTGGACGAAGCGCTCGCTGGAGAACTCCAGCGTCGGGTACGCGCCGACGTCGAGGAAGTCACCCGAGCGCAGGTGGTCGTCGCGCATCTGCACCCCGGTGTCGATGGAGGCCGCGTCGATGACGACGTGCATCGCCGACCGCTCCATGCGGTCGCCGATCCGCACCGCGCCCGCGAAGCTGTTGAACCGGCCGTGGATGCGCGCGAGGCCGATGTGGCGGGCGGTGAAGCCGATCTGCGAGTGCGTCGGGTCGATCTCCCAGTCGCCCGGCTCCGGGAGCTGGGGCTGCGGCGCGATCTGGAGCAGGACATCGCCGATGCCCGTGTGTCCGCCCTCGGTGATGACGGCGCTGCCGTGGTACGGCGTGTAGCCCTCGGCGGTGACCGCGAGCCGGTACTCGCCCGCCGGCACGGTCGCGAGCGCCGTGCCGTACGGGTCGGTCTCCCCGCCCAGCACCTTGCGTCCGGCGGCGTCGCTGAGGACGAACTCGGCCCGCCGGACCGGTTCGTGTACGGGGTCGATGACCCGGCAGGTCAGCACGCCCGCCGAGGCCGGGACCGCGAGACCGGCGAGCGGGCCGCCCCGCGCGGCCCCCGCCGCCCGCTTCCCGAAGAGACGATCGAACATTCTTCACGCACCCCCGCATGACTCGTTCACTATGCAACGAAGCCGCATTCGATCACTGATGAGGCGTTCGAGGCAAACGAGCAAAGTGTTACCGGGGGTCCGAATTGAGGCTCCTCTCTCGGCGACCCCCTTCAGCGACGCGTCCAACGATTCGTTCAGCGATTCGTTCAGCGATGCGTCCAGCGATGCGTCCAGCGACTCCGCCTCAGGGATTCGGCTGCGCGACGACCGGCAGCTCGTCGAGCACGATGCCGAACAGATCCCGGTACGCGCCCCGCACCTCCTCGTCCCCGTCGAGTACCCGCTCGACGCGCTCCCCGTGGGCGCGGGTGATCAGCTTCCGGTCGCTGAGGGTGATCCGGCCCTCCTCCGTGAGCAGGGAACAGACGAGGGACCGCGGGAAGTGCGAGTCGGGTGAGGTCCGGTGGTACCAGGCCCCGGCCGTGAAGTCCGCGAGCTCGCGGGGCCGCACCTCCAGCCGGTACTGCGGCTTCCCGTCCCGCAGCACCTCCAGATCGCCGTCTGCGGCCTCCTGGACGCGGAAACGGCCGCCCGGGTCCGCCTGGTCCCCGCGCTCGTCGAAGGCCAGCGGGTAGTGACTGTGGTCGCCGAAGCCGACGTCGGCCAGCCACCGCTCCCCGTCGGCGGTCTCCACGAGGAGCGCCATGTGGTCGTACGGGATCCCGAGCTTCCCCTCCGCGTCGACGACGCGCGCCTGGAGCAGCGACACCCGGTAGCCGAGCCCTCGCAACAGGACCGCGAACGTGGTGTTGATCTCGTAGCAGAAGCCGCCCCTGTGGCCGCCGACCACCTTGTCGACCAGCGACTTCTCGTCCAGGACGATGTCCTCGCCAAGATGGATCGAGAGGTTCTCGAAGGGCACGCTCAGCAGGTGCCGCACATGCAACTCGCGCAGGGCGTCGGCGTCGGCCCGCGCGGGCCGCCGCGCGCCGATCCGCGCCAGATAGGCACCCGCGTCCGGGAGGGCGGGCGCGGCGAGGGCGGGCGCAGCCGGGGTGGGGGCCGTCAGGACGGGGGCATCCGTTGCGTCACTCATGCGGGCAGTCTCCCTCTTCCCCGATGGTCACGACGCCCCGACGGGGGTCGACTCCTCTTCCCTCGCGGGCAGTTCACGCATGCGCGCCAGCGGCGAGGGCAACAGCCAGAGCACGGCGAGGACGGCTCCGCCGGTGGCGATCCACAGCGTCGGGCGCAGCCCGATCGCGGTGCCGAGCAGGCCTCCGGCGAGTGCGCCGAGGGGACGGAAGCCGTGGTTGAGCGTGCGATACGCGCCCATGACCCGGGCCCGTATCGCATCGGGGATCGCCGCCATTTGGAACGATCCCGCGGCGATGTCCACGATCATCACCCCGGCGCAGGAGAGGAACTCCGCGGCGAAGAACACGGCCACCACCAGCGGAAGCGGCCCGTCGGCCAGGGGTATCAGGAGCAGGGGCAGCGTGAACCCGAGGAAGCCGGTGACGAGCGAGGCGCCGATGCCGATCCGCCGGACGACCGCTCCGCTGCACGCGGCCCCGATGAGGCCGCCCACCGCGCCGGCTCCGAGGATCAGGCCGAGCAGTCCGGCGCCGATGCCGAGTTCGGCGGTGGCGTAGAGCACGAAGAGGGTGTGGAACATGTAGTTGAAGAACTGGACCGTGCCGGACGCGGAGAACAGCGCGCGCATCGAACGGTGCCGGACCACCCAGCGCATCCCCTCGGTGAAGTGACCCTTGACCACGGCGGCCGGCGGAGGTTCGACCGCCTTGACCCGGGCCAGGTAGCCGGCCGACACCACATAGGTGAGGGCGTCGGCGACCAGGGCGAAGGGCGCGGTGAGGACTTGTACGAGGACGCCTCCGATCCCGGGTCCCGCGAGCCAGGACATCGAGCGGCTTCCGTTGACCAGCGAGTTCGCCTGTACGTACCGCTCGGTGGGGACGAGTGCCACGAGGAGCGTGGCGTTGCAGACCTCGAAGAGCACGGTGAGCGCGCCGATCCCGAAGGCCACCGCGTACAGCTGACCGAGCGTCAACGCGTCGAGCGCGTAGGCCACCGGGAGCGTCAGCATCAGTGCCGCCCGCCCGAGGTCGGCCAGGATCATCACGCGTCTGCGACGGGCCTGCCGGTCCGCCCAGGCGCCGAGCGGCAGGTTCAGCAGGAGGGCGGGGAGGAGTTCGGCGGTCTTGAGCCAGCCCATCTCGGCGGCGTCGGCTCCGAGGATCAGGACGGCGGCGAGCGGGATGGCGATGAGCGAGATCTGGTCCCCGACGAGCGAGACGGTCTGCCCGGTCCAGTAGCGACGGAAGGTCCGCTCGCGCAGCAGTGCCGGTATGCGTTCCACGAGGGCCATCTCGCTCACTCCTCTTCGTGTTCTTGGCGGTGGGGGACTTCCTGATCCAGGTAGGCGATCCGCAGGATGCCGACGGCGCGGGCGCCCTCGGGCCTGAGGGACGGGTCGGACTCGCGCCCCTCGAAGGGGCGGAGGAGTCCGTCGATCCGCTCTCCGAGGTCGGTCAGCTCCTCGGGGGTGAGGAAGAGCAGGGAGTCACCGAACTGCTCGGCCTCCCGCCACTCCCTCGACAGCGTGTGCCGGCGCTCCATGGCCCGGGTGACCCGCTCGAAGTAGCGCTCGGCGACGGCGACCGTCAGCGCGTCGGCGGCCTCCGCGACCGTCGCGTCCTCGCTGTACTCCGGCCGCTCCGTGTACCGGGCGGTGGCCCGCCAGGGCTTCTCCCGCCCCCGGCCCCCCGGCGCCTCCTCCACGAGGCCGTACTTGGCGAGCATCCGCAGGTGGTAGGAGCAGCTGGCCACGGACTCGCCGGTCAGCTCGGCGGCCTTGGTGGCGGTGAAGGGGCCGCTGCTGCGCAGCAGTCCCACCAGGGACATCCGCAGGGGGTGGGCGTAGGCCCGCAGGGCGCGCGGGTCGGTGAGGCGGATACTGCGGGGCTGCTCGCCCTCGGGTCGCGGTTCGCTGGTCTCCGGCATGATGAAAAGGTATCTTTAGAAAGATTCCTTTACAAGGATTTCTTTACATCGACTCGCCCCCTTCACTCCGCTGGCTCACCGCCCCTCGGTACGGCCACGAGCCCGCGCCCCGCACCCACCACCGCGATCGCCCCGTCCTCGTCGGTCCGCAGCACCCGCGCCCCGCCGGCCCGCAACGCCTCCACGGTCCGGGGCGACGGATGTCCATACGGGTTGTCGCGCCCTGTCGACACCAGCGCGAGGCGCGGCCGCGCCGCCCACATCAGCCCCGGGTCCTGGTGCGCGGACCCGTGGTGGGCGACCTTGAGCACGTCCACCGGGCCCAGCCCCGGACTGCTCCTCAGAAGCGCGCGCTGTGCCGGTGGTTCGAGGTCACCGAGGAGCAGCAGACTCAGCCCACCGGCAGCGCGGACGAGGAGCGTGACACTGGCGTCGTTCGCCCCACCGGCCGATCCGCCGGAACCCGCCGGCGGCCACAGCACCCGCCACTCCAGGACCCCGATCCTCCGCCGCTCCCCCGGCCCCGCGCGGATCAACGGCACCCCTGCGGCGGCTGCGGTCCGCCGCACGAACGCGGCCTGGGCGGGCGGCTCTTCGAGCCCCGTCGTCTGGATCGCCCCCACCGACCGCCCCCGCAGCACCCCCGTCAGCCCTGCCACGTGGTCGGCGTGGAAATGCGTGAGCACCAGCAACGGCACCCGCCGCACCCCGAGCTCCCGCAGACAGCGGTCCACCGGTACGGGATCGGGGCCGGCGTCCACCACGACGGCGGCGTCCCCGCCCGCCGCCAGCACCGTCGCGTCCCCCTGCCCCACCTGGCACATCGCGAACACCCAGCCCGGCGGCGGCCACCCGGTGGCCCACCGCGCCAGCGGCACCGGCCGAACGACCACGAGGAGAAGCAGCCCGGCGACGAGCGCGGCGATCCATCCCCGGTACGGCAGTCTGCGCGCCCCGAGCAGCACGAGACCCGTGAGCAGCGCGAGGGCCAGCCCGCCCCACCACCCACCGGGCCAGGCCAGCTGGGCGCCCGGCAGCTCCCCGCCCGCGCGGGCCACCCCCGCGATCCACCCGGCCGGCCATCCCGCCACCCACGCCGTCCCCGCCGCGGCCGGCTCCCACACCTGCGCCAGGGCCAGCGCGGCGAAGCCGAGCACCGTCGCGGGCGCGACAGCCAGTTCGGCGAAGAGATTCGCCGGAATCGCGACCAGACTCACCCGGGCGGCGAAGACCACCACGACCGGCGCGCACACCGCCTGCGCCGCGAGGGCCGCCGCCAGCGCCTCCGCGAGCCGCCCCGGCACCCGGCGCCGCCGCAGCGCCTCGCTCCACCGCGGAGCGACCGTCAGCAGGGCCCCGGTGGCCAGGACCGAGAGCAGGAACCCGTAACTCCGCGCCAGCCACGGGTCGTAGAGCACCAGGAGCAGGACGGCGGTGGCCAGCGCGGGGATCAGCGATCTCCGGCGCCCGGTGCCGATCGCCAGGAGGACGACGAGTCCGCAGGCCGCCGCGCGGAGCACGCTCGGATCGGGTCGGCAGACGACCACGAAGGCCAGCGTCAGCGCTCCCCCGGCCAACGCGGTCGCCCGCAGCGAGAGACCGAGCCTGGGAGCGAGCCCGCCCCGCTCCACCTGGTGCGCCCGCCCGGGACGCCCGACGAGCAGGAGCAGGACGACGGAGAGATTGCTGCCGGAGACCGCGAGGAGATGGGTGAGGTCGGTGGCCTCGAAGGCCTCCCTCAGCTCGGGGCCGATCCTGGAGGTGTCCCCGACGACCAGCCCGGGCAGCAGGGCCCGCGCGTCCGGAGCGAGCCCCTCGGTCGCTCTCCGCAGCCCGGCGCGCAGCTCGCCCGCCGTGCGCTGCGGACCGCTCGGCGGACCGACGATCCGCGGCGGACCCTCCCCGTCGACCTTGAGCACCGCGGCGAACGGCTCGCCGGAGCGCAGCGGCGGCGACAGCCGCGCTCCGACCCGCAGTCGGGTCGAGGGAAGGAGCCGCAGCCACTCCTCCCGGCCCTCCCCCGGCGGCACGATCAGCAGCACCGGCGTACGCGTCCGGTGCGCCGCACCGTCCGACCGCTCGACGCGGGTCACCTCTCCGTCGAGGACGACCGAGACCGGCGCCATCGCGTTGCCCCGCACCCGCGGCCGGGTGAGCCGCGGATCGGAGGTCACGGTGACCTCCATCTGCGCCCGGACGTACTCCCGCGCCAGGGCAGGTACGGGACCGCGCCGCAGATCCGCCGCGTGCAGCCCTGCCGAGGTCGCCCCGGCCGCGGCACAGAGCAGGACCCCCGCGCACGCGGTCGCCCGCAACCGCCACCCCGGCGACACCGGAGAGGCCCCCGGCACGTCCGGTTCCCCTCCTGAGGCGCCCCGGGAAGCCCCCGCACCGCCGAACCTCCGAGCCAGGCCCGGAGCCAGCAGGGCGACCGCACCCAACAGGCAGAGCGTGACACCGGCCACCGTCCACCACCCTGCGACGCCCACGGCGCAGGCCGCGGCAGCCCAGGCCGCCAGCGCTAGGGGAACGAGCCGCAGATCGGCCGGCCCCTCCGTCCCGGCCCGGTTCACGGCCGGACCAGCGGTTCGAGGTCGGCGAACCGGCGCTCCCCGATGCCGTTGACCTCCCGCAGCTCGGCCACCGACCGGAAGCCGCCCTGCTCCGTGCGATGGTCGACGATGTGCCGCGCGAGGACAGGACCGACGCCGGGCAGGGTGTCGAGCTGTTCCACGGTGGCCGCGTTGAGACTCAGCGGCGGCCCCGGCCCACCGGCCCCGGAACCGGGACCGGAACCGCCGACCGGCAGCCCCGGCAGCCCGACCAGGACCTGCTCGCCGTCCATGAGGACGCGGGCCCGGTTGATCCCGGTGAGATCGGCCCCGGGTTCCGCCCCGCCCGCGGCCCGCAGCGCGTCCGCCACCCGCGAGCCCGCGGGCAGGGTCAGCACTCCGGGCCTGCGCACCTTGCCGCCGACGTCGACGACCACCTTCGCCCCAGCCGCCGCCCCGAGCCCGGGACCCTGCTCGCTCCCCGGCCCGGCCCGTGCCACGGATGCGGCGGGCGTGGCCGCCGCGGGGGCGGCACGGACGATCTCGGGGGCCCTTACCGGCTCCGGCCGCCCCGTCCAGAAGTACCCGCCGGCGAGGCCCGCGGCCACGAGCAGAATCACGGTCAGCGCGGCCAGCGTCCTCGGTTCGAGCCCGCACCGCGTCTGCACCCACAGCGGAGTCCGCTCCCGTAACACCGCCGCCAGCCGCTCCCGAGCCCGTACCGGAGAACCACGCTCCGGCGCCTCCGGCGTCTCAGACCGCCCCACAGCCGGCTGCGACGGCGACGGCTGTGCCGTCGGCGGGAAGAGGGCCTCCCCCCGCCGCCGCACGACGGCTCCGGGCACCTCCGAGACCGGGCGCACCCTGGCGCGCCTCCGAGCCCGCCCAGGAGGCGCGCCGCGTCCTCCGGGACGGCTGCGCCCGTCCGAACCCGCCGCCCTCCCGGGCCCGCTCGTCGGAGCCCCCGGCCTGTCCGCGACTCCGGTGGTGATCGATGCGATACGTGTACGAAGTGCCATGCTCGTGACGGTAGAGACCACGACCGCCCCGTGCGGGGCTCACCCAAGTCCCGTGGAAAAGACTCCGGTTGTGGATATCTCCGTCACTCGTACGGGGGGGGGTGGCGTTCAGCGCGGCGAGACGACGACCGCGAGAAGCCCCGGGCCCGTGTGCGCGCCGATGACCGCCCCCACTTCGCTGACGTGGAATTCCTCGATGCCCGGGATCCGCTCCCTGAGCCGGTCTGCCAGCACGGCGGCGCGTTCCGGTGCGGAGAGATGGTGCACGGCGATGTCGACGGCACCGGAACCGGCCCGCTCCACGGCGATCTCTTCCAGGCGCGCGATGGCCTTCGAGGCCGTCCGCACCTTCTCCCGGAGTTCGATCCGCCCGCCGTCGAGCTCCAGGAGCGGCTTCACCGCGAGCGCGGAGCCGAGCAGCGCCTGCGCGGCACCGATGCGCCCGCCACGGCGCAGATAGTCGAGCGTGTCGACGTAGAAGTAGGCGGAGGTCCCCGCGACGCGCTTCTCCGCCGCCGCGACCACCTCGTCGAGAGAGCCGTCCGCCTCCGCGACCTCCGCCGCGGCCAGAACACAGAAGCCCAGCGCCATGCCGACCATGCGGGTGTCCACCACGCGCACCGGCACGGGGGCGTCCTTCGCCGCGAGCACAGCGGCGTCGTACGTCCCGGAGACCTCGGCGGACAGATGGAGCGAGACGACTCCCCGCGCCCCAGCCTCCGCCGCCTCGCGGTACGCCGCGGCGAAGATCTCGGGGCTCGGTCGCGAGGTGGTGACGGGCCGCCGCTTCTGGAGGGCCTCGGCGAGGGACCGGGCCGAGATCTCGGTGCCCTCCTTCAGCGCACGGTCGCCGATGACGACGGTCAGCGGAACCGTCGTGATGGCGTGCCGCTCCCTCGTCCGGGGTGGCAGGTAGGCCGTGGAATCGGTGACGATCGCGACATGCCGGGACATGAGCGGGAGGTTACCCGCCGAAGCCACGGCGCGGCAGCCCGGCCCCCCGCCGGACGTCCCCCAAGTCCCGCACGTCCCCCACATCCCTCCCGACACCGCGAAGCACCACGCCGCCGACTCAGGCCGACTCAGGCCGGTGCGACTCCGGCCGGTCCGACTCAGGCCAGGGCCCGGTCAAGCCGGATCAGGTCAGGTGGTGGTCTCCGGGCGAGCCGACTTCTCCCACGGGTAGGCCGTGCGCCGGGGATCACGCGCCGTGATCGCGGGCGGCTCGTCTCCGGCCTGCGGACCCGCCGTCCCGGCGGGGCTCCCCCACGCCTCCGCGGCACCCGCCTCCGGCGCCGTCCCCGGACCGTCCCAGTGGCGCAGGGCGCCCGCCTCGACGTCGATCTGGGCGCTCAGCGACGACAGATCGTCCTCGGCGAACTTCAGCGCCCGGTCCCGGGCGGCCCGGCGCAGCGCGTCGGCCGACCCCGTGATCTGCTCCGTCCGCCGCGTGAGCTCGGAAAGCTGTCCGGCCACCCACGCCTTGTCCGGCTCCCGCTCCATGCGCTTGAGGTCCTCGTCCAGTTCGATCCCGTGCGCGCTGAGCCGGTGGAAGAGGTCGAGCGACTCCTTCAGCGAGGCGTCCTCGCCGACGCCCGCCTGCAACGCCTCCTGCGTGGTCCTCATCGAGGTGCGCAGCGAGAGCCGCAGCCGGGCCAGCTCGCTCGCGGCCCCGGCCGTGCCGAAGCTCTTGGCCCGCAGCGTGGTGTCCTCCACCGTGCGCCTGGCCTGGTCCAGGGTGCGGTCCACCCCGCGCTTGGCCGCCTTGGCCACCTTCACGGTGGCGTAGACCCCGAGCGCCACGAAGGCGAAGAAGAGCAGCGCCATGATCGTGATAATCGCGGCTTCCATGTCCGCCCCTCCGGCATCCGTCGAGTCCCCACGACTGTGGTTCCTCCACCGTAAACGGAACGGGCAGGCCAGTGGTTCCTTCGGAACCCCTAACCTGCCCGTAGGGGAAACCCCCCATACCTCCGTCAGCCGTCAGCCGTCAGCCGGCGACGATGTTGACCAGCTTCGGCGCGCGCACGATCACCTTGCGGATCTCCGCGCCGCCCAGTGCCCCGACCACGTGCGGGTCGGCCAGCGCCAGCGCCTCCAGCTCCGCGTCCGTGATCGACGGGGAGACCTCCAGGCGGGCCTTGACCTTGCCCTTGATCTGCACGACGCAGGTCACGGCCTCGTCGACGACGTACGCCGGGTCGGCGACCGGGAAGCCCTGGTGGACGACCGAGTCGGTGTGGCCCAGCTTGCGCCACAGCTCCTCGGCGATGTGCGGGGCCAGCGGGGCGACCAGCAGCACCAGCTGCTCGGCGACCTGCCGGGACACCGCGCCACCGGTCTTCGTCAGGTGGTTGTTCAGCTCGGTGACCTTGGCGATGGCCGTGTTGAAGCGCATCGCCGCCATGTCCTGCGCGACGCCGTCGATCGCCTTGTGCAGGGCACGCAGCGTGTCCTCGTCGGCCGCGGTGTCGACGACGGTGACCTCACCGGTCGACTCGTCGACGACGTTGCGCCACAGCCGCTGCAGCAGCCGGTACTGGCCGACCACGGCGCGCGTGTCCCAGGGACGCGAGACGTCCAGCGGGCCCATCGCCATCTCGTACAGGCGCAGGGTGTCGGCGCCGTACTCGGAGCAGATCTCGTCCGGCGTCACCGCGTTCTTCAGGGACTTGCCCATCTTGCCCAGGACGCGGCTGACCTTCTCGCCCTCGTACCAGAAGGCGCCGTCCCGCTCCTCGACCTCGGCGGCCGGCACGGCGATCCCGCGGGCGTCCCGGTAGACGAAGGCCTGGATCATGCCCTGGTTGTACAGCTTGTGGAACGGCTCGGCCGAGGAGATGTGGCCCAGGTCGAACAGCATCTTGGACCAGAAGCGCGCGTACAGCAGGTGCAGCACGGCGTGCTCGGCGCCGCCGACGTACAGGTCGACGCCACCGGTCGGCATGCCCTCGCGCGGGCCCATCCAGTACTGCTCGACGGCCGGGTCGACCAGCTTCTCGGAGTTGCGCGGGTCCAGGTAGCGCAGCTCGTACCAGCAGGAGCCGGCCCAGTTGGGCATGGTGTTGGTCTCGCGGCGGTAGCTCCGCGGACCCGCTCCGTCGCCCAGGTCCAGGGTGACGTTGACCCAGTCCTCGTTGCGGGACAGCGGGGTCTCCGGCTGGGTGTCCGCGTCGTCCGGGTCGAAGGTGCGCGGCGAGTAGTCCTCGACCTCCGGCAGCTCCAGCGGCAGCATCGACTCGGGCAGCGAGTGGGCGACGCCGTCCTCGTCGTAGACGATCGGGAAGGGCTCGCCCCAGTACCGCTGGCGGCTGAACAGCCAGTCGCGCAGCCGGAAGTTGACGGTGCCCTCGCCGATACCGCGGTCGGCCAGCCAGGAGGTGATCTTCGCCTTGGCGTCGACGACGCCCAGTCCGTCCAGCGAGATCTCGTCGTTGGCCGAGTTGACCAGCTTCGCCTCGTACGAGGCGAAGGCGTCGTCCCAGACCGACGGGTCCGTGCCGCGGTCGTCCGACGGCTCGACGACACAGCGCATCGGCAGCTCGAAGGCGCGCGCGAAGGCGAAGTCTCGGGCGTCGTGCGCCGGGACGGCCATGATGGCGCCGGTGCCGTAGCCCATCAGGACGTAGTCGGCGATGAAGACCGGGACCTGCTCGCCGCTGACCGGGTTGGTCGCGTACGCGCCGGTGAAGACGCCGGTCTTGTCCTTGGCCTCGGCCTGCCGCTCGACGTCGGACTTGGAGGCGGCCTGCTTGCGGTAGGCGTCGACGGCCTCGGACGGGGTGGCGTGCCCGCCGGTCCACACGTCGTGGGTGCCCTCGGGCCAGACGGCCGGGACGATCGTCGCGGGGCCGTCGACCAGGGGGTGCTCCGGAGCCAGGACCATGTAGGTGGCGCCGAACAGGGTGTCCTGGCGGGTGGTGAAGACGGTGATCGCGCCGGTGTCGCCGACCTGGAAGTCGACGCGGGCGCCCTCGGAGCGGCCGATCCAGTTCCGCTGCTGCAGCTTGATGGCCTCGGGCCAGTCCAGCGCGTCCAGGTCGTCCAGCAGGCGGTCCGCGTAGGCGGTGATCCGCATGTTCCACTGGCGCAGCTTGGACTTGAAGACGGGGAAGTTGCCGCGCTCGGAACGACCGTCGGCGGTGACCTCCTCGTTGGCCAGGACCGTGCCCAGGCCGGGGCACCAGTTGACGGGCGCGTCGGAGGCGTACGCCAGGCGGTACTCGCTCAGGACGTCGGAGCGCTCGGCGGCGGTCAGCTCGCTCCACGCGCGCGTGCCGGGGATCTGACGCGTGCCGTTCTCGAACTGCGCGATCAGCTCGGCGATCGGACGGGCCTTACCGGCCTCGTCGTCGTACCAGGAGTTGAAGATCTGCAGGAAGATCCACTGGGTCCACTTGTAGTACTCCGGGTCGATCGTGGCGAACGACCGGCGCTTGTCGTGGCCCAGGCCCAGCCGACGCAGCTGGACCTTCATGTTCTCCATGTTGGCCTCGGTGGACACGCGCGGGTGCGTGCCCGTCTGCACGGCGTACTGCTCGGCCGGCAGGCCGAAGGCGTCGAAGCCCAGGGTGTGCAGCACGTTGTGACCGGTCATGCGCGCGTGGCGGGCGTAGACGTCCGTGGCGATGTAGCCGAGCGGGTGGCCGACGTGCAGGCCCGCACCCGAGGGGTACGGGAACATGTCCATGATGAACTTCTTGGGCCGGGCGGCGATCTCGGGGTCGCCCGCCAGGTCACCGGAGGGGTTCGGCGCCTCGTACGTGCCCTCGGCGTCCCAGAAGTCCTGCCAGCGTGCCTCGATGTCGGCGGCCATGGCTGCCGTGTAGCGATGCGGGGCCGCCGTCTCGGCGGTCGTATTGATCTCGGTCATGGTCCTTGAAGCTCCATCGATCGTCTCTGCCCACTGCCACGAACTGCCGCTAAATGAAAAATCCCCTCGCACAGGAGGGGAAGCCGCGCCGACTCCGGCGGGATGACGGTCGACGGGACGACGGTCATGCGCCGGGACTGATCAGCGCGGCTCGGTAAGCAGGAGGCGTACGGCACGCATGGCGCCAGGGTACCGCAGGGCCCGCGCGGACCGCACCGGCGTTCCACGCGTGGACACACGAAGAAGCGGGCCACCCGATCCGGGTGACCCGCTTCTTTTCTGTGGAGCTAAGGAGAATTGAACTCCTGACCTCCTGCATGCCATGCAGGCGCTCTACCAACTGAGCTATAGCCCCTTGCTGTTTTCCGTCTCCGTTTCGGTTTCCCTCGCGGCGACAGACAGAACATTAACCGGGTCCCCGGCAGATCTCCAAATCGATTCTCCGACCCCCTCCGACCTGCCCGGTAGGGTCGCCGACTGTGTCCGTCTCCGTGCTCTCCAAAACCCGCGCCCGGCCGTGGCCCCTGGCCACCGCCGCGGCTGTCTGCCTGCTCTCCTTCGTGTCCTTCTGGGTGGCGCAACGCCTCGCCCACGTGAACATGCTCGACGTGATGGTCTACCGGGCCGAGGGCGAGACGGTACGGGCCGGCGGAGACCTCTACGCGATGCGCGCCACCTCGGCGGACCTCGCCATGACCTATCCGCCGTTCGCGGCCCTGTTGTTCGTCCCGCTGACCTTGGTGAGCGTCCCCGTGATGCGGACGCTCGCGACCGCGGGGAACCTGCTCCTGGTGATCGCCCTGGTCCAGCTGTCGCTCCAGCTGGTCCGCCCGGCACTGTCCCGGACGGACCTGTGGCGTACGACGCTGTGGGTCGCCGCGGCCGTGGTCTGGTGCGAGCCGGTGTGGACGACTCTGCGGTACGGCCAGATCAACCTGCTCATAGCGGTGGCGGTCCTCTGGGACCTCACGCGCCGCGAGGGCAGCCGCTGGGCCGGACTGGGTATCGGTCTCGCGATAGCGGTGAAGCTCACACCGGGGCTCTTCGTGGTCCTGCTGCTGGCCGCCGGTCTGCTGTTGTGGCGCCGGGACCGCTGCTGGAACCAGTGGCTGCGCACGGGCGGGACGGCGACCGGGGTGTTCCTGGTGACGACGCTGGCCGTGGCGCTGGCCCTGCCGGCGGACTCGAAGAAGTTCTGGACGGAGACGCTCTTCGCGACCGGCCGGGTCGGCTTCGCCGAGGAGACCGCCAACCAGTCCATCAGCGGCGTCCTGGCGCGGCTGATGCACACGGACTCCCCGGGCATCTGGTGGGTGCTGGCCGCCGCCGTCATGGGCGGTGCGGCGATGGTCCTCGCGGTACGGGCCGCCGTCCGCGGCGACAAGGCCGTGGCCGTGATCATCTGCGCGTTCACGGCGCTGATGATCAGCCCGATCTCCTGGTCCCACCACTGGGTGTGGTGCGTGCCTCTGTTGATCCTGCTCGCGGACCGCGCCACGCGCGCGTGGCCGGTGACCGGTGTGGTGGCGGTGGCCTTCACGTCGTTCGCGCTGTGGTGGGTGCCGCACGACCCGGGGCGTCCCGAACTGGACCAGAACGCGGGCCAGATGCTGCTGTCAGCCGTCTATCCGCTGACGGCGACGGCCCTGCTCGTGGGGTACGCGCTGGCGGAGCGGCGTCAGGCTCTCGCGAAGGAGTAGAACCGCTTGAGGGTGCAGTGCTCGTCGAGGAGCCGGCCGTAGATCGGCTCCCCCTCCAGCTCGCGGTACGTCTCGATGGGGTCGCCTTTTATGATCAGCGCCCGGGCGCACTCCTCGCACCAGTACTGGAACTCGGGATTGACGGGGTCCATGTCGCGCACGATGGGCGTACCGCTGCCGCACCAGTCGCATTTCCGCCTGTGTGCACCCATCAGTCAGCTCCAGCTGTGGCCGCAGGCCGTGCACCCATAGGACACCCTGCCGTTGTCGCCGAGCACTTGGGTCACCCTCCCGTCCGGATCCTGGTCCCCCTCCGGCCGTCCGATTCTGCCATGGCCCCGCAAGGGGGTCGGCGCGCTCGCCGGGGCAGCCCGGCCACGGCGCCCACGACCGCCGCGGCGGCCAGGGCGAGGGTGGTCGCCCACAGCGCGTCGGCGGACCCCTGCGCCCCGGCAGTCGTCAGTCGCCCCAGGAAGAGGGTGCCGAAGACGGCGACTCCGATGAGCTGGCCGAGCTGGGTGACGGTGGCGAGCAGTCCGCTGGCATCGGCCGCGTCCTCGGGCCGTACGGTGGCCAGCGCGCCGGTCAGGGCGGGGCTGAAGGCCAGAGCGATGCCCACGCCCACTCCGCACAGGGCCGGGTAGAGCCCCCAGCCGCCCGTGCCGCCGTCCGCGAGGGACAGACCGAGGGCGAGTACGGCGGCCCCCGCGAGCAGGAATCCGCCCGGGATCAGCGCGCGTTGCGTCCGGGCCGGCCAGCGCCGCCAGGTCAGCCCGACGACGCCGAAAGCGACGGCGGCGGGACCGAAGGTGAGTCCGGCGCGCAGGGCGCTGTGTCCGAGCCCACCCTGCATGTGCAGGGTGAGGGTGAACAGGAACCCGGCGTTGACACCCATCGCCACGGCGATCCGGAGGACCGCCCGCCCCATGCCGGGAACGCGCAGGACGCGCGGGGCGATGAGGGGCGCGCCACCACGCCGGGCGAGCCCCGACTCGTACGCGCCGAACACGGCGAGGAGCACCAGGGAGCCGCCGAGCGAGGCCCACGACCACAGTGGCCAGTCCTGCTCCTCCCCGAGGACCAGGGGGACGGTCAGCAGGGACACGGCGGCCGCGAGGAGCAGCAGTCCCGGCAGGTCGAGGCCGCGGGCCCGCTCGGGTCCGGTGGGGGCGTCGCGCGGGAGGGTCCGGGCGCCGAGCACGAGCAGGGCGATCCCGATCGGCACATTGACCAGGAAGACCGGCCGCCAGCCCGCTCCGAACAGGTCGGCGCTGACGAGGACGCCACCGACGACCTGGCCGGCGGCGGCGCCGGTGGCCAGGACCGCGGAGTACCCGCCGAGCGCCCTGACCCGGTTCTCGCCGGTGAAGTTCCGCTGGATGAGGCTGAGCACCTGCGGGATCATCAGGGCGGAGCCGGCACCCTGGACCAGCCGGAAGGCGATCAACTGGCCGGTTCCGGCGGCGAGTCCGCAGGCCAGCGAGGCCGCGGTGAAGAGGGCGAGGCCGCCGAGGTACATCCGGCGGTGGCCGAGCAGGTCGCCGAGACGGGCGCCGGTGATGAGCAGCACCGCGTAGGTGATGGTGTATCCGGCGACGACGAGCTGAAGTCCGGCTCCGGACGCGGAGAGTTCGGCGCGGATGGTGGGGGCGGCGACGTTGACGATGAAGACGTCGAGGAGCGCCATGAACTGGGCGGCCAGCACCACGCCGAGCAGCGGCCCGGGGCGATTGTCGGTGCCACCGTCTTTACTGGGTACGGGACGTGTTGTGGTCGAGGGCATGCGAGGAGCCTGCCCTCGGTCTGATACGGGTAACGAGAGCCCGCCGATACCGGTACTGACACCACCTGGCAGCGGCGGCACGGGGACTCGACCATGGGGGTGTGACGACTTTGGCAGCTGTACCGATCCAGCCGCGCCGACGGCCTGAGCTGGCCGCGTTCCTGCGCAGCCGCAGGGCCCGGGTGACCCCGGAGGACGTGGGCATGCCGCCGGGCTTCCGCCGCCGCACACCGGGGCTGCGCCGCGAGGAGGTCGCCCAGCTCTCCGGTGTCGGCGTGACCTGGTACACGTGGCTGGAGCAGGGCCGCCCGATCAACGCCTCGGCGCAGGTGCTCGACGCCGTCGCCCGTACGCTCCGCCTCGACCGGCCCGAGCGCGAGCACCTCTACCACCTCGCCGAGGTGCCGTACGCGCCCGAGCGCACCACCCCCGACGTCGAGGTCGTCAGCCCCGAGATCCAGGGCATCCTCGACGCTCTGGACCCGCACCCGGCGGTGCTCTACAACGCGCGGTACGACGTGCTGGCGACCAACACCACCTACGAGCGGCTCTTCCTGTGGGAGGGAAGCGGGATGGACACCGGCCCGTTCGGTTTACGCAACGTGCTGTGGGCGTTGTTCACCGCGTCGGAGCCGACGTGCCCCCTGGTCGACCGGGAGCAGGAGCTGCCGCTGATGGTGGCCCAGCTGCGGGGTGCCTACGGACGGCACGTGGGCGAGCCGTCCTGGGAGGCGTTCGTCCGGCGCCTGGCGGAGGCCAGCCCGCTCTTCGCGCGGCTCTGGCGGAGCGGCGACGTCGTCCCGCCGGGGACCCGGGTGAAGACCTTCCGTCACGAGGCGGTCGGCGAGATGCGGATGACCTCGGTCTCCCTCTCCGTCAACGGGATGCCGGAGTGCCGGATCGTGACGTACACGCCCAACGACGAGGAGAGCCGCCGCGCGATCGGAAGGCTGGGCGGAAACGACGAATCCCGCCCCCTGTTGGGGACGGGATTCGGTGACTGTGGAGCTAAGGAGAATTGAACTCCTGACCTCCTGCATGCCATGCAGGCGCTCTACCAACTGAGCTATAGCCCCTCGTGTTCTTCGCGCTCTGCGCTGCGAACAAGAAGAACTTTAGCCTGTGACCTGCCGGAAAGTGAAATCCGGGTCCGGCAGGCCGCTCACGTGCCTCAGTCGTCGTCGCCGAGGACCGGCTCGGGCAGTGTGCCCGCGTTGTGCTCCATCAGGCGCCAGCCACGGGCGCCCTCTCCGAGGACGGACCAGCAGCAGTTGGAGAGCCCGCCCAGGCTCTCCCAGTGCTGGGCCTCCAGGCCGAGAAGCCGGCCGATGGTGGTACGGATCGTGCCGCCGTGGCTCACGACGACGAGCGTGCCGTCCTCGGGGAGCTTCTCGGCGTGTTCCAGGACCACCGGAGCGGCCCGGTCGGCCACCTCGGACTCCAGCTCGCCGCCGCCCCGGCGCACGGGCTCGCCGCGCTTCCAGGCGGCGTACTGCTCGCCGTACCGGGCGACGATCTCGTCGTGGGTCAGCCCCTGCCACGCCCCCGCGTACGTCTCGCGCAGCGCGGAGTCGTGTGCGACGGTGTGGCCGGTGAGCGCGGCGAGCTCGGCGGCGGTGGCCGCCGCCCGCTTCAGGTCGGAGGCCACGACGGCGTCCGGCTTCAGCGCGGCGAGCAGCCGGGCGGCCCGGCGCGCCTGGGCGACACCGGCCTCCGTCAGCTCGATGTCCGTCGACCCCTGGAACCGGCGCTCCAGGTTCCAGGAGGTCTGGCCATGGCGCCAGAGCACGATACGGCGACCGCTGCCGCCCTTGGTGATGCTCAGCTCAGCTCACCGTCCGCTCCCTCGGGCAGGCCGGAGCCGGCGTCGATGTCGGCACCGGTCAGGGCGGCGTGCTCGGCCGCCTTGCCGCGGGTCTTCAGGGCTTCCTCGGGCAGCGGGAGCTCGGGGCAGTCCTTCCACAGACGCTCGAGGGCGTAGAAGACACGCTCCTCGCTGTGCTGGACGTGGACGACGATGTCGACGTAGTCCAGGAGGATCCAGCGGGCGTCGCGGTCGCCCTCGCGGCGCACCGGCTTGGCGCCGAGGTCCTTGTTGAGCCGCTCCTCGATCTCGTCGACGATCGACTTGACCTGGCGGTCGTTGGGGGCGGAGGCGAGCAGGAAGGCGTCGGTGATCGACAGCACGTCGCTGACGTCGTACGCGATGATGTCGTGAGCGAGCCGGTCGGCAGCCGCCAGAGCGGCGGCGTTGACGAGCTCGATGGAGCGATCCGTAGCGGTCACAAGCAGGCTTTCGTCGGCGGTCCAGTACCCCTCCAGGGTCTCACGGACCGCCGACGACGCCGCCAACGTTTACCGGGGGCCGTTATCGGGCCTCCGGGACCTTGTAGTCCTGGCCCAGGACGACGGTCACCGCGGCCGTTCCCGAGGGCTTGCCCTTCTCGACCGAGCCGGCCGGGAGACCCAGCGTCTTGGCCACCTCGGCCGCCGTCGCCTTCTGGGCCTCGTCACCATAGATGACCTGCGACTTCTCCTGGGTGTCCGTCTCGGAGCCGCCGATGAAGGCGTAGCCGCCGTTGATCAGGACGACGCGGACCGCCTCGGTCGCGTCCTTGCCGGATCCGTCCCGCAGGGAGACCCGCGGCACATCGCCGGCGTCGGGGGCTGAGACCTTGCCGCCGAGGATGTCCTTCACCACGCTGTCGCTCGCGCCCTCGGTCAGCGTGCCGTCCTGCGCGACCGGCAGCAGGGCAGTCTTGTGAGCGCCGATCTTGGCGTGCTCGGCGAGCTTGGCCAGGGAGGCGCCGAGGTCCTTCTCGGGGAGCGACGGGTCGAGGATCTGGACCAGGGACTCGACGGTGACCGTGGCGGCCTCGGGGTCGTCGGAGATCTTCCGCAGCACCCCGTACATGACCTGGCCGAAGCGCTGGAGCTGCTTGGCCTCGGCCTCGCCGGGGGCCCGGTAGGTCGCGTAGGCGACGGCCGCGCGGCCGTTCAGGGTCTGCCTCTCGCCCTTCTGGACGAGCGGCCCCGCGCCCTTCCTCGTGTCGGGCACGGCCGTGTCCGTGTCGACCTCGATGCTGCTGACCAGCTCGACGAGGTTCTCCAGGAACGGGGTGTCCAGCCGCCAGGTGCCGGTGATCTTCGCACCGAGGAGGTTGCCGATCGCCTCGCGGGTGCCGCCCGAGCCGTCCTCCTCGACCGACTTGCCGAGGGTGGTCGCGGAACCCTCTCCGTCGGCGACGGCGAGGTTGTTGGGGAGCAGGACGGTGGTGCCCTGCTTGGTGGTGGTGTTGTCCACGAGCAGGGCTGTGGAGGTCCCGCCGCCCCTCGTGTCGTGGAGGTGGACGACGATCGTGTCGCGCTTCTGCGGGCCGGTCGCGGTGTTCTGCTGCTGCTCCGGGGCGGAGGTGCCGGGGAGCATCCCCGCGGACCAGAGGTAGCCGACACCACCCACGGCGGCGAGCGCGAGGACGACCACGAGCGCGACGACCCGGTTACGGCCGCGCCTCCTGGCCTCCTCGCGCCGCTCCGAGCGGCTTTCGGTGAACTTCAGCCAGTCGATGACGTCCTCGGAGTCCTCGTCGGGCTCCTCGATGAACGAGAACTGCTCGGTCCGGTACTCCCGGTCGCCGTCGTCGTCGCCCTGCCGCGCCGGGCCGGGACGCTCGGACGCGGGGCGCTGTCCGGGGACGCCGGCCGGGGCCGCGACGGGAGCGGCCTGCACCGCCTGCGTGGTCGGCATCGCCTGCGTGGCCTGTACGGGGGCGGGCTCGGCCTGCGCGGCCCACTGCTGCCCGGTGTCCGTGTCGTACGAGGGGTAGGCGTAGCCCTGCTGCCCGTACGGGTCGTACTGCGGCTGCTGGACGGGCTGGACGGGCTGGGCGGGCTGCTGCTGGACGTAGGGGTCGTAGCCGTACGCCTGCTGCTGCGGCGGCTGCTGACCGCCGTACGGGTCGTAGTGCTGCTGACCGGACTGCTCGTAATGCTGCTGACCGGACTGCTGCGGTGGCTGCGGCTGCTGGTACACCGGCTGTCCGTACGCGTCGTAGCCGATGATCTGCGGCTGCGGATAGTACGGATCGTACGGATTCTGCTGATCGTTCACCGGTGGCCCTCCCCGAAGCTCACTCGCCGCGGTACAACTGGCGCTTGTCGATGTAGCGCACCACACCGTCCGGGACGAGATACCAGACGGGATCGCCCTGCGCGACCCGCGCCCGGCAGTCGGTGGACGAGATGGCGAGCGCGGGAACCTCGACCAGCGAGACCCCGCCCTTGGGCAGTCCGTCGTCGGTGAGGTCGTGGCCCGGCCGGGTGACGCCGATGAAGTGCGCGAGCGAGAAGAGCTCCTCGGCGTCGCGCCAGGTGAGGATCTGCGACAGCGCGTCGGCCCCGGTGATGAAGAAGAGGTCCGAGTCACTGTTGAGAGAGCGCAGGTCCCTCAGGGTGTCGATGGTGTAGGTCGCGCCGGGCCGGTCGATGTCGATCCGGCTGACCGAGAACTGCGGGTTGGACGCGGTGGCGATGACCGTCATCAGATAGCGGTCCTCCGCCGGCGACACGGTCTTGTGCCCCTTCTGCCACGGCTGCCCGGTCGGCACGAACACCACCTCGTCGAGGTGGAACAGGGCGGCCACCTCGCTGGCGGCCACCAGGTGACCGTGGTGGATCGGGTCGAACGTTCCGCCCATCACGCCGAGTCGGCGTTTGCCGCGGCCGCCGGTAGACACTTCCTGCTCTCCCATGCGTGCAGAGCCTACTGGCACCGCGGCGGACGCCGGATCAGCGGTCCTCGGATCAGCGGTCGCGGTTGAAGCGCGTGGTGATCCACAGCAGCAGGAGCAGCGCACCGAGGGCGCCGAGGCCGGTGAGGTAGGGGCTGAGGCTGTCGTGGTTGCCACCGTGCTCGGCAGCGCCCTCGGCGAGCGTGACCAGGTTGGCGGCGGTGCTGTGGAGGCTCATCGTCAGCTGGACCTATCGATCGGGAATGGGAGCGGAGACTTCGCGCACATCGTATGCGGGCCGTCCGGGCACTCTCACGCCGACTCAGGCGTTCGCGTCGTCGTCGGTGTTGGTGTCGGTGCCGGCGTCGGTTATCCACAGGCTCCGGCACGCCATGGTGCCAACGCCTAGGCTGGGTTCCGTCAGGGGGACGAGCACCGACTCGTACGAACAGGGGGCATCCATGACCGAGAACCACCAGGGGAACGTGCCGAGCAGGCAGCGAAAGCGGTTTCCCGGCATCTCCTCGCGGGCCTATGAACATCCGGCCGACCGCTCGGCGCTGGTGGCGCTGCGGAAACTCAGCGGCTTCGACACCGCTTTCAAGGCACTCAGCGGACTCCTCCCCGAGCGCAGCCTGAGACTGCTCTTCCTCTCCGACTCCGTCCGGGTGAGCGACGCGCAGTTCAGCCAGCTCAACGACATGCTGAGGGACGCCTGTTACATCCTGGACCTGGAGAAGGTCCCGTCGATGTACGTCACGCAGGACCCCAAGCCCAACGCGATGTGCATCGGCATGGACGAGCCGATCATCGTGGTCACCACGGGCCTGGTGGAGCTGCTCGACGAGGAGGAGATGCGGGCGGTCATCGGCCACGAGGTGGGGCACGCGCTCTCCGGCCACTCCGTGTACCGCACGATCCTCCTTTTCCTCACCAACCTCGCGCTGAAGATCGCCTGGGTGCCGCTGGGGACCGTGGCGATCACGGCCATCGTGACGGCGTTGCGCGAGTGGTTCCGGAAGTCGGAGCTCTCCGCCGACCGGGCCGGACTCCTCGTCGGGCAGGACGTGCAGGCCTCGATGCGCGGTCTGATGAAGATCGCCGGCGGCAACCACCTCCACGAGATGAACGTGGACGCGTTCCTCGCCCAGGCCGACGAGTACGAGAAGGCCGGCGACCTGCGGGACTCGGTCCTGAAGATCCTCAACGTGCTGCCCCGCTCGCACCCCTTCACCACCGTGCGCGCCGCCGAGCTGAAGAAGTGGTCGGAGAGCCGCGACCACCAGCGGATCATGGACGGGCACTACCCCCGGCGCTCCGAGGACAAGGACACCTCGGTCACGGACGCCTTCCGCGAGTCGGCGGGGCACTACGCCGAGACGGTGCGGACCAGCAAGGATCCGCTGATCAAGCTCGTCGGGGACATAGCCGGTGGCGCCGGTGACCTCGCGGGCGACCTGGGCGGGCGACTGCGCAACCGCTTCGGCGGCGGCCAGGGCAGTGGTCAGAGCTCCAAGGAGACCGACGGTGAGCCGGGGAGCGGGGCCGCGGACGGCGGGACCGGGAGCAGCGGGACCGGGGACGGTCAGAGCGAGGGCTGAGCGCTCGGCGCCAGCGCACCGCACAGGGACGGGGCCGCGGGCCTGGTCGTGGCGTACGGGTCGGTGACCGCCGGCCCGCCCGCCTCCGGGGCCCGTGCTCCGGCCAGGAGCGGCTTCAGGATGCCGGTGGAGCCGAGGTCGCACGCCTGCGGTCCGGCCTCCACCGTGCCGGTCAGCAGCTCGGCCCGGTGCATGCGCAGGTCCTCGCGGTCGAAGCGGAAGTGCATCACGCGGTGGACGGTGAAGAGCGAGGCCGCGGCGGTCGGTCCCGCGCCCTCGGTCGCCGGGCGCAGCGCGTAGGTGAACGTGTGGTCGGCGGTGACGTCCAGCGTGTCCGGACCGGACTCCTCGAAGCGGAGCGTGCCCTGCACGCGGGTGGCGGGGTCGGCGAGCGCGACCTGCCGCGGGTCGAAGCGGACGAGCCAGGCGGCGAGGGCGTGCCGTCCGTCGTCGGCCGGTGACTCGACGCTCCGGTCGAACTGCTCCAGCTGGTCCGGGTCGAGCAGCAGCCGGACGGGCCGCACGGTCGTCCCGGAGAGGATGTCGGGCTCCAGGGACGAGGCGACGAGGTAGTCCTTGGCGATGGTGAGGGCGGTGACGACCTGGCTCTCGGCGAAGTGGGAGGTGCGTCCGACGACGGGCAGATTGATGCCGGCGGCTCCCGTGCGGTATTCGGCGACCGGGCTGTGGTCGAAGAGGTGATCGGGCTGCCCGCCGGGGACGGTGCCCTGCGGGGCGAGCGGGACCACGGTGGTCCGCAGCGGTGCGGCCCGCTGGTCGACGGGGGGCTGGTACGGGTTGCGGACGCCCAGGTAGATGGCGGTGCCGAAGGCGAGGAGGATCAGCAGGACCAGCAGGACGGCCTGGCGGGAGCCGGTTCCGCGCTCCCGGGCGGCCCGGGACCGGACGGCCTGGGCGTACTCCCCCATCCGCTCCTGGGCGGAGAACTCCTGGAGGCGGGCAGCACGGACGAACGCCTCGTCGAAGACGACGGATCGGTATTCGTCCTCACCACCGCCGGGGAGACCCTCGGGTGTCCCCTCAGGCGGGTCGCCACGCCCTGCCATACCTTCAGGGTAGGTCGGCGGAGGCTTTGGTAAACGCTGAGGTACACGACAACTTCGGAAGAGTGCCGCCGTCAGGGTGTACGGGGGGCGACGGAGACCCGTGGCGGCGCGTATTCGGCGGGCGGGGCCGGGGCCGGGTTCGGGGTGTCCACCCCGGTGGTGGCCGGCGGGGGGATCCGGTCCTGGCGGTTGGCGACGGCGCCGCGGTAGACGGCGCTGAAGGCGAGGACGACCATGCCGATGCCCATGAGGAGCGCCAGGGCCCAGGCGACGGGCCGGTGCCAGCGGGGGCTGCCCCGGTAGGGGCGCAGGGCGCCGCCGTGGCGGCCGTAGGGGCTGGCGTCGTCCCCGATGTCGTCGGGCTCGTAGGTGAGGCCGACGGGGTCGCGGCCGTCCTCGTAGAGGTCGTCGTCGGCGGATCCGCCGCCGGCGCGGGCCCGGGCGGATTCGGCCTCGGCGCGGGCCTGGGCGGCGGCGAGGAGTCGCTCGACAGCGCTCGGCTCGTGCACCGCTGCGGCCCGTACGAAGGCCTCGTCGAAGACCACGGTGGCGTAGTCCTCGGACGCGCCTCCGCGGTCGACAGAGTCCTCAGGGTCCCCGCCGTCCGGAAACGGCGTGCCCCCCACGTCGTCCGGCACGGTTTCAGAGTAGACCCGGGAGGTGGTTTTGGGCAGGGAGAGTGCGAACCCTCCCCGCCCCTACCGAAAGGAGCCGGTTATCGAACGTGACCGTCGCCGGTGACGATGTACTTGGTCGAGGTCAGCTCGGGAAGCCCCATGGGGCCCCGGGCGTGGAGCTTCTGCGTGGAGATGCCGATCTCGGCGCCGAATCCGAACTGCCCGCCGTCCGTGAACCGGGTGGAGGCGTTCACGGCCACCGTGGTGGAGTCGACCAGCTGGGTGAAACGGCGCGCCGCGGCCTGCGAGGTGGTGACGATCGCCTCGGTGTGACCGGAGGACCACGTGCGGATGTGCTCCACGGCCTTGTCGAGGGAGTCGACGACGGCGGCGGCGATGTCGTACGAGAGGTACTCGGTCTCCCAGTCCTCGGGCGTGGCCGGTACGACGGTGGCCTTGGAGGCCGGGGCGTGGGCGAGGACGCGCTCGTCGGCGTGGACGGTGACGCCGGCCTCGGCGAGGGCGTCGAGGGCCCGGGGCAGGAAGGCCTCGGCGATGTCCTGGTGGACGAGGAGGGTCTCGGCGGCGTTGCAGACGCTGGGCCGCTGGGCCTTGGAGTTGACCAGGATGTCCACGGCCATGTCGAGGTCGGCGTTGGCGTCGACGTAGACGTGGCAGTTGCCGGTGCCGGTCTCGATGACCGGGACGGTGGACTCCTCGACGACGGTGCGGATGAGGGAGGCGCCGCCGCGCGGGATGAGGACGTCGACGAGGCCCCGGGCGCGCATCAGCTCGCGGACCGATTCGCGGGACTCGCCGGGGACGAGCTGGATGGCGTCGGCGGGCAGTCCGGCGCCGCCGACGGCGTCGCGCAGGACCTTCACCAGGGCCGTGTTGGAGGCGTACGCGGAGGACGAGCCGCGGAGCAGGACGGCGTTGCCGGACTTGAGGCAGAGGGCGGCGGCGTCCACGGTGACGTTGGGGCGGGCCTCGTAGATGATGCCGACGACGCCGAGCGGGACGCGGACCTGGCGGAGGTCGATGCCGTTGGGGAGGGTCGAGCCGCGGACGACTTCGCCGACGGGGTCGGGCAGCGCGGCGACGTGGCGGACGTCGGCGGCGATGGCCCGGACGCGCTCGGGGGTCAGGGTGAGCCGGTCGATGATGCCCTCGTCGGTGCCGGCCTCGCGGGCCTTGGCGATGTCCTCGGCGTTGGCCTCGACGATCTCGGCGGTACGGACTTCGAGGGCGTCCGCGATCGCCAGCAGGGCATCGTCCTTGGCCGAGCGCGGGAGTGGCGCGATTTCGGCGGCGGCGCCACGGGCCCGGTAAGCGGCCCGGGTGACCGGGGAGAGGTTGTCGAGGGGCGTGAGCGAGGTCATGTCCGCAGGGTACTGGCACCCCCGCGGACATCCCTCACGTATCCCGCACTCCGAGATACCCTCAATAGGGGTGGACGCCGACCGGCGCCGCCGGTGGCGGGCCGTAGCCCTCCGCGATCCGCTGGTGGTAGGTCTCGCGGTCGATGACCTCGAGACCGACGATCTCCCAGGGCGGCAGCTTGGCGGTCTGGCGGTGCTCGCCCCACAGACGCAGGGCGACGGCCGCGGCGTCGTGCAGGTCGCGGGCCTCCTCCCAGTACCGGATCTCGGCGTGGTCGTTGGCGTAGCGGCTGGTCAGCAGGAAGGGGTGGTCATGGGCCAGCTGTTCGAGCCCGCGCCGCACCTCCTTCAGCGGTGACTCCGCTCCGGAGACGCTGAGGGTGATGTGCCAGAGTTTGGACAGGGGCCGCTCCTCGGCGCGTGATTCCCGTGTCTCGGTGGTGGTCTCGGTCTTCGTGTCCGTGGACCTGCCCCGTGCCTCGTCGAAGTCGGCTCCGGCCTCGACACTGGTCAGGGCGCGTTCGGCAGTCCCGCGGGGCGGTGCCCCTGGGCGCGCTCGTCTCACCGGCGGCCTCCTGTGTGATGCGTGTGGTGCTGTACCCCGCCTTGCTGCTTACCCCCGAGACAAAGTTGACCAGCCCGAGGCGGCAGATGGGGCGGTTTTGGTAAACGTCCCTTCCGGATGGCCGTACTTTCAGCCGTTTCAGCGGATGACGACCAGGTCGTCACGGTGGACGACCTCGCGCTCGTACTCAGGACCGAGTTCCCTCGCGAGTTCGGGGGTGGACCGGCCGAGGAGCTGGGGGATCTCCTTGGCGTCGAAGTTGACGAGCCCGCGGGCCACGGCCCGTCCCTCCGTGTCGCGGAGTTCGACGGGGTCACCGGCGACGAAGTCGCCCTCGACGCCCGCGATACCGGCCGCGAGCAGGGACTTCTTGCCCTGGACGACGGCTCGTACGGCTCCGTCGTCCAGGGTCAGGGAACCCTGCGGGGTGGACGCGTGGGCGAGCCAGAGGAGCCGGTCGGCGGAGCGGCGGCCGGTGGGGTGGAAGTACGTGCCGGTGTCACGGCCCGCGAGGGCGTCGGCGGCGCGGCTCGCGGAGGTGAGGACGACGGGCGTGCCGGCGGCGGCGGCGATCCGGGCCGCCTCGACCTTGGTGACCATGCCGCCGGTGCCGACGCCGGCCTTGCCCGCCGCGCCGATCTCGACGTGGGCGATGTCCTGGGGGCCGGCGACCTGCGCGATCCGCGCGGTGCCGGGCTTGGCCGGGTCGCCGTCGTACAGCCCGTCGACGTCGGAGAGCAGGACGAGCAGGTCCGCCCGGACGAGGTGGGCGACGAGGGCGGCGAGCCGGTCGTTGTCGCCGAAGCGGATCTCGTCCGTGGCGACGGTGTCGTTCTCGTTGACGACGGGCAGCGCGCCCATGGCGAGGAGCTGGTCGAGGGTCCGGTAGGCGTTGCGGTAGTGGGCGCGGCGGCTGGTGTCGTCCGTGGTGAGGAGGACCTGGCCGACGCGGACGCCGTAGCGGGCGAAGGAGGCGGTGTAGCGGGCGACGAGAAGGCCCTGGCCGACGCTGGCGGCGGCCTGCTGGCGGGCGAGGTCCTTGGGGCGGCGGGTGAGGCCGAGAGGTGCGAGACCTGCCGCGATGGCGCCGGAGGAGACGAGGACGATCTCCTTCTCGCCGCCGCTGCGGACCTTGGCGAGGACGTCCACGAGCGCGTCGACGCGGTCGGCGTCGAGGCCCCCGGAGGCGGTGGTGAGCGAGGAGGAGCCGACCTTGACGACGATCCTGCGGGCCTCCGTCACGTACTGCCTTGCCACGTCCGTCTGTCCCGTCACCTGCGTCGTCACCTGCGTCGTCCTCACTCGGCTGTCCCACGCGCCGCGTGTGCCCCGCCGCGGCTGCCAGGCAATCTACGCGAGCCGGGAGGGCTGCCGCTCGTCCATTCCGTTCCCTGGACCGGACCCGTCCGGGCCCTCCGGTGGCTTGCGGGGCACCAGGATCCGCTGGGAGATCAGATAGGTGAACGGGATCGCGACGACGGCCGCGACGAGGGGCGCGATCCTGTCGTCCATGCCGGCCCAGGTGACGAGCGCGTACAGGCCGACGCTCTGCACCAGGTAGTTCGTGACGTTGGTGAGGGGGAAGAGGGCGAACTTCTTCCAGGTCGGCCGGGTGCGGTAGGTGAAGTAGGTGTTGAGGAAGAACGAGCCGACCATGCTGAGGAGGAAGGCGAGGGAGTACGCGGCGAAGTACGCCATCCAGGGGTGGAGCAGCAGGTAGCACCCGAAGAACGTGCAGGTGTTGACGCCGCCGACCAGCGCGAACCGGAAGATCTCGGCCAGCCGCGCCCGCCGCGCGCCCCCCGCGCCGGACGCCATCAGCGCTCCCGGTCGGTGGCCACGACGCGGATGCGCTCGGCGGCGGCACGCTCGGCCGCCCCGCGCCCGAAGGAGCGGTGGGTCTCCTTCACGAGGAAGTGCGGCCGCCGTTTCGTCTCGTAGTAGATCCGGCCGATGTACTCGCCGATCAGCCCCAGCATCACCATCTGCACTCCCCCGAGCCCCACGATGATCGCGACCAGGGTGACGTA
Source organism: Streptomyces sp. NPDC058650 (assembly GCF_042717315.1). Lineage (NCBI taxonomy): Bacteria > Bacillati > Actinomycetota > Actinomycetes > Kitasatosporales > Streptomycetaceae > Streptomyces > Streptomyces sp. NPDC058650. The sequence goes on from NZ_JBHXRL010000008.1 coordinate 66,756, forward strand.
TCCGGGTGCGGTGACGCCCTGGGTGATCGCCGCGACGGCCACCCAGGCCGCGTACAGGACGGCGAGGCCGCTGAGCATCATTCCCAGCCAGAGCGCGATGCGCAGCGGGCGGTTGTTGAAGGAGATCAGCCCGTCCATGCCGTAGTTGAGCAGGGAGCTGAACTTCCACTTCGTCTCGCCGCCCTCGCGCGCGGCGTTCTGGTAGTCGAAGGTGACGGTGTCGAAGCCGATCCAGGAGAAGAGGCCCTTGGAGAAGCGGTTGTACTCGGGCAGCGAGAGCAGGGCGTCGACGGCGGGGCGGGACAGCAGGCGGAAGTCCCCGACCCCATCGGTGAGTTCCACGTCGACCCAGCGATTGACGGCCCGGTAGTACACGCGGCTGAGCGTCGAGCGGAGCTTCTTGTCCCCCTCGCGGGTCCGCCGCGCCATGACCTGGTCGTGGCCCTGCTGGTAGAGGTCCAGCATGCGCGCGAGGAGCTCGGGCGGGTGCTGGAGATCGGCGTCCATGATCACCACGGCGTCGCCGGTGGACTTGCGCAGGCCCGCGAGCATGGCGGCCTCCTTGCCGAAGTTGCGGCTGAAGGAGGCGTACTGGGTGCGGTGCGGGTGCCGGGCGGCGATGGCGCGCAGCTTGCCGAGGGTTCCGTCGGAGCTGCCGTCGTCCACGTAACAGATCTCGTAGCCGACCGGCAGGCCGTCGAGCACCTGGCGCATGCGGGCGTCGAACCGTTCGACGACGTCCTCCTCGTTGTAGCAGGGGACGACGACGGAAAGCCTGGTCATGGAACGGTCACTCCAGAGGGATGAGCGAGAGTACGTCCTGAGGGACCGCCACCGAACTCTCCTTCGAGCAGCGCGGCCACGGTACTGAGCGGCGGTGACCGCCGGGCGTCGCCTGGGTGACCTCTCCCGGTCGGCATGTCGTCCATGCAGCAAAGCATGCGGGGAAGATATTCATATACCGGGCATCCCTAGCCATTTGTCACCCATAGAGACGCCGTGCCGCGAACCTTGACCACCTGGAGCGATGACCGGTGAGTAGGACGACTCCCCCGGAGCACAGTGACGCACCGCTTCCGGACGGCGGACAGGAGACCGACACCAGGGACGGGGACGGGGACAGGGAGAGGGAGAGAGACGAGGGCAGGGACGGGGGCCGGGACGGGCGTAAGGGCGGTAGCGCGGTCGGCCCCCGGCGGGCACTGTCCTGGATCGGCCTCGTCGTCTCCGCCGGGGCCGGCGCGCTCCTCTCGGTCGGAGCCTTCCTCGGGCTCTACGTACGCCCCACGTCGGACGACTGGTGCGCCCTGTGGAAGGCCCGCGACATGGGCGTCCTGGGCATCACCTGGGACTTCTACCGCACGCAGAACGGGCGCGTCACGAACGCCTTCCTCACCGGCCTGATCTACTCCGACGACATGCGGGGGCCGAAAGTGCTGCCCGCCCTCCTCGTGATCACGCTCGGCGCCGGACTCCTCCTCCTCGGCCGCGCCGCGCTGCGCGCCCTGCGCCTGCCCGACCCTCCCCCCGTCCTGCTCGCCGCCGCCGCGGCGCTCCTCTCCGCACTGCTGTTCTTCGCCGGTACCCGCTCGTACCAGGTACTGCTCTGGGCCCCGGCGACCATCTCCCACACCCTGCCGAGCGTGATCGGCCTCGGGGCGGTGCTCTGCGCGGTCCGGGCCGCGCGCAGCGGCCACCGGTGGGCGCGGACCACGGCGGTGGCCGCGGCGTTCCCGACCGGCGCGGCGCTCGGCATGCTCAGCGAACCCTTCGCCATGGTCGCCGGGCTGCTCGCGGGCACCACCGCTCTCCTCTGCCTGCCCGGGCTCGGCTGGACGAAGGACCGGTACGTGCCGACCTGGTGCGCGTCCGCATGCCTCGGGCTGGCCGCCGGCCTCGTCCTGCTCACCACGTCACCCGGCGCGCGGTGGCGGCGCGCCCAGCATCCGCCGGAGCCGCTGTCGGCCGCCGTGGTGGGAGAGACGTTCCGCGACTGGGGGCACGTCTGGGAGACGATCGGAAGCCAGGGGGCGTACGCGGGCGCGGCCGCCGTCGGCGCGCTCCTGGGCCTCGGCCTGGGCCTGACCCGCGCCCCGGCCCACACCCCGGTCCGCGCCCCGGCCCACGCCCCGGCGCCCGGCGGGGCCGCCGCCGGACTCCCCCCGCGTCGGCTGTTCCGGATCGCGGTGCTCCTGCCGCTGCCGCTCATCGCCCTCGCGAGCCTGGCCGTGACGTACGGGCTGCGCACCGGCTACGGAGACGTGGGCTGGACGTACGGGCGCACCTGGACGAGCTTCCTGCTCCCGCTGCTGCTCGCCCTCTGCGCGTACGGGACGTGGGGCGGGTACCGCCTGGCGCTCCTGCTCCGGGCGCCCGGCCGACCCGCCGCCCGCGCCGCGGCGCTGGTCGCGGTGGGCGCGATCGCCGTCGGCAGCACGGCCGCCCTGGTGCGGCCGGTGTACGCGCTGACCACGAGCACGGTGGTACGCGCGACCGCCTGGGACCGGCAGAACGCGCGGATCCGGGCGGAGGTCGCGGCGGGCACCCGCGACGTCGCGTACCGGCCGCTCCTCGTCGGCGGGCTGACCGAGCCGCTGTTCGCCCGCACGTACGAGCGGGACTGGGCGGCGCAGTGCGCGGCCACGTACTACGGCGTGGACCGCATCCACCGCCCCTGACGGCGCCTGCCCACGACACGACGGAGTGGGGCGCCCCGGGCCTGACCCGGGACGCCCCACTCCGTACGACGAACTACGAACTACGAACTACGAACTACGAACTACGAAGGACGAACGACGAACTACGCCGTGCGGGACGCCCGGTTCGCGCCCCAGCCCTCCCAGGCGGAGCTGATCATGGAGCGGACGTCGTGGCGCGCCTTCCAGCCGAGCTCCGACTCGATGCGCTCCGCGGAGGCGACCACGCGGGCCGGGTCGCCCGGCCGGCGCGGGGTGACGACGGGCTCGACGCTGTGACCGGTGATCTCGTTGATCAGGTCGACCATCTCGCGCACCGACACGCCCTCGCCGCGCCCGATGTTCAGGGTCAGCGTGGCCGTCTCGCCGGCCTCGCCCGCCGCGGCGAGCGTGCGGGCCGCCGCGAGGTGGGCGTCCGCGATGTCGGCGACGTGGATGTAGTCGCGGATGCAGGTGCCGTCCGGCGTCGGGTAGTCGTCGCCGAAGATGCGCGGGGACTCGCCGGCGTCGAGCCGCTCGAAGACCATCGGCACCAGGTTGAAGACACCGGTGTCGGCGAGCTCGGGGGCCGCGGCGCCCGCCACGTTGAAGTACCGCAGGCAGGCGGTGGAGATCCCGTGGGCCTGGCCGACCGCACGCGCCATCCACTCGCCGACGAGCTTGGTCTCGCCGTAGGGGCTGAGCGGCAGGCACTCGGTGTCCTCGGTGACGAGGTCCACGTCGGGCATGCCGTAGACGGAGGCGGAGGAGGAGAAGAGGAAGCTCTTCACCCCGGCGCCGGCGGCGGCCTCCAGGATGGTCTGCAGACCCGTCACGTTCTCGCGGTAGTAGAACAGCGGCTGCTCGACCGACTCGCCGACCTGCTTCTTGGCCGCCAGGTGGACGATGCCCTTGACCGCGTGCTCGCGCAGCACCCGGTCGAGGAAGTCGCGGTCCAGGACCGAGCCCTTCTCGAGCGCGACGCCCTCGGGGACGCGCGCCGGGTTGCCCGTGCTGAGGTCGTCGACCACGACGACACGCTCGCCGGCCTCGGTCATTGCTTTGACGACGTGGGAACCGATGTATCCGGCGCCGCCGGTGATGAGCCAGGTCATTCCGACAGTTTAGCCACAGGCCCGAGACCGCCGGGCGGACCGTGGAGGGGTCCGCCCGGCGGCCTCGGGCCGGCGCTCGCTAGCGCTCGATCTCCGCGAAGACGGCGTCCCACCGGTCGAGGACGCTCGGCAGCGACAAGCGCGCGACGTGCTCCCGCCCCGCCGCGCCGTACCGCCGCCGCAGCGCGGCGTCGTCCATGAGCTCGCCGAACGCGGCGGCGAGCCCCGGCACGTCGCCCGGTGGCACCAGGGTGCCCGTGACGCCGTCCTCGACGAGCTCCCGGACACCGCCCGACACGTCGAAGCTCACGCACGGCACCCCGCACGCGGCGGCCTCCGCCAGTGCCATCGGGCGGCCCTCGCGCTCACTGCTGATCGCGACGACGGACAGCTCGCGGTAGGCGGCCGCCATGTCCTTGACCGTGCCGCGCAGGACGACCTGGTCGGCGACGCCGAGGTCCTCGGCCTTCATCCGCAGCTCGTTCTCCAGCGGACCGTCGCCGAAGAGATGCAGCTCCCAGCCCTCGCGACCCGCGCCCTGGCGCCCGGCGCCCTGGCGCCCGGCGCCCTGGCCACCCGTACCCCGGGCACCCGCACCCCGGCCGCCCGCACCCCGGCCATCCGCGCGGGCCTGGGCGAAGGCCTCGATCATCCGGTCGTACCGCTTGATCGGGTCGAGCCGGCCGACCGCGCCGATCTTGAGGGTGTCGAGCGGAGCCCGCTCGTCCGGGTAGAACGGCAGCGGGTTCGGCATGACCCGCACGTTCGGCAGGCGCTGGTTGACGAACTCGACCGCGTCCCCCTGGGAGAGGACCAGGGTCTGCTCCAGGGCCGGGTAGTGGCGCCGGATCAGCTTCAGGTTGGCACTGCGCCTGGCCTGCGCGAAGGACTCGTGGTACTGCCCGATGCCCTTCAGATGACGCCAGTCCAGCGGCATGACCCAGTCCACCGCCCACGGCGAACCGAAGACGATGTAGCCGTCCTCGACCGCCGACAGCCGCCGCTGCATCTCCGCCCGCGCGTGCTCGCGGGCGGCCCGCGCCCGGCGGGCGTCGGCGCGCCGCGCCAGGCTGAGCCGGTCGCCGACCGTCCGCACCGGCGGCCTGGGGTCCGCGGCCGGCGGATAGAGCGTCGCATGGCGGTACGCGCGCGTGGCGTTGTACGGGAAGGGCTCGGGGCTCGGCCGGATGCCGATCAGCTCGACGCGGTGGCCCCGCTCGCCCATGCCCTGGGCGAGGGTGTGCAGCACCCGCTGGGATCCGCCCATCGAGTCGACGTCGACACCGACGAAGAACACGTTGCGGGCAGGGGGGGCCTCAGTCATGGGTGCCGCCTTCGAAAAAAGCGTCGACCACCAGCTTGCTCGCGTGGCCGGTCTCGTACGAGCAGAACATCTCCTGGAAGCGCGCGTAGCGCTGGGCGTGCCGCTCCCGCACGCCCTCCAGGTCCAGCACGGCGGCGGCGAGGTCCTCGGTGGTCGTCAGCATCGGCCCCGGCGCGATGTCCTCGAGGTCGTAGTACGTGCCCCGGTCGCCGCCCTTGTAGTGCTCGTAGTCGTCCGTGTACAGCAGTATCGGGCGACCGGTGTTCGCGTAGTCGAACATCAGCGACGAGTAGTCCGTGAGGACCGCGTCCGAGGCCAGCATCAGGTCGTTGACGTCGGCGAACGCCGAGCCGTCCCGGAGGAAGTGGCCGAGCCCCGGATCGACCGTGAACCGGTCGTACGGGTGGGCGCGCACGACGACGATCCACTCGTCGGACAGGTACGGGGCCAGCGCCTCGAAGTCCACCCGGATCGACTGTCCGGTGCGGCGGGCCGCGTCGCGGAAGGTCGGGGCGTAGAGCAGCACCTTGCGGCCGGGCGGGATGTCCAGGGCCTCGCGGGCGGCGGCCGCCCTGGCCCGATGCTCCGGCTCCGCCCAGCGCACGAGCACGTCGTTGCGCGGGTAGCCGGAGCGGATCAGGTCGGCCTGCACCTCGAAGGCCGGGACGAAGGTCCGCTCGAACTCGGCGCTCGGGCAGACGAGCGCGTCCCAGCGGCCGACGGCGGCGCGGAACCGCCCCTTCTCGATCTCCGAGGCACCGCGCAAGGACGGGACGTCGAAGCCCATCGCCTTGAAGGTCTGGCCGTGCCAGGTCTGGAGGTACCGGGTGCCCTTGGGCTTCGCGTACAGGTACGGCAGGTTGTGCGAGTCGACCCAGTACGCGGCCCGGGCGAGCGCGCGGCCGTAGGCGAAGCTCCCGCGCTTCACGAGCGTGACGTCGTCGGGGAAGGAGTCCCGGCTTCCGGAGTACGCCCAGACGACGTCGATCGGGAGGGCGCGGCGCTTGAGCTCCTCGTAGACGTAGCGGGGGTTGTCCGCGTAGCCGCGGCCCTCCACCGCCTCGAAGACGGCCAGACCGCGCTTGCGCGGGAGCCTGGCGACGGCGTCGTAGGCCGTCGCCTTGCCCTCGTTGCCGACGAGGATCTTCTTGACCTTGCCGACCTTGGCCTTGGTCTTGCGGGCGTAGGGGCCGAGCGGTTCGAGGGACTTCAGGACGCCGGAACGCTGCCAGGTCACCTCAAGGCGCCCCGCGCCCTTCTGTTCGGCCTGGACCCGCACGTGATGGATGCCGAACTTGTGGTACCTGAGGGTGGCCCGGAAGTCGGGCTGGTCGTGCTGGGCGAGCAGGATGTCCGTGCGCCGCGCGTCGTCGTGCTCCAGGACGATCACCGGGTGGCGGCGGGTCGCCACGCCGACCTTGCCGACCGGAACCTTGCGCAGATCCAGCTCGGCCTTGGACACGTACTGGCCACGGCCGTCCGGGACGAGTGTGAGCGGCACCGTCATCGGCGTCTTGTGGGCGGCCAGTTTGGCCGACGCCTGGGTGTCCTCGGTGATCAGGCCGACCGGGTCGTACGTACGGATCTCCAGGCGCAGGACCGGGCCGAGCATCGACACGGAGGTCAGCTCGTGCCGCAGGCGCCCGCTCCCGAGGGTCTGCTCGCGCAGGTGCCACTCGCCGAGGTCCAGCTCGCTGCGGCTCGCGTCGTCGGCGGGTGCGACGTCGCCCCAGTAGGGGACGCCGTCCACCTCGGTCACGGCGCGGGGCGCCAGCTGCGGCCGGCCGAACTGGCGGGCGGCCGCGGCGGCCTCCTCCAGCCTGCCGGTGCGCAGCAGGTGGAGGCAGACGCGCTCCTCGCGCGAGAGCCGCTCGTAGGTCTCGCCGGAGATCTCGTCGAGGTACGGGGTGACCTCGGCGGCGAACTCGGCGATCCAGTCGCCGTCCCGGAACGGCAGGTCGCCGAGGTACAGGCGGAAGTCGTGGCGGAGGAACTTGTGGTCCTTCTCGGCGCGGAGCCCGGACTCGCCGCGCTCCTCCAGCCAGGCGTCGATCAGCCGTGCCACGCCGATGCGGTCGCGGACGTTCTGGATCTTGTGCCGGCTCGACGAGATGGAGACGCTCTCCGGCGCGAGGCGCCAGGTGTAGACGGACCACGGCACGACGGCGAAGGTCTCCGCGAGCGTGTACGCCTGCGCGGAGAACAGCTGGTCCTCGTAGTGGATGCCCTCGGGGAAGGCGAGCCCGTTGTTTCGGATGAAGGCGGTGCGGTAGAGCTTGTTCGTCGACAGGTGGTCGAAGAAGTACTCGGGCCGCTCGGCGATGCCCTCCACGACCCGCTGCTCGGCGAAGAGGTGCGGGTACCACAGGCCCGTGGTGCCGGACGCCTCGTAGAGCCGGGTCACCTCACCGGTCACGAAGTCGACGCCGGTGTCCTCGGCGACGAGCAGCATGCTCTTGCAGGCGTGCCGGGGCAGTTCGTCGTCGCTGTCGAGGAACATGACGTACGGGGCGCGGGCGATCGCGATGCCGCGATTGCGGGGGGCGCTGCAGCCGCCGCTGTTCTGTTCCAGGCGCGCGTACCGCACGCGGGGGTCGGCGGCCTCCAGGGCCCGCGCGACGCGCTCGGTGCCATCGGTCGAGCAGTCGTCGGCGATGATCACTTCGAGATTGTTCAGGGTCTGGTCGAGTACGGACCGAACCGCTCGTGGGAGCCGTTCCTCATCGTTGTAGACGATGACGACGACGCTCACATCGGGGACGTCGCTAGTCGGCATCCAAGTCCTCTCACACGGGCATGCGGCAGTACAGAGCGCGCTCACAGTTGATTGATGAACGCCCCCGGCGACCACCAAGTCACGACCCGGCGGGAAATTGTTCCGAAACTCGTCGCCCGCTCACCGGGTGGTGTTCACCGCCTCGCCAGGAGCCTCCTGATCCGTCCGGACACCACCTGGCGGGCACCCGCCGCGCCTCCCGTGAGCCGGAGGGTCAGACCACGCCGTGCCGAGGCCACGACCTGGACGAGAAGGACGCGGCCGAACCTGCCGAGGACCACGCCGCGCCGGCCGGCGAACCCCTCCGGGGCCCTGACCTCGGCGCAGCCGGTCGAGCCGTCCGCGTAACGCAGCTCGGCGAGGAGCGACCAGGAGGCGAGCCGGCCGGCGCGGAGCAGCTGCGCGGTGGGGACCCGCACGGTGGCGGTCCAGCCCTCGTCGGCGGGGATCAGCGGGGCCTCTGCGGAGAGATTCGCGGCCGATACGCGTTCGGCGAACCCGACCCGGACGGAGACCGGGCGCAGGGCACCGACCCGCCCGTACAGCTCGTGCACCGTGAGGGTCACCCGGGTGGCCCCGCCGACGGAGACGGCACCGTCCACGGCGACCGGCAGCCCCGCCGGGGACAGCTCGGCGAGACCGTCCAGCGGTACGTCGGCCGGGGCGGCGGCCAGCACCGGGGCGCCGTCCTCGGCGCGGCGGTACGGCGGGACGAGCCGCGGGCGGCCGGCGGCGAGCTCGGCGAACCGGGTGAGTTCGCGCCCTTCGGGTGCGGCGGCCAGGGCCGTGAGCCCGGCGTACAGCCAGCGGTTCGGCGCCGGGGCGGCGGCGACCGCGGCGTCGTCGAAGCCGGCGAGGTGGTCACGGGTGAGCGTCCACCAGTCGGCGCGGTAGGCGGCGGTCCGCCGCGGCAGTTCGCGGAGGTACATGGGGAGGTCGTAGTCGAGGAACTTCGTCTGCGCGGCGACGGCGAGCGCGGGACGCCCCGCCTTGCGGAACACCTCGACGACGGCGCGGTGCGCGGCGACCCGGTGCTCCCAGTTCGCCAGGGAGGCCTGGCGCAGCGAGATCGACAGGTTCGAGGCCTGGCGCCGCACGTGCCAGACGTACAGGGGCACGTCGGTGACGGCGAGGCGGGGGGCGGCGGCCTGGACGCGGGCGCCGAAGACGAAGTCCTCGTAGTGGAAGGCGCCTTCGGGGAAGCGGATCGCATGGTCGTTCAGGAAGTCGCGACGGTAGAGCTTGTTGACGGAGAGGGTGTCGAGGACCAATTCGGGGTGTCCTTCGACGCCGTCGAGGACGGTGCCGGGGAGGGTGGCGCCCCGGGAGACGTCGTACAGCGAGGCCGCCCAGACCGTCTCGCGGCCCCCGGGAAGCTCGCGCCGCACGCAGAGGCCCGTGACGACGTCCGCGCGCTCGCGCGCCGCGACGGCGAGGAGTTCGCCGACGGCACCGGCGATCAGCACGTCGTCGCTGTCGAGGAACAGGACGTACGGGTGGACGGCGGCGGCGATGCCGTCGTTACGGGGGGTGCCGCAGCCGCCGCTGTTGACGTCGCGGAGCAGCGGCCGCACCCGCGGCTCGTCGGCGAACCCGGCGATCACGTCGGGCGTCGCGTCCCCGGAGGCGTCGTCGACGACGACCACCTCGCCGACGGCCTCGCCCTGGGCGAGGGCGGAACGGATCGCGTCGCCTACGTGCTCGGCGTCGTTGTACGCGATGACGACGACACTGACCCGTGCCGTGCCGAGTGGCCTGGGGGGCTCGATCATCCGGGCATCGTAGCGGCGCGCACACGGACGGTAAGCACGGAAGACGAAAGAGAGGACCGCCGACAGCATCGGCGGCCCTCTCTCCCGGGAAGGGGTCGACTCGTCCTGGAAGGGGTCGACCTCGTCTTAGAAGGGGTCGAACTCGTCCTAGAAGGGGTCGAACTCGTCGAACTCGCGCTGCGCGTCGTCCCGCTGCGCGTCCCGGTCGCGGCGGCGCTGCGCCGCCGGACGCGGGGCCTCCAGACGGTGGTCCTCGCCACGGCGGCCGAGCATCTCGGCGCCCGCCATCATCGTCGGCTCCCAGTCGAAGACGACCGCGTTTTCCTCGGTGCCGATCGCGACGCCGTCGCCGGCGCGGGCGCCGGCCTTCATCAGCTTGTCCTCGACGCCGAGGCGGTTGAGGCGGTCGGCCAGGTAGCCCACGGCCTCGTCGTTGCTGAAGTCGGTCTGGCGGACCCAGCGCTCGGGCTTGTCGCCGCGCACCCGGTACACGTCCTCGGCCTCGTCGTACGTGACGGTGAAGCCCGCGTCGTCGACGGCCTTCGGAGTGATGACGATCCGGGTCGCCTCCTCCTTCGGCTTGGCCGCGCGCGCCTCCGCGACGATGCCGGCGAGGGCGAAGGAGAGCTCCTTCAGGCCCGTACGGGCCACGGCGGAGGCCTCGTACACCTGGTAGCCGCGCGCCTCCAGGTCCGGGCGGATCATGTCCGCGAGGTCCTGGCCGTCCGGGATGTCGATCTTGTTGAGGACGACGATCCGGGGCCGGTCCTCCAGACCGCCGTACTGCCGGAGCTCCTCCTCGATGATGTCGAGGTCGGAGACCGGGTCGCGGTCGGACTCCAGCGTCGCCGTGTCCAGGACGTGCACGAGGACCGAGCAGCGCTCCACGTGGCGCAGGAACTCCAGGCCCAGGCCGCGGCCCTGGCTGGCGCCCGGGATCAGGCCCGGCACGTCGGCGATCGTGTAGACGGTCGAGCCGGCGGTGACCACGCCCAGGTTCGGGACGAGCGTCGTGAAGGGGTAGTCGGCGATCTTCGGCTTGGCGGCCGACAGAACGGAGATGAGCGAGGACTTGCCCGCGCTCGGGTAGCCGACGAGGGCCACGTCGGCGACGGTCTTGAGCTCCAGGACGATGTCCCGCGACTCGCCGGGCTCGCCGAGGAGGGCGAAGCCGGGGGCCTTGCGGCGGGCGGAGGCCAGCGCGGCGTTGCCGAGGCCGCCGCGGCCGCCCTGGCCCGCGACGAAGGTGGTGCCCTCGCCGACGAGGTCGGCGAGCACGTTGCCCTGCTTGTCGAGGACGACGGTGCCGTCGGGAACGGTCAGGACGAGGTCCTGGCCCTCCTTGCCGGAGCGGTTGTCACCGGCGCCGGGCTGGCCGTTGGTGGCCTTGCGGTGCGGCGAGTGGTGGTATTCGAGCAGCGTGGTGACGGACTGGTCGACGACCAGGGTCACGTCGCCGCCGCGGCCACCGTTGCCGCCGTCGGGTCCGCCGAGCGGCTTGAACTTCTCCCGGTGAACGGAGGCGCAGCCGTGGCCTCCGTTACCCGCGGCGACATGCAGCTCGACGCGGTCCACGAAGGTGGTCATGGTTGTGCCTCCAGTTTGGGGGTACCCCCGGCCGAAGGGCGGGGGAGTACGGAATGTCTATCTAGTAACACGCGAAAGGCGGACCCGCTTCCCGTACGGGAAGTGAGGTCCGCCTCCGCAAAGATCCGATCAGGCGACCGGAACGATGTTCACGACCTTGCGGCCACGGTGGGTGCCGAACTGCACCGAGCCGGGCAGCAGGGCGAACAGCGTGTCGTCGCCGCCACGGCCGACGCCGGAGCCCGGGTGGAAGTGGGTGCCGCGCTGGCGGACGAGGATCTCACCAGCGGAAACGACCTGACCGCCGAAGCGCTTCACGCCGAGCCGCTGAGCGTTGGAATCGCGCCCGTTCCGGGTGGACGATGCGCCCTTCTTGTGTGCCATGTCTCAGTCCCTCTTACTTCGCAGCCGCGGGGATACCGGTGACCTTGATCGCCGTGTACTGCTGGCGGTGACCCTGGCGACGGCGGTAGCCGGTCTTGTTCTTGTAGCGCAGGATGTCGATCTTGGCACCCTTGTGGTGGTCCACGATCTCGGCCTGAACCTTGATCCCGGCCAGAACCCACGGGTCGCTGGTCACGGCGTCGCCGTCGACAACGAGCAGGGTCGAGAGCTCGACCGTGTCGCCAACCTTGGCAGTGGGAATCTTGTCAACTTCAACGATGTCGCCGACAGCAACCTTGTGCTGGCGACCACCGCTGCGCACGATGGCGTACACGCGGATCTCTCTCTCACTCGGGATGAAACCTCTGAAGCCAGCCACTCACACGGGCCCAAGGGCCCGCGGCGTTCCGGAATCGGACGAGCGGCCTCTCCCGGCAAGCGGGAGGGAGGTGCTCAGAGGCGCGACGTATCCAGTCAGACACGCCGACGGTCTAGGTTACGGGCGGCTGCCGCAGAGGGTCAAATCCGCCCGACCGGGTGCGGGCCGTCCCGAGGGGGACGGCCCGTACCCGGTGGATCAGTCCTGGGCCGGAGCCGTGGTCTTCTCCGCCGCCTTCTTGGCCGGGGCCTTCTTGGCGGTGGTCTTCTTCGCCGCGGTCTTCTTGGTCGCCGCCGTCTTCTTGGTGGCGGCCTTCTTGGCCGTGGTGGTGGCCTTCTTCGCGGTCTTGCGCGCGGCCGTCTTCTTGGCCGGCGCGGCCTCGGGCTCGGCCTCCGCGTCCGCCGGGGCGGCCTCGGTCTCGGCCGGGGCCGTGGCGACCACGAGGACGGCCGCCTCCTCGGCGCCCGCGGGGGAACCGGCGGGAGCGGTGGCCTTGCGGACGACCCGGCGACGGGCACGCGGCGGGGCGGCCACGGGGGCCTCCTCGACAGCGGGCTCGGGCGCGGTCTCCACGACGGGCTCCGGCTCCGGGGCGGCCACAGGGGCCTCCTCGGCGACGGGCACGGCCACCGGCTCGGCGACGGCGGGCTCGGCGGCCTCCGTGGTCGACACGACCGGCGACGTCACCCGGCGCGTGGCGCGACGGCGGCCGCGCGGGGCCGGGGCGGCGGTCTCCTCGGCGACCGGTTCGGCCACCGGCTCGACGACCGGCTCGGGCTCGGCGACGGGGGTAGGCGCGACGACCGGCTCCGGCTCCACCACGTAGCTCTCGGTCTCCACGACCGGGGCCGGGGCGACCGGCGCGGACACCCTGCGGGTGGCGCGGCGGCGGCCACGACCGCGCGTGGCGGCGGCCTCGGCCTCGGCGATGCTGCCGTACAGCTCCTCGTCCGGGGCGATCGGCTCGGGCAGGGCCACCGGCGCGGCCAGCTCCGCCGCGACCTCGGCCTCGGTCTCCGCCTCCGGCTCGGCGCCGGACTCGACGGTCTCGTGGTCGTGCTCGTGGACGTGCTCGGCGCCACCGCGGCGCTTCTTCGCCCGCTTGCCGCCACCGCCGGCGGCCGCCGGCTGCTCCATGTGGACGATGACGCCGCGGCCGTTGCAGTGGACGCAGGTCTCGGAGAAGGACTCCAGGAGGCCCTGGCCGACCCGCTTTCGGGTCATCTGGACCAGGCCGAGCGAGGTGACCTCGGCCACCTGGTGCTTGGTCCGGTCACGGCCCAGGCACTCCAGGAGGCGGCGCAGCACCAGGTCGCGGTTGGACTCCAGGACCATGTCGATGAAGTCGATGACGACGATGCCGCCGAGGTCGCGCAGGCGCAGCTGGCGCACGATCTCCTCGGCCGCTTCGAGGTTGTTCCTCGTCACGGTCTCTTCGAGGTTGCCGCCCTGGCCGGTGAACTTGCCGGTGTTGACGTCGACGACGATCATCGCCTCGGTCTTGTCGATCACCAGCGAGCCGCCGGACGGCAGCCAGACCTTGCGGTCCAGCGCCTTCATGAGCTGCTCGTCGATCCGGTACGTCGCGAAGACGTCGACCTCGCTCGTCCACCTGGACAGGCGGTCGGCCAGGTCCGGGGCGACGTGCGAGACGTAGCCGTGGATGGTGTCCCACGCCTCGTCGCCGCTGACGATGACCTTGGAGAAGTCCTCGTTGAAGATGTCGCGGACGACCCGGACGGTCATGTCCGGCTCGCCGTACAGCAGGCTCGGCGCGCTCGTCGAGATCTGCTGCGCCTTCTTCTGGATGTCCTCCCACTGCGCCTGCAGTCGCTCGACGTCGCGGCGCAGCTCGTCCTCGCTCGCGCCCTCGGCGGCGGTGCGCACGATGACGCCCGCGTCCTCGGGGACGATCTTCTTGAGGATGGTCTTCAGGCGGGCGCGCTCGGTGTCCGGGAGCTTGCGGCTGATGCCGGTCATCGAGCCCTCGGGCACGTACACGAGGTAGCGGCCGGGCAGGGAGACCTGGCTGGTCAGACGGGCGCCCTTGTGGCCGATCGGGTCCTTCGTGACCTGCACGAGGACCGACTGGCCGGACTTGAGGGCGGTCTCGATGCGGCGCGGGCCGTGGCCCATGCCGAGCGCCTCGAAGTTGACCTCACCGGCGTACAGGACGGCGTTGCGGCCCTTGCCGATGTCGACGAAGGCGGCCTCCATCGACGGCAGGACGTTCTGGACCTTGCCCAGGTAGACGTTGCCGACGTACGAGGTGGCCTGCTCCTTGTTGACGTAGTGCTCCACGAGCACGTTGTCTTCCAGGACGCCGATCTGGGTGCGCTCGCCGCTCTGGCGGACGACCATGACGCGCTCGACGGCCTCGCGGCGGGCCAGGAACTCGGCCTCGGTGATGATCGGGACGCGGCGGCGGCCCTGCTCGCGGCCCTCGCGGCGCCGCTGCTTCTTGGCCTCCAGGCGGGTCGAGCCCTTGATGGACTGGACCTCGTCGGCGCTCGTGCCGGCCTCGGCCTTCTCGCGGGCCGGGCGGGGCTCGCGGACCTTGACGACCGTACGGACGCCTTCCTCGTCGGTGCCCTCGGCGTCGGCGGAGGCGTCCCCGCTGCGACGGCGACGGCGGCGACGGCGACGGGAGCTGCTGGAGCCGCCGGCGTACGCCTCGGCGTCGTCCTGCTCCTCCTCGCCCTCCTCGGCCTCGGTGTCGTCCTCGGCGCGGAGCTCGTCGGACTCCTCGGACTCCTCGACCTCGGTGAGCTCACCGCGGCGACGGCGACGGCCGCCACGGCGGCGACGTCGGGACGGGCGGTCCCCGTACTCGTCCGTCTCCTCGGACTCCTCGGTCTCGTCGAGCTCGTCCGCGGCGGCCTCGACCTCGGGCTCGTCGGCGACGGTGGCGGGAACGGGCTCGACGGCGACGGGCTCGCCGCGACGGCGACGGCGACGGCGGGAGCCGGCCTCGGCCCGCTCCGTGGCCTCCGGGACCTCGATGGGCCCGGCCGTCTCGACGACCTCGGCCTCGACGGTCTCGTCGAGCTCGTCCTCCTCCAGCTCCTCCGGCTCCACGACCTCGGCGGCTGCCATGGCGGCCGTCTCCGGGGTCTGGAACATCGGCTCGGAGAAGACCGGGGCCTGGAAGACGGCGACGGCAGGACGCTCGGCGCGGCGGGTGCGGGACGTCTCCGGCTTCGTGACGGGCTCGGAGGTGAACTGCGGCGAGACGGCGCGGCGGCGGCCACGACCCCGGGTGGCGGCGGTCTCGGCGGCGGCGACCTCGGCCTCGTCGGCGGCGATCTGCGCGACGGCGGCCTGCGGCAGCGACTCGCCGGTGGTGGCGGCCTCGACGGCGGGCTCGGGGGTCGCCTCGGGAGTCGCCTCGGGCGAGGTGACCCTGCGGGTGGCGCGGCGGCGGGTACGCGGGGCGGGCGCGGCGGCCTCGTCGACCGGGGCGGCGGTCTCGGCGACCGGCGCGGCCTCGACCGCGGGCTCCTCGACGGCGGCCGTCGACGTCACCGGCGAGGTGGCCTTGCGGGTGGCACGACGGCGGGTACGCGGCGCGGCCTCGGCGGCCTCGTCGACCGGGGCGGCGGTCTCGGCGACCGGCGCGGCCTCGACCGCGGGCTCCTCGGCAGCAGCCGTGGACGTCACGGGCGAGGTGGCCTTGCGGGTGGCGCGGCGGCGCGTCGGGCGCGCCGGAGCGGCCTCGTCGGCCGGGGCGGCGGTCTCGGCGACCGGCGCGGCCGCCGCGGGGACCTCTGCGGCGACCTCTGCGAGAGGGGCACCGACCTCGACCGTCTCCACGGCGGGTGCGGTGGCCTTGCGGGTGGCGCGGCGGCGGGTGCGCGGCGCGGGGGCGGCCTCGGCCTCGACCGGCGCGGCCTCCACGGCCGGGGTCTCGGCGGTCGCCGTGGTCTCGGCGGCCTCGGCGCCCGCCGTCACCGGCGGACCGGCGGGGCGGGAAGCGGCGCGGCGCCGACGGCGCGGCGGCAGCTTGTCACCGGGGGCATTGGTGTCTTCGTTGGACTCGAGCATGCGGGGTTCTCCCGTCACGCTCCCGGGCGCCGCGCCTGGTTCCGGTCCGGCGGCACGATCACGCCTGTGGCGCGGTGCCGCCGTCCGGGGCGCGGGCGCCGCACGGGAGCTGATGTCTGGCTCGCCGGTTCCGTACGCCCTGTGCGTACGGCCTGGCGAAAGTCTCCTGGTCAGTGCGCTGCCCGACCCAGGTGGCTCCCGAGTACCAGGGCGGCGCTACAACGACCGCTCCCTACGCGGTACCTGCACCCGGCGCCGTCGCTGAGGCGGTCGCGGCGGCCGTGGATGAAGCGGCCGTGACTGCCTCGCGGTCGGGCGCGAGCGGGTCGGTCACCGTGCCGGACTCCTCGTCGAAGAGCCCCTGCGCCAGCCTGGTCACCGCAGCGGGGACCGGCGGCGCCAGGTCGGCCACAGCTCGGAGACCGGACAGGACGTCGTCGGGTCGTACGGCAGGTGTCACGTGCCGAACAACCAGCCGCAGTATCGCACAGGCGCTGTCCAGCGGCCTATCACCCTGGGGATCGCCCTGGGGAGAGGAAACCGTCAGCTCGGTGACCGCGGAGCGGGCGTCGAAGGTGCGGATGCCGTTCTTGGTCTTGCGCTGTACTTCCACGGTCTCGGCCGCGAGAAACTCCTCGGCGGCCTTCTGCGCGTCCTCGACGGTGACGCCTTCGAGCCGCAGCTCCCACACGGAGGCGGTGAGCCGGTCGGCGAGACCCGAGGTCCGGGCCTCGACGGCGTCGGTGATGTCGAGGCCCGTGGGAAGGGACTCGTCGAGCAGGGCCCGCAGCGTCTCCGGGTCGCGCGTCTGGGTGAGCGCGATCTCCAGGTACTCGGCCTCGGAGCCCGTACCGGTCGGGGCGGCGTTGGCGTACGACACCTTGGGGTGCGGGGTGAAGCCGGCCGAGTACGCCATGGGCACTTCGGCGCGGCGCAGCGCACGCTCGAAGGCGCGCTGGAAGTCACGATGGCTGGTGAACCGGAGGCGGCCGCGCTTGGTGTAGCGCAGTCGGATGCGCTGCACCGCCGGTGCGGGCGGCGGGCCTTCGGGCTGTCGCTTGCCCAGTGGTTCTTCTCCTCGGTGCGGGGCGGGCGCGGGTGACGCGCCGCCCTCGGGTGTACGGGGGTTCCCTCGGGGCCCGGCCGGCTCACCCCCGCTTGTGCAGGGAGATCTCGGTCTCGGCCACCACGCCGGGAACGGTCTGTCGTGGTGCAGCACCTCCCAGGTTACGCGCCTGACCCCGTATGGCGTTCACAGGCTCCGGCTGCCGCTCCCCGCCGACCAGCGCGTGCCACGCGTCGCGGCGCGCCCGGCGCACGGTCTCGCGTGCCGAGGCGAGGGCGCCGCGGACGGCCCGGCCGGTCTCCACCGCGGCCTTCCTGGCGGGACGCCACACGGCGCGCACGACGTGGCCGACCGGGGTGCACACGTTCCGGTAGAACCAGCTCGCGGGCCGGCCGACCAGGTTCCACGCGAGCCACTTCAGGGCGCGGCCTACCGCCAGGGAGACGTACCCGGCCACGCGCCAGGCGATCGCGAGGGCGTCGGCGATCTCGCGGCCGATCAGCGCGAGGACACGTCCGACGGGGGCGAGCACCCACCGGTACAGGATCACGGCGGGGAGGACGACGAGGACCTTCCCGAGCCACATCAGGCCGGCGGCGAGGCCCCTGCCGAGCCGGGCGAGACCGTGGCCGAGCCAGGTGAGGGCATGGCAGAGCGGGGTGAGGACGTAGCGGTACGTCCCCGACGCGAGCGGCAGGGCCACGTACCGCCACAGGGCGGTCCACGGCCAGACGAGCACCGCCCACAGCGCCAGTCCGGCACCGCGCCCGAGCGGCGCGAGCAGTCGTGCGTACACCCAGGCCGCCGCGCGGGCCAGGCCGTGCCCGAGCGGCGTCAGGACGGCCCGGTACAGCCAGGCCGCCGGAGCGGCGATCAGGTGGACGGCGAGCGGCACGACGACGTAGCGCCACAGGCCCAGCCAGGGCCAGTAGAGGACCGCTTTGCACAGCCACCACGTCGCCGTGGCGACGGCTTCGGCCATCCGGGCGACGGCACGCCCCACGGGGGCGAGCACGTGCGCGTGGAACCAGTCGTACGCCCGGCCGAGCGGGCGCGTCAGCACCCGGCCCAGGAAACCGCCGCACAGGACGAGCGCGTCCCATACGAGGCGT
The DNA here is from genome assembly GCF_042717315.1 of Streptomyces sp. NPDC058650. Classification (NCBI taxonomy): domain Bacteria; kingdom Bacillati; phylum Actinomycetota; class Actinomycetes; order Kitasatosporales; family Streptomycetaceae; genus Streptomyces; species Streptomyces sp. NPDC058650. The sequence continues at coordinate 84,990 of NZ_JBHXRL010000008.1, forward strand.
ACGGGAACGACGACGACAAGGACGACGATCCGTACGGGGATCCTGATGGCCGCCGTCAGACAGCCGTCGGGTTCCGGCCGGGGCGCCGCTTTCTCCGGGTGCATGTGACGGGAGACGCGAAAGGTCCGTTCACGGTTCACCCCGGCCGCCGGATCCGGACTGTTCGGCACCGCCCCCAGGAGTGGCCCCGTAGCCTAGGGCCCTACGCCCGTCCCCCCACACACACCTTGCGCATCCCCCCACCTACCCCAGGACACGTTGAGGCTCGGTATGAAAATATCCTTCCTTCTGGTCGACCGCTGTCACATCGGCGGCGTGGTCAGTGCCATCCACAACCTGGCCAAGGCGCTGGCGGACCACCACGAGGTCGAGTTGGTCTCCCTCCGTCGCAACCTCGACCAGGCGTACTTCCCGCTCGACCCCCGTGTGAAGACCCTCGCGCTCACCGACATGCGGAAGCACTCGCACACGTACGACGGTGACGACCCGATGATCGAGGTCTTCCCGCACATCTACCCGAACGAGCCCACGGACAAGAAGCCGTGGGTCAGCCGTCTGGCCGAGAAGCGGCTGATGGAGTACCTGGCCACGACCGACGCCGACATCGTGGTCAGCAACAACCCCAAGATCACGATCATGCTGGCCTATTCGGACCGCGACTTCCTGAAGGTCGCGATGGAGCACTCGAGGCCCGCGCGGTACGGCCCGCACATCCGGGACGCCCTCTTCAAGGACGCGTACCCGAAGATGGACGCGATCACCGCGCCGACGCCGGACGAGTGCCGGACCATCGCCGGGGTCGTCCCCGCCGTGAGCCACCTGCTCTCCCCGATGCCCAACTGCATCCCGGCCCACGAGGGTCAGATGTCCACCGGCGACAACAAGATCGTCGTCACCGCCGGTCTGCTCAAGACCCACAAGGGCTTCGGCGACCTCATCGAGGCCTTCTCCACCGTGGCGCCGCGCCACCCGGACTGGAGCCTGCGGATCTACGGCTCCGGCCCCGAGCGCGCCAACCTGCGCAAGAAGATCAACGACACGGACAGCAACAACCAGATCTTCCTGATGGGCCCGGCCACCCCGGTCACCCCGGAGTTCGCCAAGGCGTCCGTGTTCGTCCTCCCCTCCCACCTGGAGGCCTTCGGCAACGTCACCGTCGAGGCGATGGCGGCCGGCCTGCCGGCGGTCTGCTACGACGCCCCGCACGGCCCGCGCAACATCATCACGCAGGGCGAGGACGGCTACGTCGTGCCGCTCGGCGACAAGGCGGCGCTCGCCGAGCACATCGAGAAGCTGATCTCCGACGAGGACCTGCGCCGGAAGATGGCGGCCGCCGCGGTGACCAACGTGGTCCGCTTCCAGGAGGCCGAGACCGTCGCCCGCTTCGAGCGGCTCGTGGAGGCCATGCGGGCCCGCCGGGCCATCCCCCGCACGGCCGCCGCCGTGGTCAGCCCGCAGGGCGACGTCCGGGTGCTGATCGACGGGCTGCCCGCCGACAGCGGCGCCGAGCTGGTCTGCAAGGACATCCGCAAGAAGGCCGACGAGGTCGTCCTCCCCTTCGTCGGCGACGAGGCGCTGGTCCCCGCGCTCGGCACGCTCGTCGAGGGCGACTGGGAGCTGGCGATCCGCGCCTCCGGCTTCGACCTGCCGCTGCGGTCGGCCGGCTGCGACACCCTCCAGATCCTGTCGCTGAAGCTGCCCCGCACCGAGGGCCCCGCCCTGTCCGTGCTGCTGCCGCACGCCCACACGGACGGCACCCTGCGGGTGCAGAGCCGGGTGCGCGCCCAGCACGTCGAGGTCGCGGCCCTGCACGCCGGCACCACCTCGATCGTCATCGACGCCGCGGCCTGGGGCGTCGAGCCCGGCACCGGCAGCGTGATCGAGGCCGTCCACCGCAAGGAGGCCGACCGGAACTTCACCTTCCCGGTGAAGGCCGGCGCCGACGGACGCTTCACGGCCACCCTGGACAACGCCGCCGCGGCCCGCCTCCACCAGGCCGGCGCCGAGGACGTCTGGGACCTCTGGCTGCTGCCGGACCAGGAGTCCGCCCGGATCCGCGTCTGCAAGCTGGCCACCGACGTGCTCACCCCGATGGACGTCTTCACCTACCCGTACCCGGTGGTGAAGCAGTCCGGCGCCCCCGTCGCGGCCGCCGCGGACACCAAGGCGAAGAGCGCCTGGCGCAACCGGCTGTCCGCCGTCCCCACCGCCGTCACCGGCGTACGGCACGAGCTGCGCCCGTACTTCTCCAGCAACGGCCAGCTCTCGCTGAAGATCATCGACAAGAAGTGACCGGCGACCGGTAGCCGGGACCCGGTCCACACGACGGAGCCCCGGCCCGCAGGGAGACCTGCGGGCCGGGGCTCTTCCGTACGCCCGGGGCGCCGCCTACAGCGGCGCGCCGTCCTCCGCCGTCTTGAACATCAGGTCGGCGAGACGCTCCGCCGCGTGACCGTCGTCGAGGTCGCAGAACTGGTGGTGGAACTCGTCGTACTTCTCCTGGTACGCGACCGCCACCTCGTCGATCTCCCGGATGGCCGTGAGCAGGTCGTCCGAGGTCTCGACCAGCGGTCCCGGGGCGTCTTCCTCGAAGTCGAAGTAGAACCCGCGGAGCCGGTCGCGGTAGTGCTCCAGGTCGTACGTGAAGAACAGCATCGGACGACGCAGGTGCGCGTAGTCGAACATGACCGAGGAGTAGTCCGTGATCATGATGTCGGCGGCCAGGTAGAGGTCCGCGATGTCCGGGTACTCGGAGACGTCGAAGACGAAGCCGTTACCGGCGCCGGGGATGCTGTCGACGATGTTGGAGTGGCGCCGGATGAGGAAGACGTGGTCGTCCCCGAGACGGCGGCGGGCGTCATCCAGGTCGACGCGGAGGTCGAACTTGAACTGGCCGCGGGCGTGGGACAGGTCGTCTCGCCAGGTCGGCGCGTACAGCACGACCTTCTTGCCCTCGGGCAGGCCCAGGCGCGCCTTGACCTCCTTGGCCCGCTCGTCGCGGTCCTCGGCGTACAGGTAGTCGTTGCGCGGGTAGCCCGTCTCGGCGATCAGACCGTTGTAGCCCATGGCCCGCTTCAGGATGGGCGTGCTGAACCGGTTGGACGAGACGAGGATGTTCCAGTTCGCCGCCTCCTGGACCAGGCGCTCGTGGTAGTTCGGGTCGAACTTGGGCGCCTCGATGTCCAGGCCGATCTTCTTCAGCATCGTGCCGTGCCAGGCCTGCACGATCACCTGGCCGGGCCGCCGCTTGATCCAGTGCGGGAGGTGGGCGTTGGTGATGATGTAGCGCGAGCGCGCCAGGGCGTCGTACCAGTCGGTGCCCTGGAAGCGGACGGGCTCCAGCGTGTCGGGGAGCTCGACCTGGCCGTCACGGACCAGCCACCGGTGCTTCAGGTCCGAGCCGCGGCGGAGCAGTTCCTCGTGGACCGCGCGGGGGCTGTCCGAGAACTGCTTGCCGTTGTAGCTGATGTACAGCACCTCGTCGCGCAGCGGCAGCTCGCGACCGCGCTCGTAGACCTCGTGACGCAGCTGGTACTGGCGGTTGGCGCCGCGCTCCATGTCGGTGAGGTCGGGCAGGCAGTTGAGCTGGGGGTGGTCCTGCCAGTGGACCTCCATGCGGTAGTCGCGGCCGTTGTGCGAGCCCTCCAGCGGGAACTGGGGCACGGCGAGCCGGTCCACGACGAGCGGGAGGGACTGCTCTTCGTCGGAGTTCTCCAGGCGGAGCACCCAGCGGCCGGCCTTGAGCGGCAGCCGGTTGTTGGTGCCCGTCATCGTGGAGGGGCGGAAGGAGGCCTCGAAGGTGCCGTCCGCCAGGACGTTGAGCGGGACCTTCCGCTCGTCGAAGCGGCCCTTGGCGCTGATGACGAGGTGGTGGTCCGACAGCTCCACGGGCGCGGCGCCGCGGACGAGGAACGTCCCGTCGGCGAAGGCGATGCCGGTGATCCTGGCGCGCAGCGGGCGGCCGGAGAACTTCAGGTAGCCGTTGGCTCCGGAGAGGACCGCCACCTCGTTCTGCATGGCTTCCTCGCCGCCGAACTCGGCGGGCAGGCGGATCTGGAGGTCCGGCACGCCGTCCTTGACGACGACCTTGACGGAGCGCTGCTGCTGGCCCGGCTCCGTGACGCGTATCTGGGTGCTCCAGTTGCGGCGCATCGTCTTCGCGGCGTCGGCGCCACCGCCGGACGCGGCTTCGGCGCTGTCCTGGTGCTCCGGCAGCAGCGCTATGTCGTGCAGGGGCACGCGGACCCGCAGCCGCGTGTGCCCGCCGGTGACGTCGAGGACCTCCGCCGGGTAGGTGAGCACCTCGCCGCTGTTCTGGTTGGCGACGCGGAGGATGATCTCGGTGCCCATGGCGAAGGTCTCACGGAACACGCCGTCGACGACGATCTCGTCGCCGTCGGGCGTGAAGCCGGTGACGACGACCGGCACCTTCTCGATGCGCAGCTTCAGCGCCGCGCGCCGGATCTCCGGGACGATCCGGAAGTCGTCGTCGAGCCACTGGTAGGGCGGGTAGGTCAGGCGGTCCGTGCCGTACGAGTGCACGGAGCGGGAGCGCACGAGGCCGCCGGACATGACGCGCATGCCCACGTGCCAGAGGCCCTCCTGCCACTTGCCGCCCTTGCGGAACCGGGCGGGGTCGATGGTCGTCTCCCAGCCGGCCCAGTCGAAGCTGTGGCCCCGGCCCTTGTGCCCGGAGGCGGTGGTGGCCTCGGGGGCGAAGATGTTGCCCAGCGGGACGAGGACGCGGCGCTGGGTGCCGTCCTTCTTCAGCTGGAGCAGCTTGACGACGCTGCGCTTGCCCGTCTGGTCGACGCGGTCGATCCAGGCGTGGCCGGACAGCTTCAGCTTGCCGTTCTCCCACGTCAGGGTGTCCAGCGGGGAGCGCAGCTGGAGGTCCTTGTCGACGCGCAGGAGCTTCTTGGGCACCAGGTCGCCGCGGGATTCCAGCGCCGAGTACTTGGCGTACTTGCGGACGACGCCGTCGAGCCCGACCGGCTCGCCGAGGCGCTCCGCCTCGATGAAGTCGACGAGCTCGTTCGCGGCGTGCTTGCGGACCAGCAGCCACTTGACGCGCAGCGCCGTGGGCAGCGTGTTGATCAGCTTGACGTCGATCTGGTCGAGGAACCTGTTCGCCACGCGCATGAACTCGGCGCGGTACTCGTCGTCGCCGTCGGGCATCACGTTGAGGAAGATGCGCAGGTCACCGGTGAGGACGGTCTTGTCGTACGCGAGCTTCAGCGCGTCGGCGTCGGGGTCGTTCTGCTCGGCGAGGAACCGGCTGACGTGCTCGCAGCCGGTGGCCCGGTCCCGGGCCGCCTTGGGCTCGTTGCGGCGCTGGGTGATCGAGGGGTTGGCCTCACCCTCGCGCAGACGCCAGTAGTACGTGGCGTCGCTGATGATGTCGACGGAGTCGGCGAGGTACTGGGCCGGCACGATGACCGGGGTGTCCTCGTACAGCACGCCCTCGGGGAAGCGCAGGCCGTGCTGCTCCCAGAAGTCACGCCGGAAGAGCTTGTTGCAGGCGAGGCGGTCGGTCAGGAGGTTCCGGTTCTTCCGGACGTGCGTGCGCTTCACGGCGCCCCGGGAAAGGAACCGGTGCATCGGCGACTGCCACACGCGGGTGGAGTTGATGTGCTCCACGTTGCCCGTGGCGAAGGAGGAGCCGGTCTCGTCCAGGCTGCTGATCATCAGCCGGAAGGCATCCGGCGGGATCATGTCGTCGCTGTCGACGAACGTCACGAACTCGCTCTCCGGCGCCAGGCTGTCGAGTCCCGTGTTGCGGGCCGCACCCAGGCCGGCGTTCTCCTTGCGGATCAGCCGGAACCGGGCGTCCTTGTCCGCGAACTCCGCCGCTATGGCGTTGGAGTCGTCGGTGGACCCGTCGTCGATCATGAGAACTTCCAGGTCCTGGAAGGTCTGCACGGCCAACGAGTTGAGGCAGGCGGGAAGGTACTCCGCCACGTTGTAGATCGGGACGATGACGCTGAGCCGGGGTGCCATGAAGTTCTGCGTTCCTTTCTGGTTCAGACCCGCTCGACGAGCTCGAGCGCCTGAGGGGGTGACGGGGTGGCGTGCTTGGGGATTTCCGGCGGATCGGCGGGGAGTGTCTCCACCCTCCGAGGAAGATCCGCCGGGCGACGTGCTGGGCCGCACGCCCGCCGTCGAACTGCAGTACTTGTCCCGATACCCGGTCCGCAGCTTAGCCGCCGCCCTCCGGCCCGCCCCGAAAGGAAGCGCACCTGGTCCCGCGCCGTGACGCGGGGAGTGGTGACCAGAGACACAGAAGAACGCAGGACCGATTCCGCGCGCCCCTGTATGCGAGAGCGCGCGTTGCGTATGGGGACCACCAGGGTCGGTCGGGACATTCCTCACCGGTCCATCTGCCTGCATGACTGTGCGGCGGCCCCCGGCCGCCGCAGCTGTCCAGGGTAGACGATCCGCAATTCCGGCGTTCGCCCGTCGTTGGGCCCTCCCTCACCCGCAAGGAAGAGGATGTTCACCCCGCGCGCGAGCACCTGCGGTTTCCGGGGCGCGGAAGGCCTCCTGCATACTGCGCTTGAGCGGTTCGACTGAGGAGACACGACGCATGCCGGCTGCAGCTACCCCCCGATTCAGCGTGATCATCCCGGTGTACGGGGTCGAGGGCTACATCCGCGAGTGCCTCGAATCGGTGACTACGCAGAGTTACCGGAATTTCGAGATCATCGCGGTCGACGACTGCTCCCTCGACGGCAGCGGCGCCATCATCGACGAGTTCGCCGCGCGCGACCCGCGCGTGCGCGCCGTCCACCGTGCCCAGAACGGCGGCATCGGCGCCGCCCGGAACACCGGCGTCGAGCACGCCCGCGGCGACTACCTGCTCTTCATCGACGGCGACGACTCGATCCGCCCCGGCTCCCTGGAAGCCATGGCGGACCGGCTCGCCGAAGCGGAGGACCCCGAGGTCCTGCTCTTCGACCACGTCCGCACCCACGTGGACGGCACCGTCGAGCCCAGCAACTCCGGCCCGTACCTGGCCGGCATCCGCGACCAGGTGATCCGCCCCACCGACCACCTCGAACTGCTGCGCATGTTCGCCGTCGTCTGGAACCGCGTCTACCGCCGCGACTTCTTCACCGGCGAGGGCTACGCCTTCACCGACGGCCTGTACGAGGACGCGCTCATGGTCTACACGTCCATGGCCGCCGCCCAGCGCGTCGCGGGTCTGGAGTACGTGGTCGTCGAGTACCGGCAGCGCCGGGTCGGCAGCTCGATGCGCAGCAGCTCCCCGCGCAAGCACTTCGTGATCTTCGACCAGTACCGGAGGGTCTTCGAGTACCTCGACGGCCGCCCCGGCCTCGACGAGTACCGCAGGACCGTCTTCGCGCGGATGATCTCCCACTTCCTGTTCACCTTCGCCCGGGACTTCCGCATACCGAAGGGTCACCGTCGCGCGTACCTGAAGCAGGCCTCCAAGGTCTACCGCGACCTCGAACCCGCGGGCTTCACCCCGCCGCCCGGCATCCTCGGCCTGAAGTTTAAGGTGCTGCGGAGCGGCTCGTACACCGGCTTCGAAGGCCTCAAGGTGGTCAACGGCACCCGTGAGGCGGGCATCCGCTCCGTCGGCCGGTCCAAGCGCTGGGGCGGCCGCAAGGCCCTGCGCGCCTACTACGCCGTGCAGCGCCGCCTCCCCGTCGACGAGAACCTCGCCGTGTACTCGGCGTACTGGGGCCGCACCCCCAGCTGCAACCCGCTCGCCGTGCACGAGGCGGCCAAGCGGCTCGCGCCCGGCATCCGCGGGGTGTGGGTCGTGAACCAGGAGCACGCCGGCAGCGTGCAGCCCGGACTGCAGCGGATCGCTCCGGCCACCTTCGGCTACTGGAAGGCGCTGGCCCGGGCCAAGTACCTGGTCAACAACGTCAACTTCCCCGACGCCGTGATCAAGCGCCCCGGCCAGATCCACCTGCAGACCCACCACGGCACCCCGCTCAAGCGGATGGGCCTGGACCAGCAGCACTACCCGGCCGTCTCCCGCAGCATGGACTTCGGGAAGCTGCTGGAGCGCGTCGACCGCTGGGACTACAGCGTCTCGTCGAACCAGCACTCCACCGAGAACTGGGAGCGGGTCTACCCGGCCGCCTTCCGGACCGTGAACTCCGGTTACCCCCGCAACGACGTCTACTACCGCTCCACCGCGGCGGACGTCCGCCGGATCCGCGACGAGCTCGGCATCGCGCCCGACAAGACGGCGATCCTGTACGCCCCCACCGTGCGCGACCACCAGAAGGACGCCTTCGTCTCCCGGCTGGACCTCGCCCGCTTCGCCCGCGAACTCGGCCCGGAATTCGTCCTGTTGGTCCGTGCCCACTACTTCTACGGCGGCGACCGGGAGTTGAACTCCCTCGCCGAGCGGGGCGCGCTCGTCGACGTGTCGCGGCACCCGTCCGTCGAGGAGCTCTGCCTGGCGGCGGACGCCCTGGTCACGGACTACTCGTCGATCATGTTCGACTACGCCAACCTCGACCGGCCGATCGTCACGTACGCCGACGACTGGGAGGCGTACCGGACCTGTCGAGGCGTCACCTTCGACCTGCTCTCCGGCGAGCCCGGCGACACCCCCGGTGTGCTCACGACGACCGAGGACGAGCTGATCGAGGCGTTCCGCAGCGGCGCCTGGGCGGGCGAGCCGGCGGCCACGCTGCGGCAGGCCTTCCGGGAGCGGTTCTGCGCGTGGGACGACGGCTTCGCGGCCGAGCGGGTCGTCCGGCGGGTCTTCCTCGGCGAGGAGGAACTGCGGCCGCCCGTCGTCCCCGTCGCCGAGCGCCACCCGGCCCCTGCGCCGCGATCTGCCGAGGGTCCCGGGATCCTCCGCCCCCGGCCGGCGGACCAGGACGAGCTCACCGCGGCCGGGTCCGAAAACTAGGGGGCGTCAAGCTAGGGGGCGTCTCGCCCCCTAGGGACACGCACAGGAGGCGCCCGGAGCGATGGCTCCGGGCGCCTCCTCGTATCCGGTGCGGGGCCGGTGGCCGCCGGTGGCCGGTACGGACGAAGGCCCGGCCACGGAATGTCCGTGGCCGGGCCTTCGTCCGATCCTGTGCCTGCGGCCTGCTACTTCACGACCGACAGCGGCAGCAGCTTCTTGCCCGTCGGGCCGACCTGGATCTCGGTCTGCATCGCGGGGCAGACACCGCAGTCGAAGCACGGCGTCCAGCGGCAGTCCTCGACCTCGGTCTCGTCGAGCGCGTCCTGCCAGTCCTCCCAGAGCCAGTCCTTGTCGAGACCGGAGTCCAGGTGGTCCCAGGGCAGGACCTCCTCGTAGGTGCGCTCGCGGGTCGTGTACCAGGCGACGTCCACGCCGAAGCCGGGCAGCGTCTTCTCGGCGCACGCCATCCAGCGGTCGTACGAGAAGTGCTCGCGCCAGCCGTCGAAGCGGCCGCCGTCCTCGTACACCGCGCGGATGACCGAGCCGATACGGCGGTCGCCGCGCGAGAGGAGGCCCTCGACGATGCCGGGCTTGCCGTCGTGGTACCGGAAGCCGATCGAGCGGCCGTACTTCTTGTCGCCGCGGATCTTGTCGCGGAGCTTGGTGAGCCGCGCGTCCGTCTCCTCGGCCGACAGCTGCGGCGCCCACTGGAACGGGGTGTGCGGCTTGGGCACGAAACCGCCGATGGAGACGGTGCAGCGGATGTCGTTCTGACCGGAGACCTTGCGGCCCTCGGCGATGACCTTGACCGCCATGTCGCCGATCTGGAGGACGTCCTCGTCGGTCTCCGTCGGCAGGCCGCACATGAAGTACAGCTTCACCTGGCGCCAGCCGTTGCCGTACGCGGTGGAGACGGTCCGGATGAGGTCCTCCTCCGAGACCATCTTGTTGATGACCTTGCGCATGCGCTCGGAGCCGCCCTCGGGGGCGAAGGTGAGGCCGGAACGGCGGCCGTTCCTCGTGAGCTCGTTGGCCAGGTCGACGTTGAACGCGTCGACACGGGTCGAGGGGAGCGACAGGCCGACCCTGTCCTCCTCGTACCGGTCGGCGAGGCCCTTCGCGATGTCACCGATCTCGGTGTGGTCGGCGGAGGACAGCGAGAGGAGGCCGACCTCCTCGAAGCCGGTCGCCTTGAGGCCCTTCTCGACCATCTCGCCGATGCCGGTGATGCTTCGCTCCCGCACGGGGCGCGTGATCATGCCGGCCTGGCAGAAACGGCAGCCGCGGGTGCAGCCGCGGAAGATCTCGACGGACATGCGCTCGTGGACGGTCTCCGCGAGCGGGACGAGCGGCTGCTTCGGGTACGGCCACTCGTCGAGGTCCATGACGGTGTGCTTGGAGACCCGCCACGGCACGCCGGACCTGTTGGGCACGACACGGCCGATGCGGCCGTCCGGCAGGTACTCGACGTCGTAGAACGCCGGGATGTAGACCGCACCGGTCTTCGCGAGACGGAGGAGGACCTCCTCGCGGCCACCCGGCCTGCCCTCGGCCTTCCAGGCGCGGATGGTCTCGGTCATGTCGAGGACGGCCTGCTCGCCGTCGCCGATGATCGCCGCGTCGATGAAGTCCGCGATCGGCTCGGGGTTGAAGGCGGCGTGGCCGCCGGCCAGCACGATCGGGTGGTCGACGGTCCGGTCCTTCGACTCCAGCGGGATGCCGGCGAGGTCGAGGGCGGTGAGCATGTTCGTGTAGCCGAGCTCCGTCGAGAAGCTCAGGCCGAAGACGTCGAAGGCGCCGACGGGACGGTGCGAGTCGACCGTGAACTGCGGGACCTTGTGCTCGCGCATGAGCTCTTCGAGGTCCGGCCACACGCTGTACGTGCGCTCGGCGAGGACGCCCTCGCGCTCGTTGAGCACCTCGTAGAGGATCATGACGCCCTGGTTGGGCAGACCGACCTCGTACGCGTCCGGGTACATCAGCGCCCAGCGGACGTCGGCGGACTCCCACGGCTTCACCGTGGAGTTCAGCTCTCCACCGACGTACTGAATCGGCTTCTGCACGTGCGGGAGCAGAGCTTCGAGCTGCGGGAAGACAGACTCGGCAGCAGACATCTCGAACCTTCGTGAGCTGGCAGGGGGGCGACTCTCAAGCGTACCCCGGTGCTCAGCGGGTCAGCGCCGCCCGAATTTCCCGGGCCGAGGCCTTGGCCCAGACCCCCGGAAGCTCGCGCTCCGCGGCCTCCGCCGCCGCTTCCTCGCGGCCGTGGAGAAGTCCCCAGGTGAAAGCGGATTCCCCGGCCGCGTGGGCCTGGGTCGCGAGCTCGCGCAGGGCCTCGCGGGCGACGACGGCGTCCTGGTGTTCGCCCAGGAGGGACTGGACGGACTTCACACGCTTGGCGAACTTCCGTGCGGGCTTCCCGAGGGTGGGCTTGGCCGCGTCGCCGGCGTACCTCGCGCGCTTGGCGGCCTTGCGGGCCTCGTGGAGGGCGACGTCGAGGTCCCGGCCGGGGTCCAGAGCGAGAGCCCGCTCGACGCGGGTGGCGAGGCGGTCGTGGTCCTTGAGGACGGCGCGGGCGAGCACCTTCCGGGCGTCGCGGGCGGCGGCCTTCCGCACGGGCGGGTCGGCGAGCAGCTCGTCGAGGGTGTCGAGGAGGACGAGGTAGCGGGCCGAGTCCAGGGCGGCGAGGGCACGGCGCCGGCCGCTCCGGCCGCGGGCCGCGGACCAGGTCCGCTGCCGGCCGCGGACCGGGCCGAGGCGCAGGGACCGGGGCAGGGCGTCGATCCGGTCGCGCAGCCGCTCGGTCATCACCTCCTGGTCCCGGGCGATGCCGAGCTCGCCCGCCAGCCACTTCAGCTCCGCGCCGACGGGGTCGGTGACGTCCCGGTCGAGGACCTTCCGGTACGACTTCAAGGCGCTGCGCAGACGGCGGCAGGCGACCCGCAGCTGGTGCACGGCGTCGGGCAGGTCGCGCCGGACGGCCGGGTCGAGCTCGACGATCGCGTCGGCCTGCTCGCGCACGTAGTCGAGGACGGCGTGCCCGGCGGTCCCGGGGGCGGGGGCGGTGTCGGCGCCCCGTGGCGCCGCCCCGCGCGCTCCGGCCTCGGCCGACGGGGCTCCGTCCTCGGCGTCGGCCGGTCGTCGGCGCGCCCGCTTCCCGGCGCCCGAGGCGGTGGCGTCGGCGCTCGGTGTCGTCTCCGACAGGGCCCTCGCCAGCTTGGAGGCGGACGACGAGGCGCGGATGCCGGCCTTCGCGAGGCGCTTCTCGGTCGCGTCGAGGATCGCCTCGTCGGCGTCGTCGGCGAGTTCGACCTCGATCTCCGTCCAGGTCGCCTCCGCTCCCCCGGGCAGCCGCTCGGCGCGGACCGTGTCGACGGACAGCTCGGCGAGGAGCGTGCCCCCGGCGTCGACGAGGTGGCGGACGTCGCGCGCGGACCGGAGGCGGACGACGGGGACGACCTCGCCGCCGCGGACCCGGGAACGCAGAAGCCCCGCCAGCTCACCCGGGAGGGTGTCGGCCAGCGGGGCCCTGATCTCGTCGCGGATGCCGGAGGCGACGGGGAACTTGAGGTGCCAGCCCTCGTCGTCCCCGCCCGTGCGACGCCGCAGGGTGATCGCGTCGGCGGCGAGCCGCAGGTCGGGGGTGTCGTAGTAGACCGCGTCGAGTTCCGTGACGCCCCGGTCCACGACGGCCGAGACGCCGGGGACCCTGGTGAGGTCCGGTAGCCGGGTCTCACCCGTGGCTTCGTACTTCCGCTCGATCTCGCGCTTCGTCTCCGCCATGAGTCGAATCTAGTACGTATCGCCTCTGCGCGGCCGCTATGCCGTCATCGCGCGCTGCACCCTGATCGACTGCAGCAGCCCGATCGCCACCCACACCGCGAACATCGACGAGCCGCCGTACGACACGAACGGCAACGGCAGGCCCGCGACCGGCATGATGCCGAGCGTCATGCCGATGTTCTCGAAGGACTGGAAGGCGAACCAGGCGATGATCCCGCCCGCGACGACCGTGCCGTAGAGCTCGGTGGTCTCGCGGGCGATCCGGCAGGCCCGCCAGAGCACGATCCCGAGGAGGACGAGGATCAGGCCGGCGCCGACGAAGCCCAGCTCCTCCCCCGCCACCGTGAAGACGAAGTCCGTCTGCTGCTCCGGTACGAACTGGCCCGTCGTCTGCGAGCCCTTGAAGAGGCCCGCGCCGAGGAGGCCGCCGGAGCCGATCGCGATGCGGGCCTGGTTGGTGTTGTAGCCGACGCCCGCGGGGTCGAGTTCGGGGTTGGCGAAGGCCGCGAAGCGGTTGATCTGGTACTCGTCCAGCATGCCGAGCGCGGTGACGAGGACCGCGCCCCCGATGCCCGCGCCGATCAGGCCGAGGACCCAGCGGTTGGAGGCGCCGGAGGCGAGCAGCACGCCGAGCACGATGACGGCCATGACCATGACCGAGCCGAGGTCGGGCATCAGCATGACGATGCCCATGGGGAGGGCGGCCAGCGTGAGGGCCTTGGCGACGGTGCGGTGGTCGGGGTGGAGCTGGTCGCCCGCGTCGACCTTGGCGGCCAGCAGCATCGCCATGACCAGGATGATCGTGATCTTCACGAACTCGCTGGGCTGGAGGGAGAAGCCGCCGCCGATGACGATCCACGCGTGGGCGCCGTTGATGGTGGCGCCGAGCGGGGTGAGGACGGCGAGGATCAGCACGATCGAGAGGGTGTAGAGGATCGGGACCGCGCCGCGCAGGGTGCGGTGACCGAGCCAGATCGTGCCGATCATCAGGGCGACCCCGATGCCGGTATTGAGCGCGTGCCGGAAGAGGAAGTAGTACGGGTCGCCCTGGTTCAGCTCGGTGCGGTTCCGGGTGGCGGACCAGACGAGCAGCGCCCCGATGAAGGAGAGCGCCAGCGCGGAGAGCAGCATCGGCCAGTCGAGGCGGCGGAGCATCGAGTCGCGGGCGGTGAGCTTCGCGAGCGGCCCGCGCTCGGGTGCGTAACGGGAGACGGAGAAGCTGGTACGTGTCGTCATCGGGTCAGTCCCGCCTTCCGGGGGGCGGGCCCGCGAGCGGCGGCGCACCGGCGTTCTCGACGGGATCGACCAGCTGCGACTTCGGGTCGTACGCCTTGATGTCGGGGGCGTCGATGGTGCCGTCGGCGTTGACCTTCGGCAGGGCCTTCTGCGGCCCGGGGAGCAGGGCCCGCTTGAGGTCCTGGTTGCCCGCGTCGTCCAGGCCGTAGAGGGCGTCGTAGATGTTGCGCACGGCGGGGCCGGACGCGCCGGAGCCGGTGCCGCCCTGAGAGATCGTCATGATGATGGTGAAGTCGTCGGTGTAGGTCGCGAGCCAGGAGGTGGTCTGCTTGCCGTAGACCTGGGCGGTGCCGGTCTTGGCCCGCATCGGGATCTTGTCCTGGGGCCAGCCGCCGAACCGCCAGGCGGCGGTTCCGCCGGGCTCGACGACGGAACGCAGTCCCTTGTCGAGGTCGCGGATCGTCTCGGCGCCGACCGGCAGCTTGCCGTGGGCGGTCGGCTTGATCTCCCGGACCCGCTTGCCGTCGGGGCTGATGACCGCCTTGCCGACGGTGGGGTCGTAGAGGGTGCCGCCGTTGCTGATGGCCGCGTAGGCGGTGGCCATCTGGATGGGGGTGACGAGGACGTCACCCTGGCCGATGGCGAAGTTGATGCTGTCGTAGGCCTTGAGCTGGTTGCCTTCGAGGCAGCTCTCGTAGGCGATCTGCTCGACGTAGGAGCCGCCCTTCTTGCCCTGCTTGCACCACCCGTCCTTGTTCGCCTCCCAGAAGCTCTGCTTCCACTGGCGGTCGGGGATGCGGCCCTTGACCTCGTTGGGCAGGTCGATGCCGGTCTCGGAGCCGAGCCCGAAGTCCCGGGCGGTCTTGTAGAACCAGTCGTTGGCGCCCTGCTTGGGCTTCATCCCGCCGTCACGCTGCCACTCCTGGTGGCCCAGGGCGTAGAAGACGGTGTTGCAGGAGAACTTGAGGGCCTCGCCCAGGGTGATGGGGCCGTGTCCCTGGGACTCGAAGTTGGCGAAGCTGCGGCTGCCGAGGCTGTAGGAGCTGCTGCAGTTGTACTTGTCGTTGAAGTCGTGGCCGGCCCGTACGGCGGCGCTCGCCGACACCACCTTGAAGATGGAGCCCGCGGCGGCCTGCCCCTGGATGGCCCGGTTGAGCAGCGGGTAGTTGGACTTCTTGCTGGTGAGAGCGGCGTAGTCCTTGGCCGAGATGCCGCCGACCCAGGCATTGGGGTCGTAGTCCGGCTGGGAGGCCATCGCGACGACGCGGCCGGTCCTCGACTCCATGACGACGACAGCGCCCGCGTCGGCCTCGTACTTGCGGTTGGTGATCTTGTCGGTCTCGCCCCGGACGAGCTTCATGGCCGCGTTGAGCTCGTACTCGGCGACGGCCTGGACGCGGGCGTCGATGCTGGTGACGAGCGTGGAGCCCGCGACGCCGGGGTCGGACTCGGTCTGGCCCATGACCCGGCCGAGGTTGTCGACCTCGTAGCGGGTCACGCCCGCCTTGCCGCGCAGCTCCTTGTCGTAGGTGCGCTCGATGCCGGAGCGGCCGACCTGGTCGGAGCGGAGGAACGGCGAGTCGCCGTCCTTCGCCTTCTCGATCTCGGAGTCGGTGACGGGCGAGAGGTAGCCGAGCACCTGCGAGGTGCGGGCCTTGCCGGGCGCGGGGTAGCGGCGTACGGCGGCGGGCTCGGCGGTGATGCCGGGGAAGTCCTCGGTGCTCTCGCGGATCGTCAGCGCCTGCTGGGTGGTGGCCTCGTCGGTGACCGGGATCGGCTGGTACGGGGAACCGTTCCAGCAGGGCTTGGGTGTCTGGGAGTCGCAGAGCCGGATCTTGTTGATGACGTCCTCGGGCTTCATCTCGAGAACGCCTGCGAGCCGGGTCAGGACGGCCTTGCCCTTGTCCTTTATCTTCATCAGCTCGGTACGGGACGCGGAGACGACCAGGCGGGTCTCGTTGTCGGCGAGCGGGACGCCGCGGGCGTCCAGGATGGAGCCGCGGACGGCGGGCTGGACGACCTGCTGGACGTGGTTGTTCTTCGCCTCGTCCGTGTACTCCTTGCCGTTGCGGATCTGGAGGTACCAGAGGCGGCCCCCCAGGGTCAGGAGCAGCGAGAAGACGAGGATCTGGATGACGACGAGCCGGATCTGGACCCGCGGGGTCCGCCCGGTCTCGGGAATGTTGCTCATACTGCCGGGACCCCCTCGGTCACAGTCGCTTGACGCCCTTGATGCGGCCGGCCCGTGCGGCGCGGCTCCGGGCGGACTTCACGCGCAGGCCGCCGCGCTGGTTGCCGATCCGCAGGCCCGTGCCGGAGGAGAGCCAGCCGGAGGCGACGTCGGTGCCGTTCGCCCCGCCGGCGTCGGACAGCGGATCGTTCTCGGCGCGCCGGGCCAGCGCCATGATGAGCGGCACGGTGAAGGGCGCGAGGAGCAGGTCGTAGACCGCCGCGGTGAACAGCAGGAAGCCGAGGCCCACATGGCGGGCCGCGGTGTCCCCGACGAGGGCGCCGACGCCCGCGTAGAGGAGGGTGGACCCGACGGCCGCGGCGACGACGACGGCCATGGGGCCGGTCGCGGAGGTCAGCCGGCCGTTCTCGGGCTTGGCGAGGCCGACCAGGTAGCCGATGACGCAGAGCACGAGGGCGTAGCGGCCGGCGGCGTGGTCGGCGGGCGGGGCGAGGTCGGCGAGGAGACCGGCGGAGAAGCCGATCAGGGAGCCGCTGACGGGTCCGTAGACCAGGGCGAGGGCGACCACGGTGAGGAGCACCAGGTCGGGGACGGCGCCGGGGAGTTGGAGGCGGGCGAGGACGGAGACCTGGACGACCAGGGCGACCACGATCAGGGTCGCGGAGAGGAGGATGCGGTTGAACTTCACGGTGTCGCGTCCCCCTGGTCCTGGCCCTGCTGGTCCTGGCCTTGCTGGTTCTGGCCCTGCTGGTTCTCGTTCGGCTGCTGTCCGTCCGGTGGCGGCGGTGTGACCGTGACGGTGACGGTCGGCGCGGGCTTGGGCTTCGGCGGCAGCACCATGTCGCGGGGGTTGGACTGGGGCGCCTGGACGACGACGCCGACGATGTCGAGCTTGGTGAAGCCGACGTACGGACGGACGTAGACGTTGCGGGTCAGGCCGCCGCCCGCGGGGTCGATGCGGACGATCTCGCCGACCGGGACGCCGGGCACGAAGGGCTTGTCGCCGCTGGAGCCGAAGGTGACGAGCCGGTCCCCCGGCTTCACCTTGGCCTTGCCGTTCAGGAGCTGGACGAGCAGGGGGCCGTCGCCCTGGCCGGTGGCGAAGCCGAGTTCGTCGCTCTTCTCCATGCGCGTACCGACGGTGAAGTCGGGGTCGTTGGCGAGGAGGACCGTGGAGGTGGACGGGCCGACGGTGGTGACGCGGCCGACGAGTCCGGAGCCGTTGAGCACGGTCATGTCCCGCTTGACGCCGTCGCGGGCACCGATGTCGACGGTGACCGTCCAGGAGAAGCCCTGGGCCGCTCCTATGGCGATGACCTGGGCGCCCTTGATGCCGTACTGCCCGGCGCCGGCGGTCTTGAGCATGGCGTCGAGCTCGCGCAGCCGGTTGCGGTTGCGGTCGTCGCTGCCGAGCTCGGCCTTCAGCTCGGCGTTCTCCTTCTCCAGGGCGGCGATCCGGGTGTGCCGCTCACCGGAGTCGCGGACCGCGCCTATGGCGTTCCCGATGGGGTCGACGGCCGCCGCCACACCGTTCTCGACGGGTCCGAAGACCGCGGCGGCGGCCTGCCGGGCACCGTCGACGGGTGACTCCTGCCCGCCGCGGATGTCCACCGTGATCAGTGCGAACGCGATGGCGATCAGCAGCACCAGGAGCAGCCGGCTCTCTCGTGTGTCCCTCACGTGCGGCGGCCGTGCCTTTCCTCGTGGTTCGTTCTTCGGCTGTGCTTGTTCTCTTGTGGGGTGTTGCTCGTGCGTACGGCTCTAGCGGCGCGGCTGGGCGTCCAGCACCTGCTGGAGGGCCTCGAACTCCTCCACGCACTTGCCGGCGCCGAGCGCCACCGAGTCCAGCGGGTCCTCGGCGATGTGGATCGGCATGCCGGTCTCGCGGCGGAGCCGTTCGTCGAGGCCGCGCAGCAGAGCGCCTCCACCGGTGAGAACGATGCCGCGGTCCATGACGTCACCGGAGAGCTCCGGCGGGCACTTGTCGAGGGTCGTCTTCACGGCGTCGACGATGGCGTTGACCGGCTCCTCGATGGCCTTGCGCACCTCGGCGGCGGAGATGACCACCGTCTTGGGGAGGCCGGAGACGAGGTCGCGGCCCCGGATCTCGGTGTGCTCGTCCTTGTCGAGGTCGTAGGCCGAGCCGATGGTGATCTTGATCTGCTCGGCGGTCCGCTCACCGAGGAGGAGCGAGTACTCCTTCTTGATGTGCTGGATGATCGCGTTGTCCAGCTCGTCGCCGGCGACCCGGATCGACTGTGCCGTGACGATTCCGCCGAGGGAGATGACGGCGACCTCGGTGGTGCCGCCGCCGATGTCGACGACCATGTTCCCGGTGGCCTCGTGGACGGGGAGGCCCGAGCCGATGGCCGCCGCCATGGGCTCCTCGATGATGTGCACCTGGCGGGCACCGGCCTGCGTCGAGGCCTCGATGACGGCGCGTCGCTCCACACCGGTGATGCCGGAGGGCACGCAGACGACGACCCGGGGGCGGGCCAGGTAGCGGCGCTTGTGGATCTTGAGGATGAAGTAACGGAGCATCCGCTCCGTGATCTCGAAGTCGGCGATCACGCCGTCCTTGAGCGGGCGGACGGCGACGATGTTGCCGGGTGTCCGGCCGATCATCTTCTTCGCCTCTGCACCAACCGCCAGGATGCCGCCGGTGTTGGTGTTGATCGCGACGACGGACGGCTCGTTCAGAACGATGCCTCGGCCCCTGACGTACACCAGCGTGTTGGCGGTCCCGAGGTCGACAGCCATGTCACGGCCGATGAACGACATTGAGTTCCCCTTGATTTCCCATGGCTGAGAGTGTGCGGCGTGGAATTTTTCCATCGTAGTGCCGCCCGCACGGATGCCGCGCGTTGGTCCACCTCAGTACTGGTGACGGCAGGACGCGGCGATCCGTTCCCGGGATTGGCGTTCATATGCCTGGGGGCGACCGAAATTCCTTCGGTCGCCCCACAGGGTTGTGCCGATCGGCTGACGCCGGGTCAGCATCCGGTCGGCACCGGATCAGACGAGACCCGGGAAGAAGATCTTCAGCTCGCGGAGAGCCGACTCCTCGGAGTCCGAGGCGTGGATCAGGTTCTCGCGGACGATGGTGCCGAAGTCACCGCGGATGGAACCGGGCGCGGCGGCGATCGGGTCCGTGGGGCCCGCGAGCTGGCGGACGCCCTCGATGACCCGCTCGCCCTCGACGACGAGCGCGACGACCGGACCGGAGGACATGAAGCCCATCAGCGGCTCGTAGAAGGGCTTGCCCTTGTGCTCGCCGTAGTGCTGCTCCAGCGTGTCCTGGTCCAGCTCGCGCAGCTCCAGGGCCGCGAGGGTCCAGCCGGCCTTGCGCTCGATACGACCGATGATCTCGCCGATCAGGCCACGGCGGACGGCGTCGGGCTTGAGCAGGACGAGCGTGCGCTGGCTCACGGGGGGACTCCTTCGGAAAAGCGGTGTGCGGGCCTCCGAGGCTACAGGGCCCGCACGCCCCTCGATTACGCAGCGTCAGGCCCTGCCGTGGCCTGTGCGGGCTGCCCGGACTGCGACGCGGCCCACCGCGCCTTGATGTCGTCGACCTTCCGGCCGTAGTGCACCGACGCCCACCACAGGACGGCGAAGGCGACGCCGAGGACGAACATGACCGGCACGAAGAAACCGCTGGCGATCAGGCCGATCTGGAGGGCCCAGCCGAGCTGTACGCCGCCGGGACGGGTGACCATCCCGCACAGCAGCACCGAGAGGAGCATCGCGACGCCGCAGACCGTCCAGACGGTGGACATGGCCAGGCTGTCGTCCTTCATGGCGACGAGACCGGCGAAGCCGATGACGAAGAACTCGGCGATGAGCGTCGAGGAACAGAGCATGCGCATCGGTGTCAGCCCCTTCGCAGCAGCAGCCGGGCGTCGCCGACCGTGAAGATCGAACCGGTCACGAGGACTCCCGCGCCGCCGTACTCGGCCTCTTCCTCCGCGAGGGTGATGGCCGCTTCGAGCGCGTCGGGCAGCCGCGGCTCGACGACGACCCGGTCCTCGCCGAAGACCTCGACCGCGATCGCGGCGAGCGCGTCGACGTCCGTGGCCCGCGGGTTGGAGTTCGTCGTGACGACGACCTCCGCGAAGATCGGCTCGAAGGCCTCCAGGAGACCCCGGGCGTCCTTGTCGGCGCTCGTGGAGACCACGCCGACGAGCCGCGAGAAGCCGAAGGACTCGCTGACGCCCTCCGCCGTGGCGCGCGCGCCGTGCGGGTTGTGCGCGGCGTCCAGGATCACCGTCGGGGAGGAGCGGACGATCTCCAGGCGCCCGGGCGAGGCGACCTGGGCGAAGGCCCGGCGGACCGTGTCCGCGTCCAGGGTCCTCGCGTGGTCCGCGCCGACCCCGAAGAAGGCCTCGACCGCCGCGAGCGCCACGGCCGCGTTGTGCGCCTGGTACGCGCCGTGCAGCGGCAGGAAGACGCCTTCGTACTCGCCGCCGAGACCCCGCAGGGTGAGGAGCTGGCCGCCGACCGCGACCTCGCGGGCGACGATGCCGAACTCCATGCCCTCGCGGGCGACGGTGGCGTCCGCCTCGACGGCCTTCTTCAGCAGGACCTGGGCGGCGTCCACCGGCTGCTGGGCCAGGATGACGGTCGCGCCCTGCTTGATGATCCCGGACTTCTCGCCGGCGATCTCGCCGGTGGTCCCGCCGAGCCGGTCGGTGTGGTCGAGGTCGATCGGGGTGACGACGGCGACGGAGGCGTCGATGACGTTCGTCGCGTCCCAGGTGCCGCCCATGCCGACCTCGACGACGGCCACGTCGACCGGGGCGTCGGCGAAGGCCGCGTACGCCATGCCGGTGAGGACCTCGAAGAAGGAGAGGCGGTACTCCTCGCGGGCGTCGACCAGCTCCACGTACGGCTTGATGTCCTGGTACGTCTCGATGAACCGCTCGGCGGAGATCGGGGCGCCGTCCAGGCTGATCCGCTCGGTGATCGTCTGCACGTGCGGCGAGGTGTACCGCCCGGTGCGCAGCTCGAAGGCGCCGAGCAGCGCCTCGATCATGCGGGCCGTCGACGTCTTGCCGTTGGTGCCGGTGATGTGGATCGAGGGGTACGCGCGCTGCGGCTCGCCGAGCACGTCCATCAGGGCCGCGATCCGCGTGACCGAGGGCTCCAGCTTGGTCTCGCCCCAGCGGGTGGACAGCTCGGTCTCGACCGCGCGCAGCGCCTTGTCGAGCTCCGGGTCCTCGGGACGGCCGGGCACGGGGTCACCCTGGACCGGACCGGACTGGGCGCGCAGGGTGCGGCTGCCGGCCTCGATCACCGCCAGGTCGGGGTCACGAAGGGTCTCGTTGTCGACGATGTCGTCGAACTGGTCACTCGGGTCGCTCGGCTCGCTCACGGGCCCAGTCTACGGAGGGGTACCGACAGGACCATGGACCCACCCCTTTCGGGACTTTCGGTCCCCCGTCCGCCGGAGTCGCCGGGCAAACTTGGCGATCATGGACATAGGGATCGACCTCGGCACGGCCAACACGCTCCTCTACGCCCGGGGCCAGGGCATCGTGCTCAACGAGCCGTCCGTGGTGGCGGTCCAGGAGGGCTCGCGGCAGGCGCTCGCGGTCGGCACCGAGGCGAAGGAGACCATCGGCCGTACGCCCGGTTCGATCACCGCGATCCGGCCCCTGAAGGACGGCGTGATCAGCGACTACGAGGCGGCCGAGGAGATGATCCGGCACTTCGTGCGCAAGGCCGTCCCGGGCCGCCGCCGGCCCCGCACCCGGATGGTGGTCTGCGTGCCCAGCGGGGTGACCCCCGTCGAGCGGCGGGCGATCGTGCACGCCGCGCTCTCCGCGGGCGCGCGGGCGGTCCACCTCATCGAGGAGCCCATGGCGGCGGCGATCGGGGCGGGGCTCCCGGTCTCCGACCCGCGCGGCTCGATGGTCGTCGACATCGGCGGCGGGACGACCGAGGTGGCGGTCATCTCGCTGGGCGGGATCGTCACCGCCCAGTCGCTGCGCGTCGGCGGCGACCGCCTCGACGCGGCCATCACCGACTTCGTCCGCAAGGAGCACTCGCTGCTCATCGGCGAGCGCACGGCCGAGGACGTGAAGGTCGCGATCGGTTCGGCGTGGCCGGTGCCGGGCGAGGAGGAGCGGGAGCGGCGGACCTTCACCGTACGGGGGCGGGAGAAGGTCAGCGGGCTGCCCCGGACGGTGGAGCTGACGGTGCCGGAGGTGCGGGCGGCGCTCGACGAGCCGGTGGAGGCGATCATCGCGGCGGTGCGGGCGACCCTGGAGGAGTGCCCGCCGGAGCTGTCGGGCGACGTGATGGAGCACGGCATCGTCCTGACCGGCGGCGGGGCGCTGCTGCCGGGACTCGACCTGCGGCTGGCCTCGGCGACGGAGATCCCGGTCTTCGTCGCCGACCGGCCGCTGGACTGCGTCGCACTGGGCTCGGGGCGGTGCGTGGAGGACTTCGACAGTCTCCAGCGGGTGATGGGGAAGGCGGAACGGGTCCGGTGAGCGGGGGGCCGGTGAGCGGATCCGGAGAGCGGGTCCGGTGAGCGGGTCCGCCCAGCGGGTCAGCTCATCGGGTCAGCTCATCGATCAGCGGTTCAGGCCCGTCGGGAGCAGCGCCGTCACCCCGTACGCCCCGCCCTCCCCGCGCGCCGTGAGCGTCCCGCCCATGCTGACGACCCGCTCCTCCATGGAGAACAGCCCGGTGCCCGTCGAGACGGGTGCCGGGTCCGGCGGGGTCTTCGGCAGCGGGTTGCGTACGTCGATCCGCAGATCGGGACCTTCCACGGTGATCGTGACCGTCACCGGCAGGCCCGGCGCATGCTTGGCCGCGTTCGTCAGGCACTCCTGGACGACCCGGTGGACGGCCGCCTGCCGCAGCGGCGACAGCGCCTTGGCCGCGTCCTCGACCGTCAGGTCCACGGGGCTGCCCATCCGCTCGCTCTCCTCGGCGAGCGCGGCGAGCCCTTCGAGGCCGGGGGTGGCCGCGTCCCGGTCGGCGCGGCGCACGATCGTCTCATTGAGCATCAGGTGGGCGCGGCGGGCGGTGTCCGCGAGCTCCTCGAAGTCCTTCTGGTGCGCCCCGCCCCGCGCCCGTACGGCGAGGACCTCGGCCCGCACCGCGAGGACGGTGAGCTCGCGGCCGACGAGGTCGTGGACGTCCCGGCCGACGGAGATCCGCTCCTCCTGGACGGCCTGCCGGGCGGCGGCCTCGCGGCGCTGGACCTCCAGGGCGCGCACGAGGTCCTGCCGGTACGCGGCGATGCCGACGCCTGCCGCGAGGACCCCGATCGGGACGACGATGCTCAGGAAGTCGCTCAGGGTGGCGCCGTGCCGGGCGGGCCAGCCGGGCAGCTGGAAGAAGGCGCACGCCAGGCCGATGTAGAGCACGGTGGCGGCGACCGCGGCCCGCCGCCCCCGGAACCGGCCGATCGAGTACAGCGCGAACTGGATCATGGTGAGCTCGTGGAGCCACCCCATCAGCCCGAGCGCCACGAGGTACGGGACCCACGGCAGCCGGCGCCTGAGCACCAGCGTGGCCGCCCCGGCCGCCAGGACCAGGGTCGCGGTGACCCCGGTGAGCGAGTTGTCGGCGCGGGCGAGCCCGGGCACGTCGAGGACCATCAGGCCGAAGGCGCTCAGCGCGGCGACGACGTCGAGGGCACGGGGCGAGACGGCCCACCGGTCCACGCAACGGCGCAGCGCGGGGACGGTGGGGAGGCGGGACATGCCGTCCATCATCCAAGGTCTTTCGTCCCGAAGCCGTGGACCTGAAGTCCCTTCTGGTGTGAGATCAGGCACTTCGCCCACATTGCTCCATCTGGCCGGGATGCTGGACCGGCCGGAGGAGCGGGACCGCCTCCTGGAGGAGAGCGCGCCCTGGAGGAACTCCTCGGCAACGCGCTGCGCTTCACCCCGGAGGACGGCCGGGGACACCGGCAGCGGGGTCCCCCTGGAGTACCACGAGGAGATCTTCACCCCGTTCGTCCGCGCGCCCAACGCCCGCCGGCCACGGAGTCCTGACGGGCACGCGAAAGGGGCCCGGAACCGTGTACCGGTTCCGGGCCCCTCCCTGTGCCGTACTACGCCTGCGGCAGGTTCGCCAGCTGGCTCTGGATACGGGCGATGTCCTCGTCCGCCTTGGCGAGGCGGGTGCGGATCTTGTCGACCACGTTGTCCGGGGCCTTGGCGAGGAAGGCCTCGTTGCCGAGCTTCCCGTTCGCCTGGGCCTTCTCCTTCTCGGCGGCCGCGAGGTCCTTCGCGAGGCGCTTGCGCTCCGCGGCGACGTCGATCGTGCCCGACAGGTCGAGCGCGACCGTCGCCCCGGCGACCGGCAGGGAGGCGGTGGCGGCGAAGCCCTCGCCCTCCGGCTGGAGACGCAGCAGCTGACGGATGGCCGCCTCGTGCGGGGCCAGCGCGGTGCCGGTCACGTCGAGCCGGGCCGGAACCTTCTGACCGGGCTGGAGGCCCTGGTCGGAACGGAAGCGGCGGACCTCCGTGACGACCTGCTGGACCAGCTCGATCTCCTTCTCGGCGGCCTCGTCGCGGAAGCCACTGTCGTTGGGCCAGTCCGCGATGACGAGGGACTCGCCGCCGGTGAGGGTGGTCCACAGGGTGTCGGTGACGAAGGGGACGATCGGGTGCAGCAGGCGCAGGGTGACGTCGAGGACCTCACCGAGGACCCGGGCCGAGACCTTGGCCTGCTCGCCGCCGTCGAAGAAGGTCGTCTTCGACAGCTCGACGTACCAGTCGAAGACCTCGTCCCACGCGAAGTGGTAGAGGCCGTCGGCGAGCTTCGCGAACTGGTAGTCGTCGTAGAAGGCGTCCGCCTCGGCGACGACCTTGTTCAGCCGCGAGAGGATCCAGCGGTCGGTCGCCGACATGTCCGCGACGTCCGGCAGCGGACCCTCGACCGTGGCGCCGTTCATCATGGCGAAGCGGGTCGCGTTCCAGATCTTGTTGGCGAAGTTGCGGGACGCCTGGACCCAGTCCTCGCCGATCGGGACGTCCACACCCGGGTTGGCGCCCTTGGCCAGGGTGAAGCGCAGGGCGTCGGAGCCGTACTTGTCCATCCAGTCCAGCGGGTTGACCGTGTTCCCGAACGACTTCGACATCTTCTTGCCGAACTCGTCACGGACCATGCCGTGGAACGCGATCGTACGGAACGGCGGCTGACCGTCCATCGCGTACAGACCGAACATCATCATGCGGGCGACCCAGAAGAACATCAGGTCATAGCCGGTGACCAGGACGGAGTTCGGGTAGAACTTCTCCAGGTCGGGGGTCTGCTCCGGCCAGCCCATCGTCGAGAACGGCCACAGGCCGGACGAGAACCAGGTGTCGAGGACGTCGGTGTCCTGCGTCCAGCCCTCGCCCGTCGGCGGCTGATCGTCGGGACCGACGCAGACCAGTTCGCCGTTCGGGCCGTGCCAGACCGGGATGCGGTGGCCCCACCACAGCTGGCGCGAGATGCACCAGTCGTTGAGGTTGTCGACCCAGTCGAAGTAGCGCTGCGACATGTCGGCCGGGTGAATGTTCACCTGACCGTCGCGGACCGCGTCGCCGGCGGCCTTGGCCAGCGTCTCGACCTTGACCCACCACTGGAGCGACAGACGCGGCTCCAGCGTCGTCTTGCAGCGGGAGCAGTGCCCGACGGAGTGGACGTACGGCCGCTTCTCGGCGACGATCCGGCCGTCGGCGCGCAGGGCGGCGACGATCGCGGAGCGCGCCTCGAAACGGTCCAGGCCCTGGAAGGGGCCGTGGACGGTGATCACACCGCGCTCGTCGAGGACCTCGATGGACTCGAGGCCGTGGCGCTGGCCGATAGCGAAGTCGTTCGGGTCGTGCGCCGGGGTCACCTTGACCGCGCCCGTGCCGAACTCCGGGTCGACGTGGGTGTCCGCGACGACCGGGATGGTCCGGTCGGTCAGCGGCAGCTTGATCCGCTTGCCGATCAGGTGGGCGTAGCGCTCGTCGTCGGGGTGGACGGCGACGGCGGTGTCACCGAGCATCGTCTCCGCGCGGGTGGTCGCGACGACGATGGTGTCGTCACCCTCGCCGTACTTCATGGAGACGAGCTCGCCGTCGTCGTCCTGGTAGTCGACCTCGATGTCGGAGATGGCCGTCAGACAGCGCGGGCACCAGTTGATGATGCGCTCGGCGCGGTAGATCAGACCGTCGTCGAACATCTTCTTGAAGACGGTCTGGACGGCGCGGGACAGCCCCTCGTCCATGGTGAAGCGGTCCCGGCTCCACGCCAGGCCCTCGCCGAGGCGCCGCATCTGGCCGGCGATCTGACCGCCGGACTCGGCCTTCCACTCCCAGACGCGCTCGACGAAGGCCTCGCGGCCCAGGTCGTGGCGGGACTTGCCCTCCTTGGCGAGCTCGCGCTCGACGACGTTCTGGGTGGCGATGCCCGCGTGGTCCATGCCCGGCTGCCACAGCGTCTCGAAGCCCTGCATCCGCTTGCGGCGGGTGAGGGCGTCGATCAGCGTGTGCTCGAAGGCGTGGCCCAGGTGCAGCGACCCGGTGACGTTCGGCGGCGGGATGACGATCGTGTACGCGGGCTTCTCGCTCTTCGCGTCCGCCTCGAAGTACCCCCGGTCTACCCAGCGCTCGTACAGCGGCCCCTCTACCTCGGCCGGCGCGTACTGGGTCGGCAGTTCGGTGGTGGGCGCTGTCTGCTGCTGAGTGTTCTCGGTCACGGGGCCAGTTTAGGGGTGTCGCCGCCCCGTCCCGAAACGCTTTGGTTCGGTAACGGTGTGGCCCCCGCCGCACTTCCGCCTCTGCGGTTCCGCCAGGATGTTCGGTAGGCATAAACATCCTGTGAGGGGAACCTGTCGATGAGTTACAACCAGCCCGGCCCGTACGGCGGCCAGCCGCCCCAGCAGCCCGGGCCCTACGGCCAGCCGGGCCCGTACGGCCAGCAGCCGCAGCAGCCGGGCCCGTACGGCCAGCCGCAGGCGCCGCAGCCGGGTTACGGATACCCACAGCAGGCCCCGCAGGGCGTCCCTCCGCAGCAGCCGCCGTACGGCTACCCGCAGGCCCAGCAGCCCGGCCCCTACGGCCAGCAGCCCCAGTACGGCGCCCCCCAGGGCCCCGGCGGCTACGTGCCGCACCCCCCGGCCCCGAAGAAGTCGAAGACGGGCCTCGTCATCGGCGCGGTCGCGGTCGTCGCGGCACTCGGCGTCGGCGCGTACTTCCTGCTCGGCGGCGGTGGCTCCTCGGTCGCGGACGACGGCCCGCACAAGCTGACCACCCCGGACACCGTGCTCACCGAGTACAAGAAGAAGCCCGGCGGCGGCGGTGGCGACAAGGACTCCCTCAAGGACGCCGAGCAGAAGGGCGTCAAGAACGCCACGAACGTCGGCGCCTCCTACGAGGCGAAGGACGCGGCCAACCCGCTCGGCACCAAGATGATCTCCTTCAGCGGCCTCTACGGCGAGATCGACGACCCCGAGAAGGTCGTCGACAACGTCTTCGCCGGCATCAAGGCGGAGTCCGAGAAGGAGAAGGGCGAGAGCAAGCCCGGCGATCCGAAGATGGATCTGGCCGGCAGCCCGCAGGAGTTCACTCCCGCGGAGCTGGACGGCGCCGTCCTCAAGTGCCAGCAGGCCAAGTCCCCGGCCAACCCTGCCGAGTCCACCCCGGCGTTCGCCATGACCGTCTGCGTGTGGGCGGACCACAGCACGGTCGGCTTCGTCGTTCCGATGAACATGGCCGACATGATGGCGGGCAAGGAAGGCTCGATGGAGGACGCCGCCTCCATCGCCGCAAAGCTGCGCAAGGAAGTCCGCGTCAAGCTCTGAACCTCGGAGTCACCGACCGGACATGAGTGAGGGGGTCCCGCCTCGAAGGCGGGACCCCCTCACTCATTGCTCGCCTGCCGTCAGGCCGACTTCTCGTGCCTGCCGTCGTTCTTCACGATCCGGGGGACCAGCGTCGGGTTGACGTTGTTCCGGACGACGTCCGCCGTGATGACGACCCGGGCCACGTCCTTGCGGGACGGGACCTCGTACATCACCGACTGGAGGACCTCCTCCATGATGGCGCGCAGGCCGCGCGCGCCGGTGCCGCGCAGGATCGCCTGGTCGGCGATGGCCTCCAGGGCCGGGCGGTCGAAGTCCAGCTCCACGCCGTCGAGTTCGAAGAGGCGCTGGTACTGCTTCACCAGTGCGTTGCGCGGCTCGACGAGGATCTGGAGGAGCGCCTCGCGGTCCAGGTTGTGGACCGAGGTGAGGACGGGGAGACGGCCGATGAACTCCGGGATCATCCCGAACTTCACCAGGTCCTCCGGCATGACCTCCTGGAACTGGTCGCTCGCCTCGATCTCGCGCTTCGAGCGGATGGTCGCCCCGAAGCCGATGCCCTTGGCGCCGGCCCTCGACTCGATGATCTTCTCCAGGCCGGCGAACGCGCCGCCCACGATGAAGAGCACGTTCGTCGTGTCGATCTGGATGAACTCCTGGTGCGGGTGCTTCCGGCCGCCCTGCGGCGGTACGGAGGCGGTGGTGCCCTCAAGGATCTTGAGGAGGGCCTGCTGGACGCCCTCACCGCTCACGTCACGCGTGATCGACGGGTTTTCGCTCTTTCGGGCGACCTTGTCGATCTCGTCGATGTAGATGATCCCGGTCTCGGCCTTCTTGACGTCGTAGTCGGCCGCCTGGATCAGCTTGAGCAGGATGTTCTCCACGTCCTCGCCGACATAGCCGGCCTCCGTCAGCGCCGTCGCGTCGGCGATGGCGAACGGGACGTTGAGCATCCGGGCCAGGGTCTGCGCGAGCAGCGTCTTACCTGAGCCCGTGGGGCCGAGCAGCAGAATGTTGGACTTCGCCAGCTCGATGGCGTCGTCCCGGCCCTGCGCGCCGCCGTTCTCGCCGGCCTGGACGCGCTTGTAGTGGTTGTACACCGCGACCGAGAGGGCCTTCTTCGCGGGCTCCTGCCCGACGACGTATCCCTCGAGGAACTCGTAGATCTCGCGGGGCTTGGGGAGTTCCTCCCAGCGCACCTCGCTCGTCTCCGCGAGTTCTTCCTCGATGATCTCGTTGCAGAGGTCGATGCACTCGTCGCAGATGTACACACCGGGTCCTGCGATGAGCTTCTTCACCTGCTTCTGGCTCTTTCCGCAGAACGAGCACTTGAGCAGGTCGCCGCCATCACCGATGCGTGCCACGAGGTGCTTCCCCTTCGCCTGGGAGTCGCTTGGTTCAGCTACTCCTGGTGCCTCATATTCGACGGTACCTTGCCGGGCCCCCCGTTCGGGCCCCCCTTGGCACGGTTCACATGGACGGGAATACGTCATGTGCCCCGTACCGAGGGAAGGTCGGGCGTCAGCGCTCCGCGGAGGCCGTGCTCTTGCGAGTCGAGACGATCTGGTCGACCAGGCCGTACGCGAGGGCGTCCTCGGCGGTCAGGATCTTGTCACGCTCGATGTCCTCGCGGATCTTCTCGATCGGCGTCGAGGAGTGCTTGGCCAGCATCTCTTCCAGCTGGCTGCGCATCCGCAGGATCTCGCGGGCCGCGATCTCCAGGTCGGAGAGCTGCTCACGGCCGGTGCCGCCGGAGGGCTGGTGGATCAGCACGCGGGCGTTCGGCAGGGCCATCCGCTTGCCGGGCGTACCGGCGGCGAGCAGCACGGCCGCGGCGGAGGCCGCCTGACCCATGCAGACCGTCTGGATGTCCGGCTTCACGAACTGCATCGTGTCGTAGATCGCCGTCAGCGCGGTGAAGGAACCACCAGGGCTGTTGATGTAGATGGAGAT
Organism: Streptomyces sp. NPDC058650; assembly: GCF_042717315.1. Lineage (NCBI taxonomy): Bacteria > Bacillati > Actinomycetota > Actinomycetes > Kitasatosporales > Streptomycetaceae > Streptomyces > Streptomyces sp. NPDC058650. Next base: position 114,855 of record NZ_JBHXRL010000008.1, read on the forward strand.
GTCGCGGTCCGGGTCCATCGACTCCAGGCACAGGAGCTGCGCCATGACGTCGTTGGCGGAGGCGTCGTCGATCTGCACACCGAGGAAGATCACGCGCTCCTCGAAGAGCTTCGCGTACGGGTCGTACTCGCGGACGCCCTGCGAGGTGCGCTCGACGAAGCGCGGAACGACGTAGCGGCTGTCCATCGGCGCGCCGGTGTAAAGGCCGCTCGCGGAGAGGTTGTTCTGCATCTGGGTGTTCACCGTCCTGGTGGCGTTCGGTGGGCTGGGGCTCTTGAGCGGACTGCCGGGGCTCAGGCGCCCGTGCCGCCGCCGCCGGGAACACCCGCGGCGTGCGTGATGATGTCGTCGATGAGGCCGTAGCTCTTGGCCTCGTCCGCGGTGAACCAGCGGTCACGGTCGCCGTCGCGGATGATCGCCTCGACGGTCTGGCCGGAGTGGTGCGCGGTGATCTCGGCCATGCGCCTCTTCGTGCGGAGGAGGTACTCGGCCTGGATCTTGATGTCGGAGGCCGTGCCGCCGATGCCGGCGGAGCCCTGGTGCATCAGGATGTCGGTGTTCGGCAGGGCGAAGCGCTTGCCGGGGGTGCCGCCGGTGAGCAGGAACTGGCCCATGGAGGCCGCCATGCCCATACCGATGGTCACGATGTCGTTGGGGATGTACTGCATGGTGTCGTAGACGGCCATGCCGGCCGTCACCGAGCCACCCGGGCTGTTGATGTACAGGAAGATGTCCTTCTCCGGGTCGGCGGCCAGGAGGAGCATCTGAGCGGTGATCTTGTTGGCGATCTCGTCGTCGACCTGCTGGCCGAGGAAGATGATCCGCTCGCCGAGCAGCCGGTTGTAGACATGGTCGCCGAGGCCGCCACCGATGGACGGCTCACCCGCGGCGTAAGGCTTCAGATTCGTCACGTATCCACCTGCTCGTCTCCGACGGCCAGAGGCCGTCTCAGCGTCTCGTTCCGAGGGCAGTGCCCTCGTATTCATGGACCCTAACGCGCAGGTAGGACAACACCATCCCGGTTCCGGAACTGTTCGCTTGGAGCGCAAGGTAGGCGGGGCCGCGTAACCGGTCCACGTACGCCCACGGGCCCGTACGCACAGCAGTGCGTACGGGCCCGTGGAGCGGGGTTCCGCGCCGGGGCGCGGAGCCGCTTACTTGTCCTCGGAGACCTCGGCCTCGCCGGTGACGGCCTCGACGGCCTCGGCGGCGGTCTCGACCTCGTCCTCGTCGTCGGAGAGGTCGACGACCTCACCCGTGGTGTCGACGACCTTGGCGGCCTCGACGACGACCGCGAGGGCCTTGCCGCGGGCGACCTCGCCGACGAGCATCGGCACCTGGCCGCCCTGGGCCACGGCCTGGGCGAACTGGTCGGGGCTCATGCCGGAGGAGGCGGCGCGACGGAAGAGGTGCTCGGTGAGCTCCTCGCGGGAGACCTCGAGCTTCTCCTTGTTGACGAGCTCATCGAGGATGAACTGCGTCTTGATGCCCTTCTCGGCCTGCTCCTTGGTCTCCGCCAGGAACTCTTCCTCGGTCTTGCCCTGGAGCTCCAGGTACTTCGCGAGGTCGATGCCCATCTGGCCGAGCTGGTGGTGCTCCAGGTTGTGCTTGCGGGTGTTGATCTCGTCCTCGAGAAGCTTCTCGGGCATCGGGACCTCGACCAGCTTGAGGAGCTCGTCGAGGACGCGCTCCTGGGCCTGGGTGGCCTGGTCGAACTGCTTCATGTTCTCGAGGCGCTTGCGGCTGTCGGCCTTGAGCTCGTCGAGGGTGTCGAACTCCGACGCCATCTGCGCGAACTCGTCGTCCAGCTCGGGGAGCTCACGGGCGGCGACGGTGGTGACCTTGACGGTGACCTCCGCGTCCTTGCCCTCGGCGGAGCCGCCCTTCAGCTGCGAGGTGAAGGTGGCCTCGCCACCGGCCTCCAGGCCCTTGACGGCCTCGTCGATGCCGTCGAGCAGCTCACCCGAACCGATGGTGTACGAGACACCGTCGGCGACACCGTCGGGGAGGATCTCGCCGTCGACCTTGGCCTCAAGGTCGATGGTGACGACGTCGCCGTCCTGGGCGGCCCGCTCGACCGTGGAGGTCGAGGCGAAGCGCTCGCGGAGCTGCTCCACCGACTTCTCGATGTCCTCGTCGGTGACCTCGACCGCGTCGACGGTGACCTCGATGCCGGAGTAGTCCGGGATCTCGATCGTCGGGCGGATGTCGACCTCGGCGGTGAAGGCCAGCAGTTCGCCGTCCTTCAGCTCCGTGATGTCGACCTCGGGCTGGCCCAGCGGGTTGACCTCGGCCTCGTTGACGGCCTCGGTGTAGAACTTCGGGAGCGCGTCGTTGACGGCCTCTTCCAGCACGGCGCCGCGGCCGAACCGCTGGTCGATCACGCGAGCCGGGATCTTGCCCTTACGGAAGCCCTTGACCGTGACCTGCTGGTTGATCTTCTTGTACGCCGCGTCGAGGCTGTCCTTGAGCTCCTCGAAGGGCACCTCGACAGTGAGCCGAACCCGGGTCGGGTTCAGGGTCTCCACGGCGCTCTTCACGGTTAGGTCTCCTTGTGGCTGATTCCTGGAATCCACCGTCTCCGCGTCTGAAGCGGTTCCGGCGGGTCGGCCCGGTCAGAAAGACACACGGGCACGCAGCTTGCATAGTAACCGCAAGCGGGGAGGCAGCCACAACGCGATCAAGAACGAGGCCCATCGGACCCGTGATCGTCATGGTCGGGGTGGCGGGATTTGAACCCACGGCCTTCCGCTCCCAAAGCGGACGCGCTACCAAGCTGCGCCACACCCCGTCGGTGCGACACGTAGGGTACATGGACGGGGACAGTGCGGCGCCCCCCATTTCAAGGGGTGTGCACGAAGGTCCCCGGACCGGCTACCATGCTCTTCGAGCCGCGGTCCTCGTGACCTGCGGCGCGATGCTGTGCGGGTGTAGCTCAATGGTAGAGCACTAGTCTTCCAAACTAGCTACGCGGGTTCGATTCCCGTCACCCGCTCCACGGTCTCAGGGCCGGTCCGGAGAAGTCTCCCGGGCCGGCCCTGAGGCGTTTGCCGGAGGGCTCGCGAGATGCCGGGTCCGGCAGGCTCGCGCAGACTGGGCTCAGCCCGTCTCCCGCCGCACCGGAGGTAGCGATGAAGGACCTGAAGTTCGAGCGGAAGCGCTCGGTGTCCCGTCTTGAGGCAGCCGATCAGCTGACCGCTCTCGCCGCCGCGCTGAGGAAGGGCGGGGAGGCCGAACTGGAGCTGGGGACCGGAACGCTGAGCCTGCACATCCCCGAAAAGTTCCGCAGCGAGGTGGAACTGGAGGTGGGCGACGGGGAGATCGAGCTGGAGATCGAGCTCAAGTGGTCGACGGCCGGCCCCCGGGAGGCGGCGAAGCCGAGTCCCGCCGTCACGGGCGGCGACATGGGGGCGAAGCGGTCCGCCCCGAAGCCGGCCACGAAGCCCGCGAAGCCGATCGCGAAGACGGCCGAGACGCCGGCCGCGAAACCGGATGCGAAACCGGCTGCGGACACCAAGGCGAAGGCCGCGACGACGGCCGGGAAGTCGAAGGCGGCCAAGTCCCGGAAGTCGGCGGCCTGACGCCGTCCTCCGCCCGCGCCGGCTCAGAACTTGATGGAGCCGACCGTCTGCGTTATCGAGTCCAGGAAGCGCTGGATGTCGTCGGCCATGCCGGTGGAGGCGAGGAAGAAGCCGAAGAGCACCGCGATCACAGCCGGTCCGCCCTTGAGGTTCCCCCCGCGGATCAGCACCACCAGGATGATTGCCAACAGCAACACCACAGACAGTGAAATGGCCACAACTGATCACACCCTCGGTCGGTCCCGCCTTGCCGCCGGGGAGCGCACGTCGCACACCACCCCCCGCTGCCTCCATGGTGCCATCAACTCCCCTGCCCCCGCCGCGTCGTGACGAATCGTCGTGGAGAAGATCACGTCACACCGGGGTGGCCGGTCAGGCGCGGCGGGAGATGAGCAGCAGCGCCCGGTCGTCGTTGACGTCCTTGGCGACGGCCTCGATCAGATGCCAGGCGACGCCCTCGAAGCCCTCGACGACACAGCGGTCGGCCTCGCCGGTGAGGCGGTCGATGCCCTCGGCGATGTCCCGGTCGGCGGCCTCGACGAGGCCGTCGGTGAAGAGCATGAGGACGTCGCCGTGCAGCAGCGAGCCCTTGACCGGGTGGAACTCGGCCCTGTCGTAGACGCCGAGGAGGGGGCCGTCCGCGGCCTTCTCCTCCCAGCTGCCGCTGCCCGCGTGGAGCTGGAGCGCGGGGAGGTGGCCGGCGGAGAAGAGTTCGTAGTCGCCGGAGTCCAGGTCGAGGACGAGGTGGACGGAGGTGGCGAAGCCCTCGTCCCAGTTCTGGCGGAGCAGGTAGCCGTTGGCGGCGGGGAGGAAGCCGTGCGGCGGGAGCGAGCCGAGGAGGCCGCCGAAGGCACCGGAGAGCAGCAGGGAGCGGGAGGCCGCGTCCATGCCCTTGCCCGAGACGTCGGTGAGGACGACCTCCAGGGTGCGGCCGCCGTGGGTGCGGGCGGCGACGACGAAGTCGCCCGAGAAGGACTGGCCGCCAGCCGGGCGGAGCGCCATCTCGCGGTGCCAGCCCTGCGGGAGCCGGGGCAGGGCGCTCTGAACGCGGATGCGTTCGCGCAGGTCGAAGAGCATGGTGCCGCCGCGCCGCCAGGGGACGCCGACCCGGGCGCGGAACTGGGCGATGAGGAGTCCGAAGAGCCCGCAGGCGGCGACGGTGAGGACGGTGCCGGGGGTGACCCGGGCGGGGCCCTGGGTGTACGGGCCGAGGACGACGGACTCGACGATGAGGGCGCCGGCGGCGGCCGCGTACAGGCCGAGCAGGCTGGCGGGGCGCAGCAGCAGCCCGCCGGCCACGATGGGCAGGACGAGCGCGGCGGGCGCGCACCAGACCGGGTCGAGGAGGGTGCCGCAGGCGATGGCCGGGATCATCAGCAGGAGTCCGGCGAAGGCGAGCCAGTCGGAGCCGTCGCCGCGGAAGTAGTCGACGCCGGACTTGCGCAGCGCGATGCGGGCCCGGCGGGCGCGTCTGCGCGTCCGGGCCGCGTACGTGTTCACTCCCGCGCGGTGTCCCATTGGCCTGGACCCTATCCACCCCGTCCGACATCGCGCAGGGGTACCCCGGTGACAATGTGCGTGAAATCGGGTCGCCCCGGGCGGGCGGCGCTGATATCGATGGCATATGACGACTGAACTGCGGGTACTCGACCCGACCGAGTGGGATCGCTGGTACGAGGTCCTGGAGCTGGCGTTCGGGGGTGTGGCCGAGGCTCCGGAGGAGCGCACGCTCTGGCGCGATCTGACCGAGTTCGACCGCTTCTTGGGTGTGTGGGACGGCGATCTGTGCGTGGGGACGGCGGGCGCGTTCTCGTTCCGGCTCACGGTGCCGGGCGGGGCGTCGGTGCCGGTGGGCGGAGTGACGATGGTGAGCGTGGCGGGGACGCACCGCCGGCGCGGGATCCTGACCTCGATGATGCGGCGCCAGCTTGACGACCTGCGGGCCGGGGGCGAGTCGGTGGCGGTGCTCACGGCCTCGGAGCCGGAGATCTACGGGCGGTTCGGCTACGGCGTCGCCGCGTACGCGGCGCGGGCGACGATCGACACGACCCGGGTGCGGCTCTCGGTGCCGGAGGGCACGGACGGGGTCGTCCTGCGCCGGGCCGACCTGACGGAGTCCTCCGCGGCGTGCGAGGCGGTGTACGCGCGGCTCGTTCCCGGTCGGCCGGGGATGCTCGCCCGGCTGCCCCAGTGGGAGCGGCTGCCGCTGATCGACCCGCCGGCCGACCGGGAGGGCTCCTCGCCGCGGCTGTGCGTGCTCGCCGAACGGGCCGGGGAGGTCGTGGGGTTCGCGCACTACGCGATCAAGCCGGAGTGGTCCTTCTCGGGTGCCGACGGGGCCGTCACGGTCCATCAGTTGATGGGGCTCGACGCGGTGGCGGAGGCGGCGCTGTGGCGGTTCCTCTGCTCGGTGGACCTGACCAAGGAGGTACGGGTCCTCAGCCGGCCGGTGGACGACGCCTGGCAGCACCTGGTGAGCGACGTACGGCGCTGCGCCCCGAAACTGCGGGACGCGCTGCACGTGCGCCTGGTGGAGGTGAGTGCCGCTCTGGAGGCGCGGACGTACCAGGCGCCGGTGGACGTGGTGTTCGAGGTCGAGGACGCGTTCTGCCCCTGGAACGAGGGGCGTTGGCGGCTGACGGGTGACACGAAGGGCGCGACCTGCGTCCGGACCTCGGATCCGGCGGACCTCGAACTGTCCGTACGGGAGCTGGGCACGGCGTACCTGGGCGGGCCCTCGCTGATGTCGCTCGCGGCGGCGGGGCGCGTGCGCGAGCTGAGGGAGGGTGCCCTGGTGGAGGCCTCGGTCGCCTTCGGGTCGCCGGTGGCGCCGTGGCTGCCGCACGGGTTCTAGACCGCTGGCGGGTCTGGACCGGCTGGCGGGTCTGGACCGGCTAGCGGGTCTGGCAGCCCGGGCACCAGAAGAGATTGCGGGCGGCGAGGTCGGCGGTGCGGATCTCGCCGCCGCAGATGTGGCAGGGCTGGTGCGCCCGGCGGTAGACGTACACCTCGCCGCCGTGGTCGTCGACGCGCGGCGGGCGGCCCATCGCCTCGGGCGTGTGCTCGGGGCGGACGGTGTCGATGCGGTTGAGGCGTACGCCTTCGCGCATCAGCGCGGCGAGGTCGGTCCAGATCGCGTCCCACTCCCCCGGCGTCAGGTCCCTGCCCGCGCGGTAGGGGTCGATGCCGTGCCGGAAGAGGACCTCGGCGCGGTAGACGTTGCCGACGCCCGCGATGATCTTCTGGTCCAGGAGCAGGGCGGCGATCGTCGTGCGGGACTTCGAGATCCGGCGCCAGGCCTTGGCAGCCCCGTCGGTGGCATCGCCGGGCCGGAGCGGGTCGGGGCCGAGGCGGTCGTGTATCGCCTGCTTCTCGGCGTTCGTGATGTACGCGCAGGTCGTCGGGCCGCGGAGGTCGACGTACCCGTCCGTGTCGGCGATCCGCATCCGGACCGTGCCCGTGGGCGGCGGGACGGGCGCGGCGCCGAAGTTCACCTTGCCGAAGAGGCCGAGGTGGATGTGGACCCATTCCCTGTCCTCGAAGGCGAGGAAGAGGTGCTTGCCGTGGGCCTCGGTGGTCTCCAGGACGCTCCCGTCGAGCAGGGCCGCCGAGTCGGCGAACTTGCCCTGGGGGCTGGAGACGCGCACGGGACGGCCGCCGAACCGCTCGCGGTGGTCGGCGGCCAGCCGGTGGATGGTGTGCCCTTCGGGCATCAGGCGGTGGGCTCCTGCGGGTGGTGGGCCGGGATCGGGGGGAGCTCGCCGGTGTTCTCGTACGCGGTGAGCATGTCGATCCGGCGGGTGTGACGCTCGTCACCCGAGTACGGCGTGCTCAGGAAGATCTCGACGAACTTCGTCGCCTCTTCCCGGGTGTGCATCCGGCCACCGACGGAGATCACGTTGGCGTTGTTGTGCTCGCGGCCGAGGGCGGCGGTCTGCTCGCTCCAGGCGAGGGCGGCGCGCACCCCCTTCACCTTGTTCGCGGCGATCTGCTCGCCGTTGCCGGAGCCGCCGATGACGATGCCCAGGCTGTCCGCGTCGGCGGCCGTCTTCTCGGCCGCGCGCAGGCAGAACGGCGGGTAGTCGTCGAGGGCGTCGTAGATGTGCGGACCGCAGTCGACGGGCTCGTGGCCGTGTGCCGTGAGCCACTCGACGAGGTGGTTCTTGAGTTCGTATCCGGCGTGGTCGGAACCGATGTAGACGCGCATGGTGCCGAGTGTGGCATGTCAGGGGCCGGGTAGCGGTCAGCGGGGTCGGGACGTTCACCCGGCCTGGTATGGACCTTCGACTCTCGCGGAGTGGTCCTCACAACTATCCGGAATGAGGTCTTCCGATCACACCCGTTCACAGGGTTCAATGCTCGGGCTCGCGATCCGAGCGCCCCCCACACGCAAGGAAGCGTTCATGAACACGCAACCGACCCTGACGAAGGACGGCGAGGAGACCGGTACCCCCGGGACACCGCACTCCTCCGACGGCCTCAAGGCCGGTCTCAAGAACCGTCACCTCTCGATGATCGCCATCGGCGGCGTCATCGGTGCCGGCCTCTTCGTCGGCTCCGGCTCCGGCATCGCCGCGGCCGGCCCCGCGATCCTGCTGTCCTACTTCCTCGTCGGCGCCATGGTCGTCTTCGTGATGCGGATGCTCGGCGAGATGGCCGCCGCCCGGCCGTCCTCCGGCTCCTTCTCCGCCTACGCCGACCGGGCCCTCGGCCGCTGGGCCGGCTTCAGCATCGGCTGGCTGTACTGGTTCTTCTGGGTCGTCGTCCTCGCCGTCGAGGCGACCGCGGGAGCCAAGATCCTGGAGGGCTGGATCCCGGCCGTACCGCAGTGGGGCTGGGCGCTCATCGTGATGGTGGTGCTCACCCTCACCAACCTGGGCTCGGTCGCCTCGTACGGCGAGTTCGAGTTCTGGTTCGCCGGCATCAAGGTCGTGGCCATCGGCGCCTTCGTCGTCATCGGCATGCTCGCGGTCTTCGGCGTGCTGCCCGGCTCGGACAACCCGGGCACCGGATTCGCGCACCTCACCGACGCCGGGGGCTTCTTCCCGATGGGCGCGGGCGCGGTCCTCACCGGTGTGCTGATGGTCGTCTTCTCGTTCATGGGCAGCGAGATCGTCACCCTCGCCGCCGGTGAGTCCGAGGACCCGCAGAAGGCCGTCACCAAGGCCACCAACAGCGTGATCTGGCGGATCGGCGTCTTCTACCTGGGCTCGATCTTCGTCGTCCTGACCCTGCTGCCGTGGAACGACAAGTCGATCGTCGACAAGGGCTCGTACGTCGCCGCCCTCGACTCCATCGGCATCGCGAACGCCGGCCAGATCATGAACGTGATCGTCCTGACGGCCGTCCTGTCCTGCCTGAACTCGGGTCTCTACACCGCTTCCCGCATGGCGTTCTCGCTCGGTCAGCGCGGCGACGCGCCGAAGGCCTTCGCCAAGGTCAACAAGCGGGGCGTGCCCACGGCGGCGATCCTCGGCTCGGTCGTCTTCGGCTTCGTCGCGGTCTTCTTCAACTACAAGTGGCCGGACACCGTCTTCGCCTTCCTGCTGAACTCCTCCGGCGCGGTCGCGCTCTTCGTCTGGCTGGTCATCTGTGTGACCCAGCTGAAGATGCGCGGCATCATCCTGCGCGAGACGCCGGAGAAGCTGGTCGTGAAGATGTGGCTCTTCCCGTACCTGACCTGGGCGACGATCGGCATGATCGTCTTCGTCCTCGGCTACATGCTGTACGACGGCGGCAGCGCCCGTGAGCAGGTCGTGCTCTCGCTGCTGGTGGCCGCGCTCGTGATCGCGATCGCGCTGGTCCGGCAGTGGAGGGCGAAGGCGCCGTCCGAGCGCCCGTAGTCCGTACGCGTACGAGAGGGCCCGTCGTTCCCCCGGAACGACGGGCCCTCTCGCGTACCTCGACCCGCTCAGCTCTTGCGGCCGACGAGCTTCCAGGCGGCCGGCAGGGCGCCCATGGCGAGCGCGGCCTTGAGGGCGTCGCCGATGAGGAACGGGGTGAGGCCCGCGGCGACGGCCTGGCCGAAGGTCATGCCGGTGGCGAGCGCCAGGTAGGGCACGCCGACCGCGTAGATGATCGCGGAGCCGAGGGCCATCGCGCCGGCCGTGCGGAGCACCGAGCGGTCGGCGCCGCGGCGGGCGAGGGCGCCGACGACGGTCGCGGCGAGCATCATCCCGAGGATGTAGCCGAAGGACGGCATGCCGTAGCCCGAGGTGGCCTGCGCGAACCACGGCACGCCCGCCATGCCCGCCACGGCGTACGCGGCGAGGGCCAGGAAGCCGCGGCGGGCGCCGAGCGCGGTGCCGACGAGCAGGGCGGCGAAGGTCTGGCCGGAGACCGGGACCGGGGAGCCGGGGACCGGGACGGAGATCTGCGCGGCGAGGCCGGTCAGGGCGGCGCCGCCGACGACCAGCGCGATGTCGCGGGCGCGGCTCGCGGGGATCAGGTCGGCGAGGACGGAGCCCGCACGGAGGGAACGGACGGGGGCGGCGGCGGTGCTCATCGGTACTCCGCGGGGTGAGGGTGGGTGGGACACGTTGACGCTATGCCAGGAGTGAGCGTCCGATCACCGTCAGCCGCCCACAAAGCGGCGGTCGAGCCCTTCGTGGAGATCGAACAAACCCCGTCGATCACACCTCACGCCACGTGACGCTCGTCACTGGGAACTCGCGCGCGGAGGTCCCTTTTGCGCCAGGGCGCCTTCACTGGAGAGACTGTGGAGTCTCCATAAACCGTCAGAGAGCACGAGCCCCCACATGCACGACTCCCTCGCCACCGAACCGGAGCCCCTCTCCCACGGTCTGAAGCAGCGTCATCTGACGATGCTGGGGCTCGGCGGGGTGATCGGTGCCGGGCTCTTCGTCGGTTCGGGCGCGGGCATCGCGGTCGCAGGCCCCGGCATCGTGGTCTCGTATCTGATCGCGGGCGCGCTCGCGATGCTCGTCATGCGGATGCTGGGCGAGATGTCGGCGGCGATGCCCGCCTCCGGGGCGTTCTCGGTCCACGCCGAGCGGGCGCTCGGGCGCTGGGCGGGTTTCTCGGTGGGCTGGCTGTACTGGTTCCTGCTGGTGGTCGTCCTCGCGGTGGAGGCGACGGGTGCGGCGCGGATCGCGAACGGCTGGGCGCCGGGGGTCCCGCAGTGGGGCTGGGTGCTGATCTTCATGGTCGTCTTCACCCTCGCCAACCTCGCGGCGGTGAAGAACTTCGGCGAGTTCGAGTTCTGGTTCGCCGCGCTGAAGGTCGGCGCGATCGTGCTCTTCCTGATCCTCGGCACGCTCGCGATCGTCGGTTGGCTCCCCGACACGGACCCCGTGGGGATGGCCAACCTGACCGGGCAGGGCGGTTTCCTGCCGAACGGCTGGGAGGGCGTCGTCTCCGGTGTCCTCGCCGTGATCTTCGCCTTCGGCGGCCTGGAGGTCGTCACGATCGCGGCGGCCGAGTCGGCCGACCCGGCGCGGAACGTGGCGCGGGCGGTGCGCAGCGCGGTGTGGCGGATCCTCCTCTTCTACGTGGGGTCGATGCTGGTCATCGTGACGCTGCTGCCGTGGACGTCGATGGAGCCGGGCCGGTCGCCGTACGTGGCGGTCCTGGACGCGATCGGGGTGCCGGGGGCGGGCCAGATCATGAACGTGGTGGTGTTCGTGGCGCTGCTCTCGGCGCTCAACGCCAACCTGTACGGGTCGTCCCGGATGGTGTTCTCGCTCGCGGAGCGCGGGGAGGCGCCGAAGGGGCTGCTCCGGGTCTCGGCCGGCGGGGTGCCGCGCCGGGCGGTGCTCGCCTCGGTGGCCTTCGGCTTCGTCTCCGTCCTCCTCAATCTGAAGTGGCCGGATTCCGTCTTCCTCTACATGCTCAACGCGGTCGGCGCGGTGCTGCTCTTCGTCTGGGCCCTGATCGCGGTCTCGCAGCTGAAGCTGCGGCGCCGGATCGAGCGCGAGGCGCCGGAGACGCTGACGCTGCGGATGTGGGGCTTCCCGTGGCTGACGTGGGTGGCGCTGGCCGCGATGGCGGCGGTGCTCGTCCTGATGCTGACGGACGACGCGGCGCGTCCGCAGGTGCTGTGGTCGGCGGCGGCGACCGGGGCGGTGCTGCTGATCGCGTGGGCGCGGGAGCTGCGTACGAACCGATCATGAACCTTCACTTTGTGTGAAGGTCGTGACCGTATAGCGGACATCGGTTCCCTCTGAACGGTGTGCCGACCCAGACTGTGGGCTCCCTCCCCGTCTCAGCTAGTGAACAGGGCTCGCCCATGTCTCGGACCACCGCGCCCGCGCCGGCCGACCGCAAGGACGGCGCGACCGCACCCGCCGAGGGCCTCACGCACGGCCTCAAGCAGCGCCATCTCTCGATGATCGCCCTCGGCGGCGTCATCGGCGCCGGACTCTTCGTCGGCTCCGGCGCCGGCATCGCCGCCGCCGGTCCCTCGATCGTGATCGCCTACGCCATATCGGGCGTCCTCGTCATGCTCGTGATGCGGATGCTCGGCGAGATGTCGGCGGCGAACCCGGCCTCCGGCTCCTTCTCCGTCCACGCCGAGCGCGCCTTCGGCTCCTGGGCGGGCTTCACCTCGGGCTGGGCCTTCTGGTTCCTGCTCTGCGTCGCCGTCGGCCTGGAGGGCATCGGCGCGGCGAAGATCATGACCGGCTGGTTCCCCGGCAGCCCGGAGTGGGCCTGGGTCGCGCTCTTCATGGTGGTCTTCTGCGCCACCAACCTGGCGGCGGTGAAGAACTTCGGCGAGTTCGAGTTCTGGTTCGCCGCGCTCAAGGTCGGCGCGATCGTCCTCTTCCTCGGCATCGGCGTGCTCGCCATCACCGGCCTCCTGCCCGGCACGGACGCCCCCGCCCCCGGCACCACGAACCTCACCGGTGACGGCGGCTTCTTCCCGCACGGCTCCGAGGGCCTGATCGTCGGCCTGCTCGCCTCCGTCTTCGCGTACGGAGGCCTGGAGACGGTCACCATCGCGGCCGCCGAGTCCGAGCACCCGGTGCAGGGCGTCGCCAAGGCCGTCCGTACGGCGATGTGGCGGATCGCGCTCTTCTACATCGGCTCGATGGCGGTCATCGTCACCCTCGTCCCGTGGGACGACAAGGCGGTCGTGGAGAAGGGCCCGTACGTCGCCACCCTCGACCACCTGGGCATCCCGGCCGCCGGCCAGATCATGAACGTGGTCGTGCTGGTCGCCCTGCTCTCCGCGATGAACGCCAACATCTACGGCGCCTCCCGCATGGCCGGTTCGCTCGTGGCGCGCGGCCAGGGCCCGAAGGCGCTCGGCAAGCTCTCCGGCGGTGTCCCGCGCCCGGCCGTCCTCGTCTCCTCCGTCTTCGGCTTCGCCTGTGTGCTGCTGAGCTACTGGCGGCCGGACGACATCTTCGTCTGGCTGCTCAACACCATCGGCGCGATCATCCTGGTCGTCTGGTTCTTCATCGCCGCCTCCCAGCTGGTGCTGCGCCGCCGCACCGAGCGCGAGGCGCCGGAGAAGCTGGTCGTGCGGATGTGGGCCTTCCCGGTGCTGACCTGGGTGGCGCTCGCCGGCATGGCCGCGATCTTCGTGCTGATGGCCCGCGAGGAGGGCACGCGCGTGCAGCTGTACTGGACGGGCGGCCTGACGCTGCTGCTCGCGGTCGTCGGCTTCGTACGCCAGAAGGCGGCAGCGGGCCGCACGTCCTGATCCGTACCGCCTCGCCTCGAAACCCCCGAACCGCCTTCCGGTTCGGGGGTTTCGCCATGTGTGGAAAGACGGGCCGGACTCCCGGACCTAGGTCGAAGGACTGATCAACAACTCCCGCACCTGCTGTTAGCCTGCACTTGCGCATAGGTTGCAATAAGCAGGAGCCATTGAAGGGGCCGGGCACATGGCGATCTACACACTTCCGGAGCTGCCGTACGACTACGCGGCGCTGGAGCCGGTGATCAATCCGCAGATCATCGAGCTGCACCACGACAAGCACCACGCCGCTTACGTCAAGGGCGCGAACGACACCCTGGAGCAGCTGGAGGAGGCCCGCGACAAGGACCAGTGGGGGGCGGTCAACGGGCTGGAGAAGAACCTCGCGTTCCACCTCTCCGGCCACATCCTCCACTCCATCTACTGGAACAACATGGACAGCCCGAAGGCCGGGGGCGGCGGCGAGCCCCTGGCCGCCGACGGCGTCGGTGACCTCGCGGACGCGATCACCGAGTCCTTCGGTTCCTTCGCCAAGTTCAAGGCCCAGCTGACGAAGGCCTCCGCGACCACCCAGGGCTCCGGCTGGGGTGTCCTCGCGTACGAGCCGGTCAGCGGCCGGCTCATCGTCGAGCAGGTCTACGACCACCAGGGCAACGTCGGCCAGGGCTCGGTCCCGGTCCTCGTCTTCGACGCCTGGGAGCACGCCTTCTACTTGCAGTACAAGAACCAGAAGGTGGACTTCATCGAGGCCATGTGGCAGGTCGTCAACTGGCAGGACGTGAGCAAGCGCTACCAGGCCGCCAAGGCCTCGGTCCCGCTGATCTCCTTCTGATCGGCGCACCCACTCGTCCTGCTCGTGATCGTCTTCTCAACCTTCACGCCGCAGGCGGATGAAAGAAGGACCCCCGCGATGAAACGAATCGCGGGGGTCCTTCCGTTCAGGGGTACTACTCGAAGCTGGGCGCCGCCGTCCGGGTGCGCTTGATCTCGTAGAAGCCCGGCGTCGACGCCACGAGCAGCGTGCCGTCCCACAGCCGGGCCGCCGCGTCGCCGCGCGGGGTCGGGGTGACGACCGGACCGAAGAAGGCGACCTCGTCGCCCGTCGGGCCCGGTACCGCGATGACCGGGGTGCCGACGTCCTGGCCGACCTTGTCTATGCCCTCCGTGTGGGAGGCGCGCAGCTCGGCGTCGTAGGTGTCCTTGTCGGCGTACTCGACGAGGTCCTCCGGCAGGCCGACGTCCGACAGCGCGCCGGCGATCGCCTCGCGGGTCGGGCCCTCGCCGTTGTTGTGGAAGCGGTTGCCGAGCGCGGTGTAGAGCTTGCCGACGACCTCGTCGCCGTGCAGCTGCTGGGCGGCGATGACGACACGGACCGGGCCCCAGGCCTGGGTCTCCAGCATCTCGCGGTACTCGGCCGGGACCTCGTCGAGCCGGTTCTCGTTGAGCACGGCCAGGCTCATGACCTTCCAGCGCACGTCGACCGGGCGCACCTGCTCCACCTCCAGCATCCAGCGGGAGGTCATCCAGGCCCACGGGCACAGCGGGTCGAAGTAGAAGTCTGCGGTGGTCCTGCTCTCGGACATGTCACTCCTCGGTGCGGCCGTGATGAAGGCGGTGGCGATCACGGTGCTGATGCGTGGTGCTGTGCGTGGTGCGCCGAAAGGAGCAAACGCCACGGGCGCTCAAGGGCATTCCCGCGTGCCGCGTGACAGTGGCACATGGGAAGATCGGTGCTGTTTCGAACGTGCCACGAAGGAGTGACCGTGCCCGGTGAGAATCTGTCCCGCGACGAGGCCCACGAGCGGGCCGCCCTGCTGTCCGTCGACGGGTACGAGGTCGTCCTCGACCTGCGCTCGGCGGTCGGCGACTCCGCCGAGGCGGTGCGCACCTTCCGCTCGGAGACGACGATCCGCTTCCGCCGCACCGGCGAGGGCACGAGCACGTTCGTCGACCTGATCGCCCCGTCCGTGAACGCGGTCACCCTCAACGGCCGTTCCCTGGACCCGGCCGTCGTCTTCGACGGCTCGCGGATCACCGTCGACGGCCTCGCCGACGAGAACGTGCTCGTGGTGGACGCGCAGTGCGCCTACAGCCGGACCGGCGAGGGCATGCACCGCTTCGTCGACCCGGAGGACGGCGAGGTCTACCTCTACACGCAGTACGAGCCGGCCGACGCCCGCCGGGTGTACGCCACCTTCGAGCAGCCCGACCTCAAGGCCCCGTACCGCTTCGCGGTGACCGCGCCCGAGGGCTGGACGGTCTGGTCGAACGGCGCCGGAGAGCGGGACGCCGAGGGCGTGTGGCGGTTCGCCGAGACGGCGCCGATCTCCACGTACATCACGTGTGTCGTGGCGGGCCCGTACCACTACGTGACCGACAGCTACACGCGCGGCGAGCTGGAGATCCCGCTCGGCGCGATGTGCCGCAAGAGCCTCGCGAAGCACTTCGACGCGGACGACGTCTTCCTCATCACCAAGCAGGGCTTCGACTTCTTCCACGACAACTTCGACTTCCCGTACCCCTTCGGGAAGTACGACCAGGCCTTCGTCCCCGAGTACAACCTCGGGGCGATGGAGAACCCGGGCCTGGTGACCTTCCGCGAGGAGCTCGTCTTCCGGGGCAAGGTCACGCAGGCCGCGTACGAGAGCCGGGCCAACGTCATCCTCCACGAGATGGCGCACATGTGGTTCGGCGACCTGGTCACCATGGTGTGGTGGGACGACCTGTGGCTGAAGGAGTCCTTCGCGGACTTCATGGGCTCCTTCGTGAACGCCGAGGCGACCCGCTTCTCCAACAGCTGGGTCACCTTCGCCAACAACCGCAAGGCCTGGGCCTACCGCGCCGACCAGCTTCCCTCCACGCACCCGATCACGGCCGACATCCGTGACCTGGAGGACGCCAAGCTCAACTTCGACGGCATCACGTACGCCAAGGGCGCGTCGGTGCTGAAGCAGCTCGTCGCGTACGCGGGACGGGACGCGTTCCTGGAGGGTGCGCGCCGCTACTTCAAGCGCCACGCATACGGGAACACGCGCCTGGCCGACCTCCTCACGATCCTGGAGGAGACCTCCGGCCGGGACATGACGTCCTGGGCGAAGTCCTGGCTCCAGACCTCCGGTGTGAACACGCTGACGCCGGTCGTCACCTACGACGCGGCGGGCCGGATCACCGAGCTCGCCGTCGTCCAGGAGAGCGGGGAGCTGCGTCCGCACCGCGCGGCGGTCGGCCTCTACCGGCTGTCGGCGGAGGGAGACCTCGTGCGCTTCGCGCGCGCCGAGACCGACATCACCGGCGCCCGGACCGTCGTCGCGGAGCTGGCGGGCGAGGAGAAGCCCGACCTGGTGCTCGTCAACGACGACGACCTGACCTACTGCAAGATCCGCTTCGACGAGGGCTCGCTCGCCACCCTGCGCGCCCACCTCGGCGACATCACCGACCCGCTGGCCCGCGCCCTGTGCTGGTCGGCGCTGTGGAACCTGACCCGCGACGGGCTGATGCCCGCCCGGGACTTCGTCTCCGTCGCGCTCGCCTTCGCGGGCCGCGAGACCGACATCGGCGTGGTCCAGATGGTCCACACCTGGACGCAGACGGCGGTCACCCTCTACTCCGCTCCCGAGTGGCGCGAGGAGGGCGGGCGGCTGCTCGCCGAGGGCGGGCTGCGCGAGCTGCGGCTGGCCGAGCCGGGCAGCGAGCACCAGCTCACCTGGGCGCGGTTCTTCGCGGCCACAGCCGGTTCGGACGCCGACTTCCAGCTCCTGGAGGGGCTGCTCGACGGTACGGCGAGGATCGACGGGCTCGACGTCGACCAGGAGCTGCGCTGGGCGCTGCTCTCCCCGCTGGCCGTGCACGGCCGGGCGGACGAGGTCCGGATCGGCGAGGAGCTGTCCCGGGACGACACCGCGACGGGCAAGCGCCACCAGGTGCGGCTGCTGGCCTCGCGGCCCTCGGCCGCGGTCAAGGCGCAGGCCTGGGCGCAGGTCGTCGAGTCGGACACCCTGTCGAACGCGCTGGTGGAGGCGACGATCGCGGGCTTCGTCCAGTCCACGCAGCGCGAGCTGATCGCGCCGTACGCGGAGAGGTACTTCGCGGCGATCGAGGGACTGTGGGCCGAGCGGTCGATCCAGATCGGCATCCATCTGGTGAAGGGCCTCTTCCCGGGGCTCCAGGACAGTGACGCGACCCTGGCCGCGGCGGACGCCTGGCTGACGGCTCACGCGGCGGCCGCCCCGGCGCTGCGCCGCCTCGTCCTGGAGGCGCGGGACGACCTGGCGCGGGCGCTGCGCGCGCAGGCCTGCGACCGCCTGGCCGCGTAAGGCTGTGAGGGTGATGGGGGCCGCGCGCTTCGGCGGGCGGCCCCCATCGGCGTGCGGGGCGGTTGTCGCGTGCTTCGACGCGTGCCCCATCGGCACTCGAACGCGCGTACTTTAGGGCGAGCTTGTCCCTAAATGTCGACGAGCGTGTAACAGGGGTTAGGGGAGCCTTCGGAAGCGGAAGACCCCCGGCATGAACCACAACACCCCCATCACCCCCCGCCCCCTCCCCCTCGCCTCCCGCACCGGACGCACCCAACGACTCGCGTCCGCAGCCCAGTTGAGGACCCAGGGCGTTCCCGCCGGCGAGGTCGCCGCGCGCTGCCGACCCGGCGGCGGCTGGCAGCAGCTCCTCCCCGGCGTCTTCCTCCTCCAGCCCGGACCTCCGACCAGCGAGGACCGGCTCAACGCCGCGCTCCTGTACGCCCGTCGGGCCGGGGCGGTGCCCCCGCAGGGGCCCGAGGCGATGATCACCGGGCTCGCCGCGCTGACCCTGCACCGCTTCTCCTCCGCTCCCCCACTCACCGCCCTGGACCGGATCGACGTGCTCGTCCCGCGCACCCGGCGGCTGCGCTCCACCGGCTGGGTGCGGGTGGTGCGCGCCGCCGAGCACCCCGAGCCCGTGGAGCTCACCGGTGTCCCCGTCGCCCCGGCCGCCCGCGCCGTCGCCGACGCGGTCGCGGGCCTCTCGGACGCCGAGACCGTACGCCGGCTGCTCACCGAGGCGGTCCGCGGCGGACACTGCGAACCGGCCGCGATCGTCCGGGAGTTGAGCCGGGCCCGGCTGCTCGCCCGGCCGCACGTGGTGGACGCGGTGGACACGCTGCTCGCGGAGGGGCGCTCGCTCTCCGAGGAGCGGCTGTACGAGATGGTGCGGGAGTTCGGGCTGCCGGACCCGCTGTGGAACGTGGACCTGCGGCTGCCGGGCGGCCCGCACCTGGGCGGGGTGGACGCCTACTGGCCGGACCAGGCGGTCGCCGTCGAGCTGGACACCCGGGCGCCCCGGCAGGACGACGACGCGCTGTGGTCCGAGTACACCCGCAAGCGCGAGCACCTGGAGCGGCTCGGCATCACGGTCGTCCACCTGACCCCGCGGAAACTGCGCGAGGCCCTCGACCAGCAGGCCACCGTGGTCCGTACGGCCCTGATGGCCGCGCCGGACCGACAGCCCTCCGCGTACGTCGTCGTCCTGCCGCGCTGACCCGGTGCGGGATCAGCCCTTCGGCGCGGCGCCGCAGAACTCGGCCTCCAGGACCGGCAGGGAGTCGCCCGTCCAGTCGGCATTGAAGTTCAGGGCGATCGAGTGGTTGCCGTCGCGGGTGACCTGGGCGTCGGAGGAGGAGCCGTGGATGCCGCCGCCGTGGCCCCAGACCTCCTTGCCGCAGCTCAGCTTCTGCTTCATGAGCCCGAGTCCGTACCCCGCCCCGGGGAGTTCGGGGGAGATCGGGACGGTGGCGGTCATCTCCCTCAGCTCGGCCTTCGGGAGCAGCTTGCCCTTGAGCAGCGCGCGGTAGAAGGTCTGGAGGTCGTTGGAGTCGGAGATCATCTCGCCGGCCGCGTACGCGAGGGTGGGGCTGAGCTTGCTGACGTCGTGGACCTGGGCGTTCGGGTCGGTGTAGAGCTTGGAATAGGCGGGGGAGCTCGGCTTCGGCATCGTCACGTCGGTGCCGGGGACGCTGGTGGCGCGGAGCTTGAGCGGCTTGATGATGCGGTTCTCGACCGACTTGCCGTACGGGCGGCCCGTGACCTTCTCGATCACCATGCCGGCCAGGACGTAGTTGGTGTTGGAGTAGTTCCAGGCGGTGCCGGGGGCGAAGTCCGGGGCGTGGGTCATCGCGATGTCGACGAGCTGCTTCGGGGTCCACCGGTCGTAGCGGTGCTCCAGGAAGCCGGGACCGAAGACCTTCTCCTGGAAGCCGGCGTCGGAGGTGACGCTGTAGACGCCGCTGGTGTGGTTGAGCAACTGGCGGACGGTCATCTTCCGGCCGTCGTGGCCGTTGCCCCGGACGACTCCGGGCAGCCACTTCTCGACCGGGTCGTCGAGGTCGATGCGGCCCTCGGCCTGGAGCTGGAGGAGGACGGTGGCGACGAAGGTCTTGGTGATGGAACCGACGCGGTAGCGGTCGTTGCCCTTGCGCTCACCGGCGGTGCCGGTCCAGGCGCTCCGCCCGTCGCGGGCCTGGGCGACGGCACCGGGCACGCCGGCGTCGACCGCCGCCTGGAGTGCCTGCTGGGTGGCCGCGTGGTCCTGCTTCGCGGGGGCGGGCGCCGGTGCGGGCGCCGCCAGGGCGGGCGTGGCGAGGGCGGTGGCGGCGAGGCCGGCCACGAGGGTGGCGGCGACGACGGTACGGGCGGTGCGTGCGGCTGACATGCGGGGCTCCCCTGTTCCAGTTCCTGTTCCTGCGAACGCTGTGCTGCGGTCGGCGGGGAGGACTTCGGGGTTGCCGGGACAGTTGAGCGGGAGGCGGATGGTTGAGCCGTTTTCAGCCGTTCGCGGGAGGGGTCAGCCGTTCGACGGATCGGTGAGGCGGGAGCGGCCCACGGGGGGTCGCTCGCGCCACAGGTCGAGGCCGATGTCGACGAGGGAGACGCGGGTCAGGCCGGGGACGGCGTCGAGCGGGTGCCAGGCGGCGAGGTCCGTGGAGCCGCCGGTCTCGTTGCGCAGGGCACCACCGGTGACCTGCGCCTCGTAGATGATCCGCAGGCCCTGGAAGTCGCCGGGACCGGCGAGGCGGCGGAGCCAGCCGCGGCGGATCGAGTCGATGCCGAGGAGGGCGGTGGGTTCGGTGAGGTAGCCGGTCTCCTCCTCGACCTCGCGGACGACGGTGTCGACGGGCTCCTCGCCGTGGTCCATCCCGCCGCCCGGCAGGGTCCACTGCTTGTTCCCGTCGCTCGACACCCAGCGGGCGAGGAGGACCTCGCCGTCACGGACGCACACGGCGTAGGCCGCCACCCTCAACTCCTGCTTCATGCACAGAGGTTAGATCCAGTACGCGGGATACGTCCGCCCCGCGGCACGGGCGCCGGCGAGGCCCACGGCGACCAGGACGAGCGAGGCGACGGCGAGAAGGCCGAGAAACGACCAGAAGGGCGGAGCCTGGAGGGCGACGATCACGGCGGTGGCCGCGGCGGGCGAGTGCGGGGTGCGGGCGCACATCATCACGCCGAGGGCGAGGCCGCCCGCGACGGCGGCGCCCCAGAGGCCGGGGCCGGCCACGGCGAGGACCCCGAAACCGGTGAGGGCGGAGAGCAGTTGGCCGCCGACGACGGAGCGCGGCTGGGAGAGCGGCAGGTCGGGGGCGCCCGCGACCAGCGCCATGCTCGCCGCGAGCGGCGGGATGAGGAGGGGCTGGTGGAGAAGGGTGCCGACCGCGACCAGGAGGAGGAGCGCGGTGACGGCGGTCGCGGTGCCGACGAGGAGGACCCGGGGGCGGGGGCGGGCGGGGGGTCCGGGGCGGGCGGGGGCGGGAGGGGTGGTGGTGGTCGCCGGGGCCGGGGCGGGGGCCGGGGTAGTGGCCTGGGTGGTGGGGGGCACGGGCGGTCCTCGGTCCTCAGGGGGCGGCGGGTCGACGGGTGGCGGGTCAGGGGGTCGGCGGGTTGGCCGGGGAGTACTCCGGGGCGGACCAGCGCAGGGGGCTGCCGGCCGGCGTCTCCACCGTGCGGTCGACCCGGAAGCGGACGACGCGCCCCTCGGGGCCGTACTCGGTGTGCGCGAGGCCGCTGAGCTGGAGGGTCGTCCCCGTCTCCCAGTCGAGGAAGAGCAGTCCGGCGCGGCCGTCCTCCTCCAGGTTGCCCAGGGTCAGGAACATGGCGTTGCCCGGGTAGTCCCGCCAGCTGATCTCCCGGGGCGTGTCGACCCGGACGAAGCCCGGGTTGCCGCCGCGGTGGCTCGCGTCGACGCCGTCGGGCGCGGTGGTGGTGACGAAGAAGGTGTCGGCGGCACGGACGCGGCGCACCTGGTCGGGGGTGAGCGCCTCGCCGTGCCGGGCGCCACCGGACTCGGGGCGGGCGGCGGCCTCGGAGCCGTACAGGTCCCGCTTCTGGAGGTACTTCGGGCAGTTGGAGAAGACCTGCTCGGCCTCGATCGCGAACCCACGTGCGCTGGGCCGCGCGATGCCGTTGAGGCGCATGCGGCGGCGGGTGCGGGGGTCGAGGGCGATCGTGCCGACGGGGGTGCCCGCCGCGGTGACGGCGGCGGCGAGCGGGTCGTGGGCGGGGACGCCGCCGGCGACGGAGACGGTGTGCGGGCCGGTGGCGCGGGTGAAGCCGGGCGCGCCGGTGAGCAGGGTCGACCAGACCCGGCCCGCGGGGTCGGCGGCGCCGATCACCAACATCGGCTGGACCTCCAGGAATGCGGCGGCGACGGGGCGGATGCCGGGGGTGACGGAGCGGCCCACGTGCGCGGCGAGGTCGCGGACGCCGAGGCGTTCCTGCAGGGCGAGGGAGCCGGAGTTGTACGGGTCCATGACGGGCCTCACTGGAGTGTGGAGATGGGCGCGACCGGGTCCGGCTAGAAGAAGCCGCAGGTGGGGGCCGTGCCCGCGGGGGCTTCGGTGGATTCCGCGCCCTTCGGGACCGAGATCTCCAGGCGGGTGCCGTCCGGGTCGTGGAAGAAGATGCCGCCGGATGCCGCGCCCTCGCGGTGGGCGACGACGCCCTCGTACGCGAAGGAGGCGCCGCGCGCGATGAGCGCGGCCTCGGCTGCCCGGACGTGCTCGATGGACTCGGCCTCGAAGGCGAGGTGGTGCAGGCCGGGCCGGGCGGAGTCGTACGCGCCCTCGGACTGCTGCCAGAGGGTGAGGACCAGGCGGCCGTCCTGGCCGAGGAAGGCGTACCGGCTCCCCTCCTCCTTGCCCTCGCCGAGGACGTCGAAGCCGAGGACGTCGCCGTAGAAGGCGAGCGAGCGCGCCAGGTCGGTGACGTTGAGGCCGACGTGATGGGTGGCGAGTGTGCCGATCGCGGACATGGCTGTCCCTCCGTCGCAGTGGCCGCCCCGCTTGGGCTAACCTCTTAACTTGAGATTAGAGGTTAGGTGCGGAAGGCGTCAACCGCTCACGTACCCTTGAGGGGTTAGCTCATCGAGGAGGATGTCCGCCATGACCGCCACCGACCCGCGGCCGCTCACCGGCGAGCCCGTCTCCCTCGACCTGCTCAACACCCGCTGGAACGCGGAGGGCGTCCGCCAGGACCTGCTCACCGACGTCGAGGGGCTCGGCGTCTGGCTCGCCGCCAACGGCCTGGAGGGCCGCTTCGCCGCCGACGCCGGCACCCTGCGCCGCACCCTCGCCGCCCGGGACGCGCTCACCGCGCTCGTCGACACCCCCGGCGACCCCGCCGCCACCGCCCGCGTCGACGCCGTCCTCGGCCACGGCCGCATCCGGGCCACCCTCACCACCGAAGGCCCCGGCGAGGAGGCCGAGTTCGCCGACCCCTCCTGGGGGCCCGGCTGGACCGCCGCCCGCGACTACCTCGACCTGCTGCGCACCGCGCCCGACCGCATCCGGGCCTGCGCCCACGAGGCGTGCATCCTGCACTTCTTCGACACCTCGCGGAACGGCACCCGCCGCTGGTGCTCGATGTCCATCTGCGGCAACCGGGCCAAGGCCTCGCGCCACTACGCCCGCACGAAGGAGAGCTGACCCACCAGGACCGTGAACTCGCCCCGGTTCGCACCTTTTTCTCCCCTGTGGCGCATCGGGAGCGCTGGCGGGTTTACGCCGCGGCGGAAACCCGGCCCGGGGTAACTCTCCACAAACCCCTGTCGTTTACGAAAGGCTGAGCGGTCATCCGGCACCGAAATCCGGACTCTCTCCTTTCACAAACAGGGATGTAAATGACCACCCCCGAAACTCGGAGCTCCATACCCGGCAGCTCGACGCCCGGGCACAGACGCGCGGCCCGCATCGCCGCCGCCGCCGGCCTGGTCGCCGCGCTCGTCGCGACCGGCGCCGCGCCCGTGCTCGCCACCGAGGCCCCGGTGACCACTCCCCCGGTGAAGTCCTCGAACCCGGCCGACAAGCTCGGCGCCATCGACGCCCAGCGCCTCACCGAGGCCCAGGCGGGCGGCGAGAAGAACGTCACCGTCCTCGTCGCCACCGCCCCCGGCGCCACCGAGCAGGTCGCGGGCCAGCTCGACGCCGTCCCCGGCGCCTCCGTCGGCAAGCAGCAGGACGCGCTCGGCTACGTCCGCGCGACGCTGCCGACCGCGAAGGCCGAGGCCGCCATCAAGGCCGCCACCAAGCTCTCCTCCGTGCAGTCGATCGACCTCCAGGCCGAGATCCCCCTGGACGACCCGACCCCGGACGCGGGCGCTGCCACGGGCGCCGTCGACGGCACCACCGTCACGACGACGTACCCGGCCCCGGGCAAGAACACCCCGGCGAAGAACCCGTACAACCCGTCGCACGAGATCGGCGCGGTCGAGTTCGTCAAGGACCACCCGAAGGCCGACGGTCGCGGCGTGACCATCGGCATCCTGGACTCCGGCGTCGACCTCGGTCACCCGGCCCTCCAGAAGACCACCACCGGCGAGCGCAAGATCGTCGACTGGGTCACGGCCACCGACCCGATCACCGAGGGCGACGCCACCTGGCGTCTGCAGAACGCCCCGGTCGCGGGCCCGGTCTTCACCGCCGCCACGCAGAGCTGGAAGGCGCCCGAGGGCTCCTACCAGTTCAGCCGCTTCACCGAGTCGGTCACCGCGGGCGGCGACCCGGCCGGTGACATCAACCGCGACGGCGACACCACCGACGTCTTCGGCATGCTGTACGACCCGGCCGCCGGCACCGTCCGCGTGGACACCGACCAGAACAACGACTTCACGGACAACGCGCCGATGAAGCCGTACAAGGACGGGTACCAGACCGGCTACTTCGGTACCGACAACCCGGCCACCGAGGTCGTCGAGAAGACGCCGTTCGTCGTCGAGATCCGCAAGGACGTCGCGATGGACCCGCTCGGCGGCAGCTGGGTCGGCCAGAAGCGTGACTTCGTCAACGTCGGTCTCGTCGAGTCCTCGCACGGCACGCACGTCGCCGGCATCACCGCCGCCAACAGCCTCTTCGGCGGCAGGATGAACGGCGCGGCCCCCGGTGCGAAGATCGTCTCCTCGCGCGCCTGCACCTGGACCGGCGGCTGCACCAACACCGCCCTCACCGAGGGCATGACGGACCTCGTCGTCAACCGCGGTGTCGACATCGTCAACATGTCGATCGGCGGCCTGCCGCAGCAGAACGACGGCGACAACGTCCGCTCGCGCCTCTACACCCGCCTGATCGACACGTACGGCGTCCAGCTGGTCATCTCGGCCGGCAACTCGGGCCCCGGCATCAACACGATCGGCGACCCGTCGCTGGCCGACAAGGTCATCTCGGTCGGCGCGGCCGTCTCCAAGGAGACCTGGGCCGCCAACTACGGCTCGGCCGTCGAGAAGAAGTACGCCATGTTCCCCTTCTCCTCGCGCGGCCCGCGTGAGGACGGCGGCTTCACCCCGACCATCACCGCCCCCGGCTCGTCCGTGAACACCATCCCGACCTGGCTGGCCGGCGCCGGTGTCCCCGAGTCCGGCTACGCGCTGCCCGCCGGTTACGGCATGCTCAACGGCACCTCGATGTCCTCGCCGCAGGCGGCGGGCGCGAGCGCGCTGCTGCTGTCGGCCGCGAAGCAGCGGGGCATCGCGCTCTCGCCGCTGACCCTGCGCACCGCCCTCACCTCGACCGCGCAGCGGATCCCCGGTGTCGCCGCGCACGAGCAGGGCTCGGGCCTCATGGACATCGAGGAGGCCTGGGACTCGATCAAGGACGGCGCCACGGCGCACGACTACAAGGTCGAGGCCCCGGTCGACACCGCGATCTTCCCGGCCCCGCACACCGGCACCGGTGTGTACGACCGTGAGGGCGGCCTCAAGGTCGGCCAGAAGCGCGTCTACGACGTCACGATCACGCGCACGAGCGGCCCGGACCGGTCGATCGAGCACGAGCTCGACCTCAAGTACAACGACGGCACCTTCCGCATCCTCGGCGACGACGAGATCGACCTGCCGCTGAACAAGCCGGTCACCGTCAAGCTCCAGGCCCGTGCCGCCACCGCCGGCGCGCACAGCGTCATCCTGGAGGCCGACGACGAGCGCACCGAGGGCGTCGACAAGCAGATCCTCGCCACCTCGATCGTCGCGAGCGACCTGGTCGCCCCGGGCTACGGCTTCTCCGCCTCCGGCTCGGTGCAGCGCAACAGCACCAAGCACTACTTCGTCACCGTGCCCGAGGGCGCCAAGACGCTGGAGCTCTCGCTGGCCGGTCTGAAGGCGAAGAGCCAGACCCGGTTCATCGCGATCCACCCGTACGGCGTGCCGGTCGACCCGACCGCCACCACGGGCTGCTACCCGCACTACAACCCGGCGAACACCTGCCGCCCGGACCTGCGGTCCTACGCGAACCCGACGCCCGGCGTCTGGGAGATCGAGGTCGAGTCCCGCCGTACGTCGCCGGACCTGGACAACCCGTACACCCTGGGTGTCTCCGTCCTCGGCGCCGACTTCGACCCGGCCGTCCAGACGGTCGCCGAGGCGAAGATCGGCACCCCGGCCCCGGTCCAGTGGACGGTCGCGAACCGCTTCGCGGGCCTCGAGGGCAAGCTCAAGGGCGGCTCGCTCGGCTCGCAGAAGAGCGAGACGCCGACCATCCAGCACCACGAGCAGCAGACGAAGACCGTCACCATCGGTGAGGGTGTGGAGCGGCTCGACATCGCCATCGGCAACACCTCCGACAAGGCCTCCGACCTCGACCTCACCGTTCTCCTGAACGGCAAGCAGGTCGGCCAGTCGGCGGACGGCGACTCGGAGGAGTCCGTCTCCTTCGTGAAGCCGGCCGCGGGCACGTACACCGTCGTCGTCGA
This sequence comes from Streptomyces sp. NPDC058650, assembly GCF_042717315.1. Lineage (NCBI taxonomy): Bacteria > Bacillati > Actinomycetota > Actinomycetes > Kitasatosporales > Streptomycetaceae > Streptomyces > Streptomyces sp. NPDC058650. The sequence continues at coordinate 141,302 of NZ_JBHXRL010000008.1, forward strand.
CGGCTACGCGGTCCACGCCGAGGGCGGCACCACGTACGACTACAAGGACGTGTACTTCTCGTCCGCGCTCGGCACCGTCCAGGTCGACGCCTCGAAGTCGTACCCCCTGGCCAACGGCGCGTCCGCCCAGGTGGCGGCCGAGGTCCTGGTCGCCGGTGCGGCTCCCGAGGGCCGTCAGTTCTTCGGCGAGGTCCAGCTGGTCAACGCCCGCGGCACCGTCGCGGGCAGCGGCAGCGTCCTGATCGGCGCCGTCACCCCGTAGTACCCCGCAGCACCCCGTACGTGAAGGGGCGGGCGCCGGAACCGGTGCCCGCCCCTTTCGCGTCCCGACACTCGTCCCGACACGCGTCCCGTCCCTTGGACAATGGATTGGACAAGGCGCCCCGGGACATACGCATCATGGACCGGCAGCACCCTGCACATACGTACGGAGGAGTCCCCGTGAAGGTCGGAATCGTCGGAGCCACCGGTCAGGTCGGCACAGTCATGCGCAGCATCCTGGCCGAGCGGAAGTTCCCCCTCGACGAGCTGCGGCTCTTCGCGTCCGCCCGCTCCGCCGGCACCGTCGTCGACGGCGTCACGGTCGAGGACGCCTCCACCGCCGACTACACCGGCCTGGACATCGTCCTCTTCTCCGCCGGTGGCGCCACCTCCAAGGCCCTCGCCGAGAAGGTCGCCTCCCAGGGCGCCGTCGTGATCGACAACTCCTCCGCCTGGCGTCGCGACCCCGAGGTCCCGCTGGTCGTCTCCGAGGTCAACGCGCACGCGATCAAGGACCGCCCCAAGGGCATCATCGCCAACCCGAACTGCACCACGATGGCCGCCATGCCGGTCCTCAAGCCCCTCCACCAGGAGGCGGGCCTGACCGCGCTGATCGCCACCACCTACCAGGCCGTCTCCGGCTCGGGCGTGGCCGGTGTCGCCGAGCTGCGCACGCAGGCGTGTGCCGTGGCCGAGACCGCCGACCAGCTGGCGTTCGACGGCGAGGCCGTCGAGTTCCCCGCGCCCGCCGTCTACCAGCGCCCGATCGCCTTCAACGTGGTCCCGCTCGCCGGTTCGATCGTCGACGACGGCTCCTTCGAGACCGACGAGGAGCAGAAGCTCCGCCACGAGTCCCGCAAGATCCTGGAGATCCCGGAGCTCAAGGTCTCCGGCACCTGCGTGCGCGTCCCGGTCTTCTCCGGCCACTCGCTCCAGGTCAACGTCCGCTTCGACCGCCCGATCAGCGTCGAGCGCGCCTACGAGCTGCTCAAGGACGCCGACGGCGTCGAGCTCTCCGAGATCCCGACCCCGCTCCAGGCGGCCGGCAAGGACGCCTCGTACGTCGGCCGCATCCGCGTCGACGAGACGGTCGAGAACGGCCTCGCGCTGTTCCTCTCCAACGACAACCTGCGCAAGGGCGCCGCGCTGAACGCGGTGCAGATCGCGGAGCTCGTCGCGGCCGAACTCAAGGGCTAGCCGGACCGGTCCGTACGGCCCTGAGGGGCGGCCTCCCGTTGCGGGGAGCCGCCCCTCAGGCGTACCGGCCGTGCCACAGTTCCCTCATGACCCAGACACCCAGGGGAGCCGACATCGCGGTGCCCCCGCAGGTCCTCCACGTCGCCGCCAGCTGGCGGACCGGGCACGGGGTGCCCGACGTGGACGTCTCGGCGCTGCTCCTGGCGTCCGGGGCACGGGTCCGGGGCGATGCGGATCTGGTCTTCTACAACCGGACCGAGCACCCGTCGGGCGCCGTGCGGCACCTGGGGAGGTCGGCCCCGGGCGCGCCCGGCAGCCCGGCGGCGGACTGGCTGTGGCTGGACCTCACGCGCGTGGAGCCGGAGGTGGCGCGTCTTGTGGTCGTGGCCTCCGCCGACGGCGGCTACCTCGGGCAGGTGCCCGGGCTCGACGTGCGGGTCACGGACGCGGCCGGGGCCACCGTGGCGTACCGCGCGATCGGGGACGCGACGACGGAGACGGCCTTCGTCTTCGGGGAGTTCCACCGGGAGGGCGGCGGCTGGCGCTTCCGTCCGGTCGACCAGGGGTACGCCACCGGGCTCGCCGGGCTCGCGACGGACTTCGGCATCGTGGTGGAGCCCCCGCCGCCCCCGATCCCGGGCCCCGGCTACGTACCGCCGCCGTCCACGCCGGCAGCCGGTCCGGCGCCCTCTCGGGCGCCCTCTCCGACGCTCTCTCGGGCGCCCTCTCCGTCACCCGCTCCGGCAGCGGATCCGTACGGCGGGGAGTTCCGGCCCGCCACCTATCAGGGGCGCGGCAAGGAGACCGTGCGCTGCGATCCCGGGCTGCCGCCGGGCCGCTGGGTGCTCCTGGAGATCGAGTCGTACCACTCCCTCTCCACCACCATCGAGTCCTGCGACGCGCAGGGCCGCGCCGAGGAGTATCTGCTCGCGGCGTACGAGGACGACGTCCGGGCGCGTACGGTCGCCCTCGTCCCGCGTGCCCGGCCGCTGACCCTTCGGGTGGAGGCCGACGCGCCCTGGACGCTGCGGGTGCTGCCGCTCTCCCACGCCCGCCGCTTCGACAGCCACATCGAGGGGCTCGCACACGATCTGGTGGTCTACGACGGGCCGTCCGGGGTCCTCGACTTCCTGCACGGCGGCGTGTCCCGCTTCACCGTGCACCGGCACTCTCCGCCGCAGGACCCGCTCTACGACGACGAGGAACAGGACCTGCTGGTCAACGAGGTCGGCGAGGTGCGGGCGAGCGCTGCCGTGCCGGGGCCCGGGCTGTTGCGCATCAGTGGTGACGGGCCGTGGAAATGTGCGGTGCGCCGCTGAGGCACCGCGTGGAAGGATGGGCCAAACGTCACGAAACCGAGGAGTTGACCGGGTGCCTGGCACAAACCTGACCCGTGAAGAGGCCAAGCGGCGGGCGGCGCTGCTGACCGTGGACGCGTACGAGGTCGAACTGGACCTCACCGGTGCGCAGGAGGGCGGCACCTACCGGTCCGTCACCACCGTCCGCTTCGATTCCGCCGAGGCCGGCGCCGAGACCTTCATCGATCTCGTCGCCCCCGCCGTCCACGAGGTCGTGCTCAACGGCCACCCGCTGGAGATCGGCGCGGTCTTCCGGGACTCCCGGATCGCCCTGCGTCATCTGGCGGCCGGCCGCAACGAGCTCAAGGTCGTCGCCGACTGCGCGTACACCAACACCGGTGAGGGCCTGCACCGCTTCGTCGACCCGGTCGACGACCAGGCCTATCTGTACACCCAGTTCGAGGTGCCGGACGCGCGTCGGGTCTTCGCCTCGTTCGAGCAGCCCGACCTGAAGGCGACCTTCCAGTTCACCGTGAAGGCCCCGACGGGCTGGAAGGTGATCTCCAACTCGCCGACGCCGGAGACGCCGAAGGATGACGTGTGGGTCTTCGAGCCCACCCCCCGGATCTCCACGTACATCACGGCGCTGATCGTCGGCCCGTACCACTCGGTGCACTCCTCGTACGAGAAGGACGGGCAGAGCGTCCCGCTCGGCATCTACTGCCGTCCGTCGCTCGCCGAGTTCCTCGACGCCGACCACATCTTCGACGTCACGCGGCAGGGCTTCGACTGGTTCCAGGAGAAGTTCGCGTACGACTACCCGTTCGCCAAGTACGACCAGCTCTTCGTGCCGGAGTTCAACGCGGGCGCGATGGAGAACGCGGGCGCGGTCACCATCCGCGACCAGTACGTCTTCCGCTCGAAGGTGACGGACGCGGCGTACGAGCGCCGGGCCGAGACGATCCTGCACGAGCTCGCCCACATGTGGTTCGGCGACCTCGTCACCATGGAGTGGTGGAACGACCTCTGGCTGAACGAGTCGTTCGCCACGTACACCTCGGTCGCCTGCCAGGCGTCGGTGCCCGGCACCCGCTGGCCGAACGCCTGGACGACCTTCGCCAACGCGGAGAAGACCTGGGCCTACCGCCAGGACCAGCTCCCGTCGACGCACCCGATCATGGCGGAGATCAACGACCTGGAGGACGTGCTCGTCAACTTCGACGGGATCACGTACGCCAAGGGCGCCAGCGTCCTGAAGCAGCTCGTCGCCTACGTCGGCCAGGACGAGTTCTTCAAGGGCGTGCAGGCCTACTTCCAGGCGCACGCCTTCGGGAACACCCGCCTGTCCGACCTGCTGGGCGCGCTGGAGGAGACCTCCGGCCGTGACCTCAAGACCTGGTCGAAGGCGTGGCTGGAGACGGCCGGCATCAACATCCTGCGCCCGGAGATCGAGACCGACGAGAACGGCGCCATCACCGCCTTCGCCGTCAAGCAGGAGGCCCCGGCGCTGCCCGCCGGCGCCAAGGGCCAGGCCGTCCTGCGTCCGCACCGGATCGCCATCGGCTTCTACGACCTCGACGCGAGCGGCAAGCTGGTCCGCACCGACCGCCTCGAACTCGACATCGAGGCCGCCGAGCTGACCGCCGTTCCGCAGCTCGTGGGCAAGATCCGCCCGGCGGTCGTCCTCCTCAACGACGACGACCTGTCGTACGCGAAGGTCCGCCTCGACGAGGTGTCCCTCACCAACGTCACGGCGCACCTCGGCGACTTCGCCGAGTCGCTGCCGCGCGCCCTGTGCTGGGCGTCCGCCTGGGACATGACCCGCGACGGCGAGCTGGCCACCCGCGACTACCTGGAGCTCGTGCTCTCCGGCGTCGCCAAGGAGTCCGACATCGGCGTGGTCCAGTCGCTCCAGGGCCAGGTCAAGGCGGCTCTTGAGCTGTACGCGGCGCCGGAGTGGCGGGCCGAGGGCCTGGCGCGCTGGGGCACCTTCGCCCAGGAGCAGCTGCGGGCCGCCAAGGGCGGCAGCGACCACCAGCTGGCGTGGGCACGGGCCTTCGCGGCGACCGCCCGTACGGACGCCGAGCTCGACGTGCTCGCCGGGCTGCTCGACGGCGGTGTGGTGATCGAGGGCCTGGCCGTCGACACCGAGCTGCGCTGGGCGTTCGTGCAGCGGCTCGCGGCCACCGGCCGCTTCGACGAGGCGGAGATCGCCGCCGAGCTGGAGCGCGACCGCACGGCGGCGGGCGAGCGACACGCGGCGACCGCGCGCGCGGCCCGTCCGACGGAGGCCGCGAAGGCGGAGGCCTGGGCCTCGGTCGTCGAGGACGACAAGCTGGCGAACGCCGTGCAGGAGTCGGTCATCGCCGGCTTCGTCCAGTCCGACCAGCGCGAGCTGCTCGCCCCGTACACGGCGAAGTACTTCGCGTCGATCAAGGGCATCTCGGAGACCCGCAGCCACGAGATCATCCAGCAGATCGTGGTGGGCCTCTACCCGACGCTCCAGGTCTCGCAGGCGACCCTGGACGCGACGGACGCGTGGATCGCGGAGCACGAACCGGCCCCGGCGCTGCGGCGTCTGGTGACGGAGTGCCGCGCGGGCGTCGAGCGTGCCCTGAAGGCGCAGGCGGCGGACGCGGCCGCCGCCTGACGGCGGTGGTGGTGACGTGAGAGGAAGGGCCCCCGGACCGATGACGGTCCGGGGGCCCTTCCTCTGTGCCCGGCGGGATCAGCCCAGGGAGTCGATCCACTGCCAGCCGCCGGTGCCGACGGTCGCGGCGGGCGCGAAGCCGGTGGGCGTGCCCTGCAGGAACTCCAGGTTCTCGGCGGTGCCCGCGGTACGGGTCGACCACAGGTCGGGGGCCTTGTCGCCGTTCGCGTCGCCGGCCGACAGCAGGAGGCGGCGGTCGGCGACGGCCGCCGTGCCGGCGCCGCCGAGGACGGTCGGGGAGGTGCCGAGGTGTCGGGTTCCCTGGCTCGGGTACTGCGCGATCTCGCCGGTCGCGCGGTCCCGGGCCCACACGTCGGCCTTCTTGTCGCCGTCGACGTCGCCGGGCGTCAGTACGTCGTGGCCGGCCCACTCCTCGTACCCGATCCGGACGGCGGCCTTGGGCGCGAAGGTGGGCTGCCCGGCCGTGGGCTCGCCGCCGCGGTGCAGCCACAGGCCGGTGCCGCTGCGGACGAGGACGTCGGGCAGGCCGTCGCCGTCGACATCGCCCGCCGCGAGCGGCGTGAGACCGCTCCAGCCGGTGGGCCGGCCGCCCATGGCGACGCGCGGGCCGAGCTCGCCGCCGCCGGTGTTGGGGTAGACCCACAGGTCGTTTCCGATGCGGGCGAGCACGTCCGGGTAGCCGTCGCCGGTCCAGTCGCCGCGGTGGCTGACGACGGCGCCGGCCCAGCCGCCAGTGCCGATCAGGCGCTGGGAGCCGAGGACGCCGTTGCCCGTGCCCGGGTACAGCCGCAGATCGCCGTCGTCCTTCACCGCGAGGAGGTCGGGGCGGCCGTCGCCGGTGAGGTCCGTGTCGGCGCCGGAGCCCAGGCGGGCGGCGGCGCGGAGCAGCTTGTGGTCGGAGAGCGGCTTGGCGCCGGGCGACTCGGGTTCGAACGCGTCGGCCCGCACGGTGTGGAAGTCGCGCGCGGTGAGGAAGACGTGGTCGAACTTCCTGCCGCTCGCGACGGTCGGCTCACCGGTGTGGCAGGAGGTGGCGCCGCTGGTGCGGCACGTCTCGGTGAAGAACTCCGGGTCGTTCTCGTCGGCCTCGACGAACGGTCCGGTGCCGGGCGGGCCGGTGCGGATCGGGTTCAGGGCGGGGTCGTAGGCCGGTTCCGTGCCCGCGTTGAGGTCGGTGCCGAGGATCACCGGGACTCCGGCGGCCCAGGTGTCGATGTGCGCCATCGCCTGCGCGGAGCCGTTGTCCGGCTTGATGTACTGGGCGAGATGGGTGGTGCAGGCGAGCGTGGTGCGGCCGTCGACCGGGCCGCGCGCGCAGAGCACCGAGCGGGCCTCCTCGTTCGTCGGCACGGTCAGGTTCGCCGCGTACCGCTCCACGGCCGGGGCCTTGACGAAGACGCCGAGGCCGAACCGGGTGTCGGTCGGGGACCACTTGGCGCAGTCGGAGTCGGTCGTGGTGGAGGTCCACACGCCGCTGTAGCCGGGGAGGGCGCCGCGCAGGGCGGCCCACTGGCCGAAGCACAGCTCCTGGAGCATGAGGGCGTCCGTGTCCCAGGCCAGGGTCTGGTCACGGAGTTCGGCCGTCCAGGCGGTCAGGTCGAGGTCGCTCTGGCAGGTGTGCGCGCCGCAGACGTTGTACGTGATCGTGCGGACGGGCGGCGCGGTGGCCGGGTCGACGACGTCCTCGGCGAAGGCCGGGGCCGTGAGGCCGGAGAGCAGCGCCGCGGCGAGGGCGAGCGCGGCCGCGAGCCGGGCGGCGCCTCGTCTCGCTGTCGATCTCGCTGTCGATCTCGCCGTCGATCTCGCCGTCGATCTCGCCGTCGATCTCGCGGTCGATCGGAATCGTTTCATCGGTCCCCCAGGTGGTCGGTGGTCGCGCACAGCCGGATGATCTTCGCAGGCGTTCGACGCAACGACGAAGGGGCACCCTCCCCCACGGAGGTGCCCCTTCGCCGCGTCTGGAGTCCGCCCGGCGGGCGGGCGTCGGCGCGCGGCCGCGCCGCCGGGCGGAAGCTGTGGCGGACCTGCGGGTCTGCCCGACGCGGTCAGCCGCCGGTCAGCCGCCGAGCGCCGCGTACCGGGCGCGCAGGTCGGACGCGCCCTGCTCCGTCAGCGTGCCGTGGAGCCGCATCCGGGCGACGCCGCCGTCGGGGAAGGCATCGAGGCGGACGTGGGTGACGACGGCCTGGGCCGGGAGCTTGAAGCGGTGCAGGGTGTCGGGCTGGAGGCGGGTCCGGGGGATGATCTCGAACCACTCGCCCGTCTCCCCGTTCCGTCCCTGGAGCGCGATCCAGCCGGCCGAGTTGCCCTTGAGGTAGGCGGTGTCGATCTCGACGGCGCGGACGGCGCCCTGGGCGGCGAGCCGGAAGCGGACCCAGTCGTTGGTGCCGCGGACCCGGCGGCGGCGGTTCTCCCAGCCGTCGTCCATCTTGCGCGAGGTGCCGGGCAGGATGATCTGGGTCGGCGAGGAGTAGAACCTGTCCGAGGCGTCCTCGTACGAGCCGCCGTTGAGTACGGAGATCAGGTCGAGGGTGCCGAGGAGCTCCAGCCACTCGGGGTCGGGCACGACCTCGCCGTGGACGCGGAGGCGGGCGATGCCGCCGTCCGGGTGCTGGCAGAGACGCAGGTGGGTGTAGCGGCGCTCGGCGTCGATCGCGAAGCCGTTGGCGGCGTGGCCGCGCACGGGGGTCGGCGGGACGAGCTCCTCCCACTTCGCGTCGGCGAGGTCGGCGGGGCTGGGCGAGTTCTCGACGGCGGTGGCCTGGATCGAGACGCGCTGCGGGTAGTTGCCGCGGAAGTGGGCGGTGTCGACGACGATGCCGCGGATCACGCCGGGGGCGCCGAGGCGGACGATCGCCCAGTCGTGGTCCTCGGGCGCGGGGAAGACGTTGTCGGCGTCGGCGCCGCGGCGTCGGCGGGTCTCCCAGCCGTCCATGATCTTGCCCTTGTGGCCGAAGTGCTCCGGGTCGAAGACGGCCCGCTCGCGGACGAGGAGGTTCTCGCGCTCGGCGAAGAACTCGTCGTTGGCGGCCACGACCCCGGCGCCGAGACGGCGGTCGGCGAGGTCGACGAGGTCGGTGAAGGGGAAGTCACCGGAGCGGTAGTCGGCGTACGGGTCGCCGCCGGAGTAGGGCGCGGCGTCGTTGGCGTGCGGGTCGGCGGTCTCGTCGAAGCTGCTCATGCCTCGACTCTCCCGCGCCCGTTCCCAGCGGTCCATCGAATGTTTTCGATGGGCATATTCAGCTTTGCTGAACGATGGCGGGGTCAGTTCTGCTGAACGGTTTCGCGGGCCGCGGCGGCCTGCCGGAGCGCGGCGAGCACGCGGGCCACCGCCGGGCCCTCCTCCGCCCCGCGCCGTACCGCCGCGACGACGTGGCGGCGCGGCTGGTCGGCGGAGAGGACGCGCATGACGACCCCGGCGCCGCCCCGGCGGTCGGCGGAGGCCATCCGGGGTACGAGCGCGATGCCCATCCCGGCCTCGACCATGGCGAGGATGGCGGTCCAGCCGGAGGCGCTGTGGGCCTGCTCGGGGACGAAGCCGGCGGCCTCGCAGGCGGCGGTGGTGATCTCCGACCAGGGGCCGGAGCCGCCGAAGATCCACGGCTCGGCGGCGAGGTCGGCGAGGCGGAGACCGGGCGCGTCGGCGAGCGGGTGCCCTGCGGGCAGGGCGACGTCGAGGGGGTCGGCGAGGAGGGGCACCCGGCTGAACTTGGGGTCGCGCACCGAGGGCGCGTGCGCGGCGAGGGAGAGCGCCAGGTCGACCTCGCCGGCCGTGAGCAGCTCGTACGCCTCCGCCGCCTCGGCCTCCCGGACGCGGATGTCGAGCCCGGGGTGGGCGGTCCGCAGCTGCCGGACGGCGGGGACGACGAGCGCGGGCACGGCCGTCGAGAAGGCCGCCACCCGCAACCGCCCCGCTTCTCCCCGCAGATACCCGTCGAGCTCGGCGTCGGCGCGCTCCAGCTGCGCGAAGACCACCTCCGCGTGCCGGAGCACCAGATGGGCGGCGTCGGTGAGCCGGACCCGGCGGCCCTGGGCCTCCAGGAGCCGCACCCCGAGCTGCTTGGCGAGGTTGGTGAGCTGCTGCGACACGGCCGAGGGGGTCATGAGCAGGGCCTCCGCGGTCGCGGTGACGGTGCCGCGGTCGCGCAGGGTGCGGAGGATCTGGAGCTTCTTGATGTCCCACTCGGTCATGGGGCGCAACCTACCGGGCGCACCGGAGTGCGTTCAGCGGCCCCGGGCCGAGGCCAGTGCCACTCCGCCGAGGATGAGCGCCATGCACGCGACGCCGAGGACGCCGAGCCGTTCGCCGAGGAGCGCGTACGACAGGAGGGCGACGCAGACGGGCTGAAGGTAGTAGACGACACCCGCGCGGGCCGCGCCGATGAGGGTGATCGCCTTGTTCCAGGCGAAGAAGGCGACGGCGGAGGAGAACACGCCGACGTACAGGAGGGGGCCGGCGGTCGCGGCGCCGACGGTGAACCCGCCCTGGACGGTGAGGGACACGGCGTACGCGGGGGCGAGCATCAGCGCGCCGAGCAGGAAGGTGGTGAAGAGGAAGGCGAGTCCGTCGATCTCGGCGGGCTTGCGCTTGAGCAGCGCGCTGTACGAGGCGAAGGACAGGGCCGCGGCGAACATCCAGAGGTCGCCCGCGGCGAAGTCGACGGCGAGCGAGCCCTTTCCGACGAGCAGGAGCACGCCCAGGGCGGCGGTCAGCATCCCGAGGACCCGGCGGGCGCCGAGGCGCTCGCCGCCGACGCGTGCGTAGACCGCCATGATCACCGGGGAGGCGGCCATGATCATGCCCATGTTGGAGGCGGAGGTGGTCAGTCCGGCCTGGTGCACGAGGGTGTTGTAGAGGGCGACGCCGAAGAGCGAGGCGACGGCGACGAAGCCGAGGTGTCGGCGGATCGTCCGCCACTGCCGCAGGATCGGGCGGGCGGCGAAGGGGGCGACGGCGATCAGCGCGATGATCCAGCGCCAGAAGACGGCCTGGACGGGCGGGACGGTGTCGGCCATGTCGCGGGTGGCGACGAAGCTGCCGGACCAGACGACGGTGGCGAGGAGGGCGAGGAGCACGCCGAGGCCGGCGCCCTTCGCGAGCTTCCTCGCGGGCGCCGGCCTCTCGGTGGCCATGCTGTCGGGGGTGGGGGCGTCGGGGGCGGTGGCGTCGGGGGCGGTGGTCGGGTGGCGTGCGGTGATCAGGCTCATGCCGGTTACCGTCGCACCCCCGAACCCTCCAGGTCCATCGAAAGTTCCTGACCAATCTTTTCAGTTGAACTGAACGATCCGACCGCCTCGGGCTTCTTCGGGGTACGGGGACCCATCTGGCCGACCAGGGTCGCCCCGAAGGCGATGGCCATGCCCAGCAGCTGAACCGGGCCGAGCGCCTGGCCGAGCGCCGCCCAGCCGATGATCGCCGCGGTGATCGGCGAGAGGGGGCCGAGGAGGGTGGCCGAGGAGGCACTGAGCCGCTCGATCCCGCGGAACCAGAGGAAGTACGAGATCGCGGTGTTGCCGAGGGCGAGGTAGGCGTACCCGGCCAGGTTGGTGCCGGTCAGGGCCGGCGGGGCGCCCTCGATCAGGAAGGCGACCGGCAGGATGATCAGGCCGCCCGCGGTGAGCTGCCAGCCGGTGAGCGCGAGGGCGCCGACGCCCTCGGGGCGGCCCCAGCGCTTGGTGAAGACGACGCCCGCCGACATGGAGAGGGCGGAGAGCAGCCCGGCCATCACACCGACCAGGTCGAGCGCTGCCCCGGCCTTGAGGACCACGAGGCTGACGCCGAAGGCGGCGGCGACGGCGGTGATCAGGGACTTCACGGTGGGCTTGTCGCCCAGGAAGAGTGCGGCGAGGCCGACGACGAAGAGCGGTCCGACCGAGCCGACGACGGCGGCGACGCCGCCGGGGAGCCGGTAGGCGGCGAGGAAGAGCAGCGGGAAGAAGGCGCCGATGTTGAGGGCCCCGAGGACGGCGGCCTTCCCCCACCAGGCACCCCGCGGGAGCTTGCGGGTGAGCGCCAGGAGCAGGAGTCCGGCGGGCAGGGCGCGCATCAGGCCGGTGAAGAGCGGCCGGTCGGGCGGCAGGAACTCGGTGGTGACGAAGTAGGTGGAGCCCCAGGAGATCGGGGCGAGGGCGGTCAGTGCGACGACGGCGGCCTTGCGGGACATGACGGTTCCCCCTGACGCGGAGCTCCGGTGCCGCGGGACACCGGACTGGCTTGGCGGTAATTAACTTACCACTAAGCTACTTACTTGCAAGCGTCTTAGTTGCCATCGAGGAGAAGAGAAGGGAACACTGGAGCCATGGACACGCAGACCCCCGCCCACGACGCCGTCGACGCCATCACCGACCAGTGGGCGGCCGTCCGCCCCGACCTGGACACCGTGCCGATGGCCGTCTTCGGACGGATCTACCGGCTGGCCAACGCCATGCGCGGCCGGGTGGACAAGGCGTACGCGCCCTACGGCATGGCGCTCGGGGAGTTCGACGTGCTGGCGACCCTGCGCAGGTCCGGGGAGCCGTACACGCTCTCACCGCGCGAGCTGACCGCCACGCTGATGATCACCACCGGCGGGATGACAGGCCGGCTGGACAAGCTGGAGAAGGCCGGGCTGCTCACCCGCAGCCCCGACCCGCACGACCGGCGCGGACTGCGGGTCACGCTCACCGAGCACGGCAAGGAGCTGGTCGACCAGGCCGTCGGCGCCGGGCTCGGGCAGCAGCGGGCGGCCCTGGAGTCGGCGCTCACCGAGGAGGAGGCGGAGCAGCTGGCCGGACTGCTGCGCAAGCTGCTCGCGACCACCGTGTAGACGGCGCTGCAGCCGTCGGCCTTGTGGACGGCGTTGCAGACGGCGTTCAGGCGTGAACGCACGCGAGGGCGCCGCACGGGTACGTCGGTACCGTGCGGCGCCCTCGGAGAGACGAGGTGGCGGGTTACGCCTTCTTGGACTTGTCGAGCACCATCACCAGGCCGGCGATGACCAGGAACAGCACCAGCGGGGCGGCCACGAACAGGCCGAGGGTCTCGACGACCTCCAGCTTGGGAGCCGGGTCGTCACCGTCGTCGCGGGTCAGCGCGAGCGCGGGGGACGACATGAGCAGCATCATCAGCGTCGTACCGGCCGCGACGGCGCCGGCGCGCAGGGCGTTCTTCTTGTCCACGGTGCAAACGTAGCGAACACCTAAACGGGCCGCGCGCCCGGGGGTACCGTACGGGCGCTCCCGGGGTCCGTACGGGTGTTCAGCTCGCGCAGCAGAGCATGGGCGCGGGGCGAGGCCACGAGGCGTTCCAGGGTGATCGGCTGCCCGTCGGGGCCCGCGACCGGCAGCCGCCAGTTGGGGTACTCGTCCCAGGTGCCCGGCAGGTTCTGCGGCCTCCGGTCCCCCACCGCGTCCGGCAGCCACACCCCCACCATGCGGGCCGGGGTGCTCAGCAGGAACCGGTGGACGGCCAGGATCTCGGCCTCCTCGTCCCCCGGCCCCTCCGGGAGCAGCCCGAGCCGCCGGAACAGCCCCAGCCACTCGGTGGTCTCGGCCGCGTCCGCCGCCCGGTCGCGCTCCGGGTCGCCGTCGACGAGCCCGAGCCGGTGCCGCAGGGCGACGTGGTCGCCGGAGAGCCGGGCGGCCGTCGGGGGCAGGTCGTGGGTGGTGGCGGTGGCCACGCACCCGGTGCGCCACTCCGCCGCCGGCACCGGGCGGCCCGTGCCCGCCCAGTCCCGCTCGAACCAGAGCACGGAGGTCCCGAACACCCCGTGCCGGGACAGCTCCTCCCGTACGCCCGGCTCGACCGTGCCGAGGTCCTCGCCGATGACGAGGGCCCCCGCGCGGTGGGCCTCCAGGGCGAGGACGGCGAGCATCGCCTCGGCGTCGTACCGGACGTACGTCCCTTCGGTGGGCTCGCTGCCCTCCGGGACCCACCAGAGCCGGAACAGGCCCATCACGTGATCGATGCGCAGGGCGCCCGCGTGGCGCAGGAGTTCACGCAGGAGGCCGCGGTACGGGGCGTAGCCCGCGGCGGCGAGGGCGTCGGGCCGCCACGGCGGCAGGCCCCAGTCCTGGCCCCGGGAGTTGAAGGCGTCGGGCGGGGCGCCGACCGACATGCCGGCGGCGAAGGCCTCCTGCTGGGCCCAGGCGTCCGAGCCCTCGGGGTGGACGCCGACGGCCAGGTCGTGGACGATCCCGACCTCCATCCCGGCCTCGCGGGCGGCCTCGGCGGCCTCGGCCAGCTGCCGGTCCGTCAGCCAGGCCAGCCGGCAGTGGAAGTCGACCCGGCCCGCGAGAGCGGGATCGGCGCGCACGACGCGCTCCGCCGAGCGCGGCTCGCGCAGCTCCTCGGGCCAGCCGCGCCAATGGGGACCGTGGCGCTCGGCGAGGGCCTGGTAGGTGGCGTGGTCCTCCAGGGCGCGGCCCCGCTCGGCGAGGAAGTCGTGGTAGTCGGCGCGCCGCCCCGGCCCGAGCTCCACGCTCCCGACCACGAGCTCCAGGGCTCGCCGTTTGACGTCCCACACCGCGTCGCGGTCGATCAGCGCGCCCTTGCCGAGGACCCGTTCGCGCAGTTCGGCCGCCTCCGCGAGGATCCGGTCGAGCTCCTCGCGCCGGCCGGGGTCCACGTACGCGTACTCGGGGACGGACTCGATCCGCAGGTGGACCGGGTCCGGGAAGCGGCGCGAGGAGGGGCGGTACGGGGAGGGGTCGCTCGGCGCCCCGGGCACGCCCGCGTGCAGCGGGTTGACCTGGACGAAGCCGGCGCCGTGCGTCCGGCCCGCCCAGGTGGCCAGCTCCCGCAGGTCCCCCAGGTCGCCCATGCCCCAGGAGCGTGTGGAGAGCAGCGAGTAGAGCTGGACGAGCAGCCCGTACGTGCGCCGCCCCGGGCCGGGCACGCGCGCGGGGCTCACGATCAGGGTGGCGGTGGCGGCGCGTCCGTCGGGGGCCTGCGCCTCGACGGTGTGGACGCCGAGGGGCAGCCGGTCCCAGTCCGGGCCGGTGAGGACCGCGCCCTCCTCGGTGGTGACCCGCAGCCGGGTGCCGGGCGGCAGGTCCGCCGGCGGGCGGACGGGCTCCTCGCCCCGCCGGCGGACCAGGGTGGGCGGCAGCAGGCGCTCCCGCTCCGCCCGTTCCGCCGCGTCGAAGGCGGCCGCGACCGCCTCCGGCGTGGTCGCGTCCACGCCCAGGGCGCCGAGGACGGCCACCACGGCGGCGTCCGGCACGGAGACGGTGACGCCCGCGGACGGGCTGTACTCGGTGGCGACGCCATGACGGGCGGCGAGACGGGCCAGGGTCACTTCACACTCCGGGGGACTCCGTGCCGCCCGCGCTGCCGCGGACGGTGGGTTCGCTGGTGAGGGGTGCCGCCTCGGTCAGGGGCGGCTCGCTGGTGAGGGGCGTCGTGTCGGGGAGCGGCGGTTCGCTGGTCAGCGGGGAGTCGGGGCCTTCCGACTGCTGAGGAATCCGTATCCGTCCGAGGTGGCGGGCGGTCGTGGTCACGGGGGTCTCCCGGTTTCGTCTCGACAGGTGGGACATGTGGGCAATAGCTGAGCCCTACCCACCGCACCTCGTTTTACCGGCGGAAAGTGGCGAAGTGGCGTCATCTCCGTGACGGCTCGCCGGGCAAAGCCGACACATCGGCCACGCGCATTGACACCCCAGTGCGACGGGTGGTGGGCTCGTGACCCACTCGTGACCGACCGGCAGAGCGGCCGACCGGGCCGCCGGCCGGGCCGAAGGGAGTTCCCGTGCACCTCGGGCGCAGGAAGCGCACGGCGACGGCGGTCGCCGCCGCCGTCATCGGCGGACTCCTCGGGGGCGCCTCCCCGGGCGCGGTCCACGCGGCTCCCGTTCCTCCTTCGGCCGGCGCCACGTCTCCTCCCCCGGCCTCCGCCGGGACAGCGGCCCCCACGCGCGCGCCCGCGACCGTCGGTGCCGCCACAACCGGTGCCGCGACGGCCGGTGGCGCCACAACCGGTGCCGCCACGGCCGGGACTCCCGCCGTCTGGCCCCGGCCCCAGTCGCTGACCGGCCGCGGACCCGCCGTACGCCTCGGGAGCGAGGTCACGCTGCTCGCGGACGCCGACGCCGATCCGTACGCCCTCACCGCCCTCCGGGAGCTGCTGACGGCCGCCGGGGTACGGACCGTCCACAGCGGACTCCCCGGCCGCGGCCCGGTGTTCCGGGTGGCGGGGCGCTCCGGCGACGGCTCCGCGGCCACCGAGGCGGCGCTGGCGGCGCTGCGCGTGCCCGAGCGGCTCGATCTGCCGCGCGGCGGCTACCGGCTCGCGACGGGGCGCTTCCAGGGGCGGGACACCGTCGTCCTGGACGGCGTCGGCGAGGACGGCCTCTTCCACGCCGTCCAGACGCTGCGTCAGCTCGTCGGCGCGGGCGGGGAGATCCCCGGCGTCGTCGTGCGCGACTGGCCGGGGACGGCCGAGCGCGGCCTCACCGAGGGCTTCTACGGCCGCCCCTGGAGCCTGGAGCAGCGTCTCGCCCAGGTCGACTTCCTGGGCCGCACCAAGCAGAACCGCTATCTGTACGCGCCCGGCGACGACCCGTACCGCCAGGCGCAGTGGCGCGAGCCCTATCCCGCCGCCCAGCAGGAGGAGTTCCGCGCGCTCGCCGAGCGGGCCCGGGCCAACCACGTGACGCTCGGCTGGGCCGTGGCCCCCGCCCAGTCCATGTGCCTGTCCTCCGGCGCCGACGTGGCGGCCCTGACGCGGAAGATCGACGCGATGCGGGCGCTCGGGGTGCGCTCCTTCCAGCTCCAGTTCCCGGACGCCGGCTACGGCGAGTGGCACTGCTCGAAGGACGCCGACGCCTTCGGGCGGGACGCCGAGGGCGCGGCCGCCGCCCACGCGCGCGTGGCGAACGCCGTCGCCCGTCACCTCGCCGAGCGGTACCCGGACGGCGAACCGCTGACGGTGCTGCCGACGGAGTACTACCAGGACGGGACGACCGCGTACCGCACGGAGCTCGCCGGGACGCTCGACGCGGACGTACGCGTCGCGTGGACGGGCGTCGGGGTCGTCCCGCGCACGATCACCGGCGGCGAACTGGCCGGGGCCCGGAAGGCGCTGGGCCACCGGCTGGTCACCATGGACAACTACCCGGTCAACGACTACGCGCAGGACCGGCTGTTCCTCGGCCCCTCCACGGGCCGGGACCCGGCCGTGGCGGCCGGTTCCGCCGCCTTCCTCGCCCACGCCATGGAACAGCCCGCCGCCTCCCGGGTCCCGCTCTTCACCGCCGCCGACTACGCCTGGAATCCGAAGGGCTACCGGCCGCAGGAGTCCTGGCGCGCCGCCGTCGACGACCTCGCGGGCCCGGACCCGGCCGCCCGCGAGGCGCTGCGGGCGCTCGCCGGGAACGACGCCTCCTCGATCCTCGACCCGAAGGGCGAGTCGGCCTATCTGAAGCCGCTCATGGCCGCCTTCTGGGCCTCGCGGACGAGCCCCGACAGCGCCGCCGGCACGGCCGCCAAGGGGAAGGCGGCGCGCGAACTGCGGGCCGCGTTCACCGTGATGCGGCAGGCCCCCGAGCGGCTCGCGGCCACCGCCGGCGGCACCCTGGACGACGAGACGGGGCCCTGGCTCGAACAGCTCTCGCGGTACGGCCTGGCGGGCGAGACGGCGGTCGACATGCTGCTCGCCCAGTCCCGCGGCGACGGCGCGGCGGCCTGGCAGGCGCAGCTGCGCCTCGAACCGCTGCGGGAGGCCCTGAAGGCGAGCCGGGTGACGGTCGGCGCGGGAGTCCTCGACCCGTTCCTCACGCGCGCGGTGACGGAGTCGGCGGCCTGGACCGGCGCCGACCGGACCTCGGCCGGCCGGGCCGACCGCGCCCCCGACTCGTACACCGTGCGGCTCGACCGGGCGCGGCCCGTGGAGGCCCTGACGGTGATGACCGCCCGTACGGACACGGGCACAGGCGCGGACACAGGCGCGGACAAGGGGAAGGGCACGGAACCGGGCGCACGCGCGGGCGCGGACGCGCGCGTGGAGGCGTACGTCCCCGGGGAGGGCTGGCGGGCGCTCGGCCCGCTGTCCGCCTCCGGCTGGACGCAGGCCGACCTGAAGGGCCTGCGCGCGGACGCGCTGCGGGTCGTCTGGAACGGCGAAGGGCCGGCGCCCGAGGTGCGCTCCCTGGTGCCGTGGTTCGCCGACGGACCGCGTGCCGGGCTCGAACTGGCCCGCACGGAGACGGACGCGGAGATCGGCGGCCCCGCGCAGCGGGTGGACGTGGAGCTGACGGGGCTGCGTGCGGGCGAGGTGCGCGGGCCGATGACGGCGAAGGCCCCGAAGGGGATCGCGGTCCGGCTCCCGAAGCAGGCCGTGGTGGAGCGGGGCACGCGGACGACCGTCCCCCTGGAGGTGTCGGTGGGCGCGGACGTGCCGGCCGGTTCGTACCGGGTGCCGGTGTCCTTCGCGGGCGAGGAGCGGGTCCTGACCGTGCGGGCCTTCCCGCGCACGGCGGGCCCGGACCTGGCGCGGGCGGCGACGGCCTCCTCCTCGGGCGACGAGACCCCGGACTTCCCCGCCTCCTCGGCGGTGGACGGCGACGCGGCGACCCGCTGGTCCTCCCCGGCGGAGGACGGCGCCTGGTGGCAGCTGGAGCTGGCCGAGCCCGCGCGGATAGGCCAGGTGGTGCTGCACTGGCAGGACGCCTACGCCTCCCGCTACCGCGTCCAGGTCTCGGCCGACGGCCGCGTCTGGCGCACGGCGGCGACCGTCTCGGAGGGGCGGGGCGGCCGGGAGTCGGTCCGCATGGACGCGGCGGACACGCGCTTCCTGCGGATACAGGGGGAGACGCGGGCGACCCCGTACGGCTACTCGCTCTGGTCGGTGGAGACGTATGCCGTGGCCGCGCAGGACCCGCCGAAGAAGCCCGCCGAGGAGGCGCCCGAGCGGCCGGAGGGGACACCCGAGCGGCCGGAGGGCACGCCCGGGGAGCAGGAGGGCACGCCCGGGGAGCAGGACACCCCCTGACGGGTGCCCCGTCCCCGTACGCGAACGGCCTCGCGTACACGCACGGCATCGCGTACACGCACGGCCCCCCGTACGCGAAAAGCCCCGGGTACGCGAAAGGCCCGGCTCAACCCGTCGTCAGCGCCCCCACTGGGGCGTCCGCGACGGAGTCGATCCGGGCCATCACGTCCTCGGCACCGTACGGCTGGAGGTAGGGCAGCCAGCGGGGGTCCCGGTGTCCGGTCCCGATGATCCGCCAGGCCAGGCCGGTCGGCGGGGCCGGTTGGTGCCGCAGCCGCCAGCCGATCTCGCGCAGGTGCCGGTCGGCCTTGACGTGGTTGCAGCGGCGGCAGGCCGCCACCACGTTCTCCCAGGCGTGCGTGCCCCCTCTGCTGCGCGGGATGACGTGGTCGACGCTGGTCGCGACACCCCCGCAGTACATGCAGCGCCCGCCGTCGCGGGCGAAGAGGGCTCTGCGGGTCAAGGGAACGGGCCCCCTGTAGGGGACCCGCACGAAGCGTTTCAGTCGCACCACGCTCGGCGCGGGGAGGACTTGGGTCTCGCTGTGCAGGAAGGCGCCGGACTCCTCGAGGCAGAGAGCCTTGTTCTCCAGTACGAGGACGAGTGCGCGGCGGAGCGGTACGACGCCGAGCGGCTCGTACGACGCGTTGAGGACCAGGACATGCGGCACGGATGCCTCCAATGGCGCCGGCGGCGCGTGGCTCGCGCCGGGACGAACTGCTCTCAGTCTCTCCTCATGCCTGGTCGGAACGCCACCACGTACCGGAATCGGGGTGACGGGCCCGGGGTGTTCTCGACCACATCGGCATCTCTCCGAGTACTTGCCCAGGTGAGGTCCGTCTCTCCCTCGAACACGGCAACAGGACCACGTCCGATGCCCCGTTAGTGTGGATGGTCTGCGTACGCGATGCCTGGAGGTTGCCCCGTGCCCTGGTCCGCCCTAGCGGCTGCCACCGAACCCGAGCCCATTCCGGTGACCCTGGACGAGGCGGCGGAGAAGGCCACGAACGCGGCGAGCTGGGTGGAGGAGAACTGGTCCACCTGGCTGAACACCGGCCTCCGCATCCTGCTGATCCTGGTCGTCGCGCTCCTGCTGCGGATGGCCGTCCGCCGCGCCCTGACCAAGCTGATCGAGCGGATGAACCGCTCGGCCCAGGCGGTGGAGGGCACGGCCCTCGGCGGCCTCCTCGTCAACACCGAGCGGCGGCGGCAGCGCTCGGAGGCGATCGGTTCGGTGCTGCGCTCGGTCGCGTCGTTCCTGATCCTGGGCACGGCGGGGCTGATGATCCTCGGCGCCTTCCAGATCGATCTGGCGCCGCTGCTGGCCTCGGCCGGTGTGGCCGGCGTGGCGATCGGATTCGGCGCCCGGAACCTGGTGACGGACTTCCTGTCCGGCGTCTTCATGATCCTGGAGGACCAGTACGGGGTCGGTGACTCGGTCGACGCGGGCGTGGCCTCCGGCGAGGTCGTCGAGGTGGGCCTGCGGGTGACCAAGCTGCGGGGCGTGGACGGCGAGATCTGGTACGTGCGCAACGGCGAGATCAAGCGGATCGGGAACCTCAGCCAGGGCTGGGCGACGGCGGGCGTGGACGTGACCGTCCGGCCGACGGAGGACCTGGAGCGGGTGCGGTCGGTGATCACCGAGGCGGCGGATTCCATGACCAAGGAAGAGCCGTGGAACGAGCGCCTGTGGGGGCCCGTCGAGGTGCTCGGTCTGAGCGAGGTGCTGCTCGACTCGATGACGGTCCGGGTCTCGGCGAAGACGATGCCGGGCAAGGCGCTGGGCGTGGAGCGCGAGCTGCGCTGGCGCATCAAGCAGGGCCTGGACGCGGCCGGCATCCGGATCGTGGGCGGGGTCCCGGTCCAGGCCGAGGAGTCCGCGGCCGACCCGACGGCGGGCATGAGCGCCCCGTCGGCCTTCGCCTCGGCGACCTCGCCGCAGTCGGCGGCGGCGACCCCGCTGCCGAGGACGGACCTCACCAAGTAGCGCGCAGGAGCGCGCGCGTAGCGGCACGTACGGGCAGACGCCCCCGCAGGTAACGCTTTGGTTGCCTTCGGGGGCGTCCTGCGTTCCCGGGTCTTGACGCCCCGGTGACGGCCGCCTTATTTTCCTCCCACCGAATAGGAAACTTTCCTAACAGTGTGGTGAAGGAAGCGGCCCCGGCAGGCAGCAGAATGGCCGGAACCCGATCAGCTCCGAAGGGCAGGTGCACCCCTCATGGCCGGTACGACCCCGGGAACCCCCGGCACACCGCGCGTGCTGCGAGCCATGAACGACCGGGCCGCCCTGGACCTGCTCCTCGAACACGGACCGCTCTCGCGGACCCGGATCGGCAAGCTCACCGGCCTGTCCAAGCCGACCGCCTCCCAGCTGCTCGCCCGGCTCGAAGCCGCCGGGCTCGTCGTCGCCACCGGCACCACCGAAGGCCGGCCCGGCCCCAACGCCCAGCTCTACGCGGTGAACGCGCGGGCCGCGTACGCCGCCGGGCTCGACGTCAACGAACACCGCATCCACGCCGCCGTCGCCGACGTCACCGGCGAGATCGTCGGCGAGTACGAGCTCCGCACCCCCGGCCGTACCGCCACCGGCGTCGTCCACCAGGTCACCAACGCCCTGGGCGGCGCCGTCAAGGCGGCCGGGATCGCCCCCGACGAGGTGCGGCGCCTGGTCATCGGCACCCCCGGCGCCTTCGACCCGGCCACCGGACGGCTGCGGTACGCCTCCCACCTGCCCGGCTGGCACTCCCCCACCCTCCTGGAGGAGCTGGCCGCCGCCCTGCCCATGCCCTTCGAGTACGAGAACGACGTCAACCTCGTCGCCATCGCCGAACAGCGCGTGGGCGCCGCCCGCGGCCACGCCGACTTCGCCCTGCTGTGGAACGAGGCCGGCATGGGAGCCGCCCTCGTCCTCGGCGGGCGGCTGCACCGCGGCTTCACCGGCGGCGCCGGCGAGGTCGGTTTCCTGCCCGTCCCCGGCACCCCGCTGGTCCGACAGGTCACCAAGGCCAACTCCGGTGGCTTCCAGGAGCTCGCCGGCGTCCAGTCCGTGCCCCGGATCGCCCGCGCCGCCGGGATCGAGACCCCCGACCAGCCGTACGTACCGGTCGCGAGCGGCCTGCTGTCCCGGGCCGCCGAGACCCACGGGGACGACTCCCGGTACGCGGAGCTGCTCGACCGGTACGCCGAGCGCGTCGCCACCGGTCTCGCCTCGATCATCGCCGTCCTCGACCCCGAACTGATCGTGCTCTCCGGTGACGCCCTCGTCTCCGGCGGCGAACCCCTCCGCTCCCGCGTCCAGTCCGAGCTCGCCGAGCTCGCGGCCTCCCGTCCGCGGCTCGTCCTCGCCGCCGTACCCCGGCGCCCGGTGCTGCGCGGCGCCCTCGAAAGCGCCCTCGCGACCACGCGCGACGAGGTCTTCGACACCTCGCGCTGACCCCCGACCCCGCCCCGCCTCGCGCCCCTATCCCGTCCCGTAAGCCTCCGCCACAGGGAGACACCGTCATGCCCGCACGTCCGCGCAGAGCAGCCGCCGCGCTCGCCGCCACCGCCTCGATCGCCCTCTTCGCCTCCGCCTGTACGGGCTCCACCGAGAACAAGGCGAGCGACGACCCGAACGCCAAGACCACGATCACCTTCTGGCACGGCTGGTCGGCACCCCCCGAGGTCAAGGCGATCGAGGACAACATCGACCGCTTCGAGAAGGCCCACCCGAACATCAAGGTGAAGGTCGTCGGCGGCATCAACGACGACAAGCTGGGCCAGGCGCTGCGCGCCGGCGGTTCGAACGGCCCCGACGTCGTCTCCTCCTTCACCACCTCCAACGTCGGCAAGTTCTGCGCGTCGGGCGCGCTCGCGGATCTCAAGCCCTTCGTCGAAAAGGACAAGCTGGACCTCGACAAGATCTTCCCGAAGGTCCTCCAGGGGTACACGCAGTTCGAGGGCAAGCGCTGCTCGATGCCACTGCTCTCCGACGCGTACGGCCTCTACTACAACAAGGACGCGTTCAAGGCGGCCGGCCTCGACCCCGAGGCCCCGCCGAAGACCTGGTCCCAGTTCACCGAGGTCGCCAAGAAGCTCACCAAGGCCAAGGGCGACTCCTACGAGCGACTCGGCTTCATGCCGAACTACCTCGGCTACGAGACCGTCGTCGAGCACTACATGTCGCAGTGGAAGCACAACGGGTACTTCGACGCGGACGGCAAGTCGACCGTCGCGAAGGACCCGGCGTTCGCCGAGATGATGACGTACCAGAAGTCGCTGGTGGAGGCCTTGGGCGGCTTCCAGAAGCTCGACAAGTACCGCACCACGTTCGGCGCCGAGTGGGGCTCCAAGCATCCCTTCCACACCGGCCAGGTCGCCATGCAGCTGGACGGCGAGTGGCGGCTGAACTTCGTCAAGAACGCCAAGGTGACGTTCGACGTCGGCGTCGCGCCGATGCCGGTCGCCGACGACGAGATCGCCGAGTACGGCAAGGGCTACCTCTCCGGCACGATCATGGGCATCGCCCCCCAGAGCAAGAAGCAGAACGCGGCCTGGGAGCTGATCAAGTACATGACCACGGACACCGAGGCCGTGGTGAACTTCGCGAACGACATCGGCAACGTCCCCTCCACCCTGGAGGCGCTGAAGTCCCCGAACCTGAAGTTCGACGACCGCTTCAAGACCTTCCTGGACATCGCCCAGCACCCCGAGTCCACCACCATGGACGGCGCCGTGAACGGCGCCAGCTACCAGGAGACCCTCTCCGCCCTCGCCCACAAGTACGAGAAGGGCCAGGTCACCGATCTGAAGAAGGGCCTCGCGGACACCGCGGCCCAGATCGACCGCGACATCGCCGCGGCGAAGTGACGGCCGGGACCACACGCCCATGAGCACGGACACCCTGCCCGCGAAGGCGGCGGCGGCCCCGGCCGCCGCCGCCCCGGGGGGACAGAACACCCTGCGGTCGAAGCGCCGGCGCAACGCGCTGCGCACCGCACTGTTCATGTCCCCCTGGCTGATCGGATTCGGCTTCTTCTTCGCCTATCCGCTCCTCTCCACGCTGTACTTCTCGTTCATGCGGTACGACGGCCTCAACCCGCCGACCTGGCGGGGCGTGGAGAACTGGACGTACGTCTTCTCCGACCTGCCGAAGTTCTGGCCGGCGATGCAGAACACCCTCTGGCTGGCCGTCGTGATGGTCTCCTGCCGGGTCGTCTTCGGCCTCGGCGTCGGCATGCTGATCACCAAGATCAAGACGGGCGCCGGCGTCTTCCGCACCCTCTTCTACCTGCCGTACCTGGCCCCGCCGGTGGCGGCCACGCTCGCCTTCGTCTTCCTGCTCAACCCCGGTACGGGACCGGTCAACTCGCTCCTGGAGGCGGTCGGCATCCCCGCCCCCTCCTGGTTCAACGACGCGGACTGGGCCAAGCCGGCCCTGACGGTCCTCGCCGTGTGGGGCGTCGGCGACCTCATGGTCATCTTCATGGCCGCCCTGCTCGACGTACCGAAGGAGCAGTACGAGGCCGCCGAGCTGGACGGCGCGTCCCCGTGGCAGCGGTTCCGCTACATCACCCTGCCGAACATCTCGCCGATCGTGCTCTTCGCGGTCGTCACCGGGATCATCGGCGCGATGCAGTACTACACCCAGCCGATCGTGGCCTCCAAGGTCGCCTCGGGGGTGATGGGCGGCTCCGGCGTGACCTTCCAGCCCGGCTACCCGGACGACTCCACGCTGACCCTCCCGCAGCTGGTCTACAGCCTCGGCTTCAGCCAGTTCAACTACGGCGCGGCCTGCGTCGTGGCACTGGTGCTCTTCGCCTTCTCCATGGCCTTCACCGCGCTCCTCATGCGCAGGCGCGGCGGCCTGATCGGCTCGGGTGACTGAAACATGACGACCGCAACCGCCCCCGCCCCCGCCCCCTCTCCCGCCGCTCGCGTCGCGAGCCCCGCGGAGAAGCGGGCCCGCCGCAGGTCGCTGCTGCACTGGATCGCCGTGCACTCGCTCGGCATCGCCGCGGCCCTGTTCTTCGTGCTCCCGTTCCTCTTCGTCTTCCTCACCTCCCTGATGAGCGACGACCAGGCGCTCACCCGGGACCTGACGCCGAACTCCTGGCACTGGGAAATCTACGTCAAGGTCTTCCGGACCGACGGCTTCCTCACCTGGTGGAGGAACTCGCTGCTCTACGCCGGGCTCGGCACCGCCCTCGTCGTGGTGTCCTCGATCCCCGTGGCGTACGCGCTCGCCAAGTTCCGCTTCCGCGGCCGGCACCTGTCGCTGCTGCTCGTCATCTCGATGATGATGCTGCCGCCACAGGTCGTGATCATCCCCATGTACCTGTTCTGGGCCAAGCAGATGGACCTCTCCGGCACGCTGTGGCCGCTGATCATCCCGATGGTCTTCGGCGACGCGTTCGCCGTCTTCCTGCTGCGCCAGTTCCTGCTGACGATCCCGAACGAGTACATCGAGGCCGCGAGGATCGACGGGTGCGGCGAGTTCCGCACCCTGATACGCGTCGTGCTGCCGATGGCCAAGCCCGGCATCGCCGCCGTCGCCCTGTTCCAGTTCTTCTACTGCTGGAACGACTACTTCGGGCCGCAGATCTACGCCTCCGAGAACCCGGGTGCCTGGACGCTGAGTTACGGCCTGGAGTCCTTCAAGGGCGCGCACCACACCGACTGGAATCTGACCATGGCCGCGACCGTCCTGGTCATGGCCCCTGTGATCCTCGTCTTCTTCTTCGCCCAGAAGGCGTTCGTCGAGGGAGTCACACTGACCGGAGTGAAGGGCTGAATCACACATGAAGCTCGCTGTCGTGGGGGGCGGCTCCACCTACACCCCCGAACTGATCGACGGATTCGCGCGGTTGCGCGACACCCTGCCCATCACCGAACTCGTCCTCGTCGACCCGGCCACCGAGCGGCTCGAACTCGTCGGCGGGCTCGCCCGGCGCATCTTCGCCAAGCAGGGCCACGCCGGGAAGATCGTCACCACCTCCGACCTGGACGCCGGGGTCGAGGGCGCCGACGCCGTCCTGCTCCAGCTGCGGGTCGGCGGGCAGGCCGCCCGGAACCAGGACGAGACCTGGCCGCTGGAGTGCGGCTGCGTCGGCCAGGAGACCACCGGCGCCGGCGGCCTCGCCAAGGCGCTGCGGACCGTCCCGGTGGTCCTGGACATCGCCGAGCGCGTCCGGCGCACCAACCCCGACGCCTGGATCATCGACTTCACCAACCCCGTCGGCATCGTCACGCGCGCGCTGCTCCAGGCCGGGCACAAGGCCGTCGGGCTGTGCAATGTGGCCATCGGCTTCCAGCGGAGGTTCGCGAAGCTCCTCGACGTGGCCCCGTCCGCGATCCACCTCGACCACGTCGGCCTCAACCACCTGACGTGGGAGACGGGCGTACGGCTCGGCGGTCCCGACGGCGAGAACGTGCTGCCGCGGCTGCTCGCCGAGCACGGCGACACCATCGCCGGCGACCTGCACCTGCCGCGTCTGGTCATGGACCGCTTCGGCGTCGTCCCCTCGTACTACCTGCGGTACTTCTACGCGCACGACGAGGTGGTGCGCGAGCTCGGCACCAAGCCCTCGCGGGCCGCCGAGGTCGCGGCGATGGAGAAGGAACTCCTGGAGATGTACGGGGACCCGGCGCTCGACGAGAAGCCGGCGCTGCTCGGCAAGCGCGGCGGCGCCTTCTACTCGGAGGCGGCCGTGGACCTGGCCGCCTCCCTCCTGGGCGGCGGCGGTTCGCCGTACCAGGTGGTGAACACGTACAACAACGGCACGCTGCCGTTCCTGCCGGACGACGCCGTCATCGAGACGCAGGCGGCGGTGGGCCGGGACGGTGCGGCGCCGCTGCCGGTCGCGCCGGTGGACCCGCTGTACGCCGGGCTGATCGCGAACGTCACGGCCTACGAGGACCTGGCCCTGGAGGCGGCGCTGCGCGGTGGCCGCGACCGGGTGTTCAAGGCGCTGCTCGCGCACCCGCTGGTCGGACAGTACGCGTACGCCGAGGGCCTCACGGACCGGCTGCTCGCGCACAACCGGGAGCACCTCGCGTGGGCCTGACCGGAACGCTGCTGGCCATCGACGCCGGCAACAGCAAGACCGACGTCGCCGTCGTCGCCGAGGACGGCACGGTCCTCGGCGCGGCGCGCGGCGGCGGATTCCAGCCCCCGCTGGTGGGGGTGGAGGCGGCGGTCGACGCGCTCGCGGAGATCGTCGACCGGGCGTGGGCCCAGGCGCAGGCGCCGGCCGGGGGCGCGGGGCTTCCGGCCGGGGGTACCGGTCTCACGGCCGGGGGTGCCGGGCTCACGGCCGGAGGTGCCGGGCTCACGGCCGGAGGTGCCGGGCTCGCGACCGGAGGTGCCGGGCTCACGGCCGGAGGTGCCGGGCTCGCGACCGGGGGTACCGGTCTCACGACCGGAGGGGCCGGTCTCACGGCCGGGGGTACCCGTCTCGCGCCCTCCTTCGCGCACGTCGCGGCCTGTCTCGCCAACGCCGATCTGCCCGTCGAGGAGGCCGAGTTGCTGGCCGCGCTGGTGGCCCGTGGCTGGAGCCGGTCCGTGCGGGTGCACAACGACACCTTCGCGATACTGCGGGCCGGTCTCGACGAGCCGCGGGGCGTGGCGGTGGTGTGCGGCGCCGGGATCAACTGCGTCGGGATGACCCCGGACGGGCGGACCGCGCGCTTCCCCGCGATCGGGAAGATCTCCGGGGACTGGGGCGGCGGCAGCGCCATGGCCGAGGAGGCGCTCTGGTTCGCGGCGCGCGCCGAGGACGGGCGCGGCGAGCCGAGCGAGCTGGCGCGCGCGCTGCCCGCGCACTTCGGTCTGGAGACGATGTACGCGCTGATCGAGGCGCTGCACCTGGGCCGGATCCCGTTCGGCCGGCGCCACGAGCTGACGCCAGTGCTGTTCCGGGTGAGCGCGGCGGGCGACCCGGTCGCGCTGGCGCTCGTGCACCGGCTCGCCGAGGAGGTCGCCGCCCTGTCGGCGGTGGCGCTCGGGCGGCTCGGACTGCTCGACGAAGAGGCGCCGGTGATGCTGGGCGGCAGCGTCCTCGCCGCGCGCCACCCGCAGTTGGAGGACCGGATCGCCGAACTCCTCGACGTCCGGGCGCCCAAGGCGACGATCGGCTTCGTCACCGCGCCGCCGGTCCTCGGGGCCGGGCTCCTCGCCCTGGACGAGGTCGCGGCGGCTCCGGCGGCGGCCGCCCGGCTGCGGGAGCACTACGGGGCCTGAGTGGCGTGAGTGCGGGGCGGTTCTTCTCTTCGAAGAGGCGCCCCGCACGCGTGTTCACTCCTTCGAGCGATGTCCGAAAGGGAACCGATCGCCGCCGGGGGACGTATTCAAGGTGAGGGGGTTCACCTGCGGATGTGCCGGGGGCATGAGGCACGATAAGAACAAGATCGCGTCAATCCCGGTGTGCGGGCAGGCCTCTGCGGCCATACTGCTGGCCGGACGGACCGACGTCAGCGACCCAGGGGGAGGTCAAGTGACATACCCGCCCAACGCGCCCGCCGCCCCGGCGACGGCACAGGCCACGGCGCCCGCACCGGCGCGCCCGGGCACGGTGCCGGCGCAGCCGTCGGCCGCGTCCGCCGGCGGCCCGCCCGCGGGACGCGGCGCCTGGGCCGTGGGGCGCGAGCGACTCCGTGAGGCCGCGACGACCGAGCCCGGCCGGCTCCAGATCCTCGGGGCCGTACTCGCGCTGCTCGTCGTCGCGTTCGGGGCCGTCACCGCCCTCGAGGTCACCGGCCGCGGCTCCGCCGCCGACGACGTGGTCAGCCGCAGCCAGCCGCTGAGCGCCGACGCCGCCGCCGTCTACCGCTCCCTCGCCGACGCGGACACGACCGCCGCCAGCGGCTTCCTCGCGGGCACCCTGGAGCCCGCGGAGTCCCGCGAGCGGTACGACGAGGACATCGCCACCGCGGCCCGGCTCCTCGTGAAGGCCGCGGCGAACACCGAGGGTTCGAGCGCGTCGGCCCGCGAGATCACCACGCTCAACGAACAGCTGCCGCGCTACACGGGCCTGATAGAGCGCGCCCGGGCCGCCAACCGGCAGGGGCTGCCGCTCGGCGGGGCCTATCTGCGGTACGCGAACCAGCAGATGACCACCGAGCTGCTGCCCGCCGCCGAGCGGCTGTACGCGGCGGAGATCCGACGGCTCCACGAGGACGACGACTCCGCCCGCACCTGGCCCTTCCTGTCGCTCGCGCTCGGCCTGACGGCCCTCGCCGCGCTGGCCTGGGCGCAGCGCCGCAACTACGCCCGCACCCACCGGGTGTTCAACCAGGGCCTCCTCGCCGCCACCGCCGCCTCGCTGGTCGTCCTGGTCTGGCTCCTCGCCGCGCACACGGTCGTGCGGGCCGAGCTGAACGCCGCCCGGGCACACGGGCAGGAGTCCCTCCAGCTCCTCAACGAGGCCCGGATCAGCTCGCTCACCGCCCGCGCCAACGAGAACCTCACCCTGGTCGCCCGGGGCGCCGTCCTCACGGAGGACGGCAAGAACGACAAGTACGAGGCGGACTACACGGCGAGCATGACCGCCCTGACGACCGCGCTCGCCGCGGCGCGGGAGCTCGCCGACGACGACGCCGGGCGCTCGCCGGTGGACGAGGCGTCGTCACGTACCGGCGAGTGGCAGAAGCGCCACAAGGCGGCCCGCGCCGAGGACGAGGCCGGCAACTTCGAGGGCGCGCTCAGCCTGATCGTCGGCGCCAAGGAGACGACGGGCCAGTCCTTCGACCAGGTCGACGCGGCCCTGGAGCGGGCCCTCGCCCACGAGCAGGCCGAGTTCACCCGCTCCGCCGACGACGCCAGGGGCGCGCTGACGGCGCTGCCGCTGGGTGCGGCGGCGCTCGGGATCCTGGGCGCGGCGGGCGCCGTGCTCGGCATCAACCGCAGACTTTCGGAGTACCGGTGAGAGGGGGCGGGATGCCGAACGGCACGGACCCGCTGGTGCGGCGGGCCGCACAGCGGCTGCGTGGCTGGGGCGGGGTCACCGCCATGGCCATGGCCTGCGGGCTCACCGCCTCGCTGACGCTGCTGCCGCTGGCACACGACGGGAGCGGCGCCGAGGCCGTGCCCGGGACGACCGGCTCCGGCCCCGGTGTGGGCACCGGCGTGCAGGTCGGCGTCCAGGCCAAGGCCGACACCTGTGAGAACCCGGAGGCCTCGCTCCGGCCCGGCGCGGTGGACGGCCCCTCGATCCAGGCGATCAAGGCGCGCGGGAAGCTCGTCGTCGGCGTCGACCAGTCCAGCTACCGCTGGGGTTACCGGAACCCGGAGAACCGCGCGCTGGAGGGCTTCGACATCGATCTGGCCAAGGCCATCGCACGGGACATCCTCGGCGACGACAAGGCCGTGATCTTCCGGGCGATCCCGACGAACCAGCGGATCGCCGCCCTGGACAGCGGCAAGGTCGACCTCGTCGTGCGGACGATGACGATCAACTGCAAGCGGATCCAGCAGGTCGCCTTCTCCACCGCCTACTTCCAGGCCGGGCAGCAGGTCCTCGCGCCCAAGCTCGACCACGGCATCACCGGCTACGACTCCTCGCTGCGCGGCAAGCGGATCTGCACCGCCGAGGGGTCCACGGCCTACGAGGAGCTGGAGAAGAACTCCTTCGGCGCCGTCTTCAAGGACGAGGCCGACGGCACGAAGGACGACAAGGACCTGCTGACCGTCCCCAACCAGCTGGACTGTCTGGCCCGGCTCCAGCTCGGCGAGGTCGACGCGGTCGTCACCGACAACGCGCTCGCGGCCGGCCAGGCCGCCCAGGACCCGGCGGTCGAACTGAAGGGCAAGCCGTTCACCACGGAGTACTACGGGGTGGCCGCCAAGCTCGGGAACGACGACCTGGTCCGCCGGGTCAACAAGGTCCTCGTGGACTACCGGAACGGGCCCTGGCAGCAGGCGTACGACCACTGGCTCAAGGCGGACCTGCCCGGGATAGCCGGACCGCCCGAACCCCTATACAAGTGACCCGGCCGGCAGCCCCCGCGAGCAGCCGCTGGACACGCGGCGGAAGAGGTGATCGATGGGCGTCACGGGACCTCCCGGTCCGGTGATGGACCGGGACGAGGTGGACCGTGCGCTGGCACGGCTCGGCGCCGAGCACAAGGCGATCGAGGACTCGCTCCTCGCCCTCCAGGACCACGCGGGCCGCAGGCTGCTCGAAGGGGCCGAGCTGACCGGCACGACCCGGGACCGCTGGGCGGCCGCCGAGCGGACCATCGCCCTGCTCTGGACCTGCTTCGACGTGTACACGAGCGCCCTGCGCGACGCCCGTGGGGTACGGACGCGGCGCCGCTGGCCCGGCCGGGACGAGCTCGTGGAGCTGACCGACCGGCTGCGCGGCGAGAGCGTCCTCGTCGCGGGCGGGGCGGGGGAACAGGGGCTGCTCTCCGAGCGGTTCACGCTCGAAGGGCTCGTCCGCCGGATGAACGAGCTGTACGCCTCCTCGCTCGACGTGGTGGTCACCGCCGACGCCGTCTGGTCGGCGCTGCCCGCCCGGATAGACCTGCTCGCCGCGGAGCTCGGCCGGACGCGCTCGCTCGCGCACTCGGTCGGCGTGCGGCCCGGGGAGCACCCGGCCGGCGACGAGCTGGAGGACATCACGGCCGAGCTGACCGCGCTGCGCTCGCAGGTCGTGACGGATCCGCTCGCCTTCTGGCGGCCCGCCGCGGGCAGTTCGGCGCCCGGTGGAGGGCGGCCGGACACCGCGCGGTACGACCGGGCGGCCCTGGCCCTGGAGGACATCCGGCGCGAGATCGAGGCGGTCCTCGCGGTCCGGCAGGACTCCGAGGACCGGCTGCTGCGGCTGCGGGACGTGCTGTCCCGCGCGGACCGGACGCTCGCCGAGGCCCGGTCGGCGCGCGGCGAGGTCCTGGCGAAGATCGCCGCCTCCGAGGTGCCGGCCGTCAGCGGGCCGCCGACGGCGCTCCAGGAGCGGCTCGCGGCCGCCGCGGAGTACCGCAGGCACCAGCGGTGGCACCGGCTCTCCCCGCTCCTGGAGTCCCTGGAGCGGGAGGCCGAGGACGAGTTGATGCGGGCCCGGGAGTCACTGACCGCGGTCACGGCGCCGCTCGCGGTCCGGGCCGAGCTGCGCGGCCGGCTCGACGCGTACAAGGCGAAGGTGGCGCGGCTGGGGGCGGCGGAGGACCCGCTGCTCATCGAGCGGTACGACGCGGCACGCCGGATGCTGTGGAGCGCGCCCTGCGACCTGCGGGTCGCGGAGCAGGCCGTGCTGCGCTACCAGCAGGCCGCGGCGGACGTACTGTCCGGCCCGAGAGATGCCGGAGGACGACAGTGGTGAGCGGGGAGACGGGTGTGGGGAGCTGTCAGCGTCCCTCGTGCGAGGGTTCGTACGAGGACATGGGAGGCGGCGAGCTGTACTGCGACACCTGCGGGCTCGCGCCGGTCGTCGCGCCCGGAGGGCTGATCGGTTCGACGCCGACGGGCCTGGCCGTACCCGGCAAGGGCACGGGCACGGGCACGGGGATCGGCTCCGGGCGCGGGTCCGGGGTCGGGGGGCCCGATTCGAGCTCCTCGCGGAGTTCGCGGGCGTCCTCGCGCGCCTCGTCGCGTTCGTCTCGCTCGTCGACGTCGCGCCGTTCGGTCTCCGGCCGGCTCTCGCGCTCGCTCTCCGGTGCCTCCGGTGCCTCCGGCGGCCGCTCGGTGTCGGTGCGCAGCTCGGGCACGTCGACCGGGCAGTCCGCCCGGAACCGGCTGGGCGCGGGCCTGGTGACGATCCCGGAGGTGCCGCGTCCCGACCCGCGGGGCGCCGTGATGGAGAACCCGGAGGTGCCGGAGCGGAAGCGTTTCTGCTCCCGCTCCGACTGCGGGGCGCCGGTGGGCCGTTCGCGCGGTGACCGGCCGGGTCGTACGGAGGGCTTCTGCACCAAGTGCGGGCACCCGTACTCCTTCGTGCCGAAGCTGACCGGCGGGGACATCGTCCACGGCCAGTACGAGGTCGCGGGCTGCCTCGCGCACGGCGGACTCGGCTGGGTCTACCTCGCCGTCGACCGGGCGGTCTCCGACCGGTGGGTGGTGCTCAAGGGCCTGCTCGACACCGGCGACCAGGACGCGATGGCCGCGGCCATCTCGGAGCGCCGCTTCCTCGCCGAGATCGAGCACTCCAACATCGTCCGGATCTACAACTTCGTCGAGCACCTCGACCAGCGCACCGGCTCCATGGACGGCTACATCGTCATGGAGTACGTCGGCGGCAAGTCGCTCAAGGAGATCGCCAACGACCGGCGGACCCCGGACGGCCGGCGCGACCCGCTGCCGGTGGAGCAGGCCTGCGCGTACGGGATCGAGGCCCTGGAGGCGCTCGGCCATCTGCACAGCCGGAACCTGCTGTACTGCGACTTCAAGGTCGACAACGCCATCCAGACCGAGGACCAGCTGAAGCTCATCGACATGGGCGCGGTCCGGCGGATGGACGACGACGAGTCGGCGATCTACGGCACGGTCGGCTACCAGGCGCCGGAGGTGGCCGAGGTCGGCCCGTCGGTGGCCAGTGACCTGTACACGGTGGCGCGGACGCTTGCCGTGATGGCGTTCGACTTCCAGGGCTACACGAACGTGTTCGTGGACTCGCTGCCCGACCCGGAGCACATCGCGGTCTTCCGGACGTACGAGTCGTTCTACCGCTTCCTGGTCCGCGCCACGGATCCGGACCCCGCGCGGCGGTTCTCCTCCGCGCAGGAGATGGCGGAGCAGCTGACCGGCGTCCTGCGCGAGGTGGTGGCGCTCCAGTCGGGGCGTCCGCGTCCCGCGCTGTCGACGCTGTTCGGCACGGAGGTCCGGGTGACGGACACCGCGCTGTTCGCCGAACTGACGGAGGACGTGTCGCTGCTCGGGGCCCGAAGGGGTACCGGGAAGCGGGGCGGTGGACGGCAGGCTCCTCCGGGCGGCGGGCCGGAGGCCGGGGCCGGGCTCGGGTGGTTGCTCGCGGCGCTCGACGCGCCCGCCACCGGGCTCGCGCTGCCCGTGCCGCGCGTCGACACGAGCGACCCGAACGCCGGATTCCTCGCCGGTCTGTCGGCCGCCGCCCCCGCCGAGCTGCTCGGCGCGCTCCAGGCCGCGCCCGCGTCCTCCACCGAACTGCGGCTGCGCACCCTGCGGGCCCACCTGGAGCTGGGCGACGCGCCCACCGCCGTACGGACCCTCGCGGCGCTGGAGGAGCGGGACCCGGACGACTGGCGGGTGGTCTGGTACCGGGGCGTGACCTCGCTGGTGACCGGGGACCACGAGCACGCGGCACTCGCCTTCGACGCGATCTACGACGCCTTCCCCGGGGAGCCGGCGCCGAAGCTGGCCCTGGGGATCTGCGCCGAGGTCCTCGGCCAGCTGGACAACGCCGCCGAGTACTACCGGCTCGTGTGGGCCACCGACCCGAGCTTCGTCAGCGCGGCCTTCGGGCTCGCCCGTGTGCAGCTCGCGGCGGGCGACCGCGCCGGAGCCGTACGGACCCTGGAGTCCGTGCCGGAGGCCTCGATCCACTACACGGCGGCCCGGGTCGCGGCCGTGCGGGCGCGGCTCCGGCGGCGCCCGGCGCACGAGCCGCTCGGCGCCGAACTGACGGCCGCCGCGGCGCAGGTCTCCGCGCTCCAGGGCTTCGGTCTCGACGCGGTCCGCCGGGAGCAGTTGTCGACGGAGGTCCTCGGGACGGCCCTCGACTGGGTACTCTCCGGGAGTCCCGGTGCGGCACCGGGCGGCGGCGCGCTGCTGCTCGGGAGTGAACTGGACGAGCGCGGACTGCGCTTCGGCCTCGAACGCTCGTACCGGGTGCTGGCCCGGCTCGCCCAGCGGGGCGAGGAGAGGATCGAACTGGTGGAGCGGGCCAACCGTTTCCGCCCCCGGACGTGGGTGTGAGGATGTCCCAGAAGCCGAAGCCGAAGCCGGAGTCGAAGCCGTCGCGCGGACTCGCCGGCTGCCCGGGCTGCGCGGAGCCGCTGGACTCGGGTGACCGGTACTGCGGGGCGTGCGGCTACGACCTGTCGGCCGTCCCGGCGGCCGAGACGGAGCCGGACCGCCCGACCGTGGCGATCGTCGCCCCCGTGGACTGGCCGGTCGCACCGCCCCGGGAGGCCGGTTCGCTCTCGACGGCGACCCAGCACCCCGGCGACCTGCCGGGCACCGATTCCGGTGGCCGTGACCTGCCCACGATGGCGGTCCGCACGGACGGCCCGGTGCCTGCGGGCACGCCCGCGCCGGGTGGGGACTTCGAGCTCGCCGCCCCCGACCCCCGTACCGCGGTACAGGTGGACCCGCCCCAGGCCGCCCAGGCTCCGGCCGCCCCACCGCCGGTGCCCGCTCAGCCCCCCGCGCCCGACGCGTCGGCGGCGGCGACGTTGTGCGTGGCCTGCCGGGCCGGGCGGGTGGACACCGACGGCTACTGCGAGAACTGCGGGCACGCGCAGCCGCGCGAGCGGGACCACATGGAGCAGGAGCTCGACACCGTCGCCGCCGTCAGCGACCGGGGACTGCGCCACCACCGCAACGAGGACGCGTTCGCCGTCTCGGCGACCACCCTCCCCGGCGGCTCCCCCGCCACCCTCGCGATCGTCTGTGACGGCGTCTCCTCGGCGACCCGGCCCGACGAGGCCTCCGCCGCCGCCGCGCGGGCCGCCGGCGCCTCGCTGCTCGCCGCGCTGCCCCGCGGCATCCACCCTCAGCAGGCGATGCACGAGGCGATCGTCGCCGCCGCCGAGGCCGTCAACTCCCTCGCGGAGGAGCCCGGCCCGGACGGGGCCGAGCACGACCCCCATCTGGGGGCACCTTCCAGGCGAAGCTCTGGGGGATCGCCGGCCTGCACCATCGTCGGCTCCGTCGTCGCCGACGGCCTGCTCGTCGTCGGCTGGGTCGGGGACAGCCGCGTCTACTGGGTGCCGGACGACCGCGCCACCCCGTCCGCGCGGCTCACCGAGGACGACTCGTGGGCCGCCCAGATGGTCGCCGCGGGCCTCATGAACGAGGCCGAGGCGTACGCGGACGAGCGCGCCCACGCGATCACGGGCTGGCTGGGCGCCGACGCGTACGAACTGGACCCGCACACGGCCGCGTTCAAGCCGGACCGGTCCGGGGTGGTCGTGGTCTGCACGGACGGGCTCTGGAACTACGCGGAGGGCGCCGAGGACATGGCGAGGGTCGTCCCGCCGGACGCGGCGGCCCGCCCGCTGGCCGCCGCGCAGGCCCTGGTCGGCCACGCCCTCGACGGCGGAGGCCACGACAACATCACGGTGGCGCTGCTGCCGTTCACCGTCGCTCCCCCGGGGGCAGGATCCGCCTGAGCGGTCGCCGGTCCCCCTGTCCCCTCCCCCTCCCCCTTCTTGCTTCCCCCGTCGTCGCCCGAGGAGCCGAAACAGATGGCGAACTTCTCCAAGCCGACCGCGCCGCGGTTCTCCGTGGACGTGTACCAGAACGAGTTCCTGCCGGAGGGCGGCCGCGAGGTCAGCGCCATCGTCACGGTCACCTCGACCGGGGGCGGCACGACCGGCGTCTCCGGGTACGCGGACGGCGGCGGGGCCGGCGTGGTGATCATGGTCGACTGCTCCGGCTCGATGGACTACCCCGCCACCAAGATGCGCGGCGCCCGCGAGGCGACCGCCGCCGCCGTCGACACCCTGCGCGACGGCACCTCCTTCGCCGTCGTCGCCGGTACGCACGTGGCGAAGGAGGTCTACCCGGGGAACGGCCGCCTGGCCGTCGCGGACGCCCGGACCCGGACCGAGGCCAAGGAGGCGCTGCGGAGCCTGTCGGCGGGCGGCGGCACGGCGATCGGCACCTGGCTGCGCCTCGCGGACCGGCTGCTGTCCTCCGCCGACGTCACCATCCGGCACGGCATCCTGCTCACCGACGGCCGCAACGAGCACGAGTCGCCGGAGGAGCTGCGGGCCGCGCTGGACGCCTGCGCGGGCCGGTTCACCTGTGACGCGCGCGGGGTCGGCACGGACTGGGAGGTCAAGGAGGTCACCGCGATCGCCTCGGCGCTCCTCGGCACGGCCGACATCGTCGCCGACCCGGCCGGTCTGGCCGCCGACTTCACGGCGATGATGGAGCAGGCGATGGGCAAGGGCGTGGCGGACGTCGTGCTGCGCCTGTGGACGCCGGTCGGGGTGGAGATCGGGTACGTGAAGCAGGTGGCGCCGACGGTCGAGGACCTGACCGGCCGCCGCACCGAGGCCGGACCGCGCGCCGGGGACTACCCGACGGGCTCGTGGGGCGACGAGTCCCGCGACTACCACGTGAGCGTGCGCGTCCCGCAGGCCGCGATCGGGCAGGAGATGCTCGCCGCCCGGGTCTCCCTGATCGCCTTGGACCCGGCGGGCGGCGACCCCCTGCCGCTGTCTCAAGGACTGGTACGGGCGGTGTGGACGGACGACCTGGCGATGTCCACGTCGATCAATCCGCAGGTCGCGCACTACACGGGGCAGGCGGAGCTCGCGGACGTCATCCAGCAGGGTCTCGATGCCCGCAAATCGGGCGATCGCGACGGCGCGACGGCGAAATTGGGCCGCGCGGTGCAGCTCGCGGCGGCCTCCGGGAACGCGGATACGGCGAAACTCCTTTCGAAGGTGGTCGACGTCGTCGACGCGGCGACGGGTACTGTGCGTTTGAAGGCGAAGGTCGCGGAAGCGGACGAGATGACACTCGAGACCCGTTCCACCAAGACCGTTCGCGTCAAGAGGTAGAGGCAGCCCGGCCCGCCGGGCCGGACGACGAGAGGGGGAAGCACCGACATGCCGACCTGCCCGAACGGACACCAGTCGGTCTCCGACGACTGGTGCGAGGTCTGCGGCCATCGCATGGCCGGGGCGGGTGCGCCTGCGGGTGCCGTACCGCCGCCTCCCCCGCCGCCGCCCGCTTACGGATACCCGGGTCCCGGTGGCCCCGGCCAGCCCCCGATGGGCCCGCCGCCCGGCGGCCACGGTGCTCCCGGTGGGCCCGGTGCTCCCGGTGGCTTCGGTCACGGGGGCGACCCGAACGCGACCGCGCAGGCGGAGCTCTGCCCGCAGTGCCGTACCCCGCGTGAGCACATGGCGCCGTTCTGCGAGGAGTGCCGCTGGAACTTCCTCACGAACACGGCGACTTCCTACACGCCGGTGGCTCCGCAGCAGTCCGGGCCGCCGCCAGGTCTGAACCTGCCGCCCGGCTTCCAGTCCCCGCCGCCGCCCCCGCCGCAGCAGCAGCCCCCGCAGCCGCCTCAGCAGGATCCCTTCGGGTACCAGGGCTCGCGCCCCTCCCAGGTGAACCGTCCGGCCGAGCCGCTGGGCGCCGAGCCCACGCACCACCAGGCCCCGCAGCGCCCGCCGGTGCAGCAGCAGCCGATGCAGCCGCCCGTACAGCAGCAGGCGCCGCCCGCGTACCTCCAGGCACCGCCGCCGCAGGCCCCGGTCCAGGCGCCGGTCCCGCCCGCGCCGCCGCAGCCGCGCGCGGACGACGACTGGGTCCTGTCGCCGCCGTCGCAGCCGCAGCCCCCGCAGCCTCCGCAGCACCAGGCCCCGCCGCCGCCCCCGCAGCAGCAGTTCCAGCAACAGCAGCAGCCGCCGCAGCAGCAGTTCCAGCAGCCGCCGCAGCAACAGCAACACCACCAGCAGCAGCAGTTCCAGCACCAGCCGCCGCAGCCGCAGCCCCCTATGGGCTGGACCGCGGTCATCAGTCCGGACCGCGAGTACTTCATGGCGATGATGCACCGCAGCGGCCCGGAGGCCTCGGGCCTCAACCTGCCCGCGTACTCGCCGGACAAGCACCTGCCGCTCCAGGGCAACCAGATCTCCATCGGCCGCCGCCGGCACTCCACCGGCGAGTCCCCCGACATCGACCTGTCGGTGCCGCCGGAGGACCCGGGCGTCTCGCACCAGCACGCCGTGCTCGTGCAGCAACCGGACGGGTCGTGGGCGGTGGTGGACCAGAACTCCACCAACGGCACCACGATCAACGGCGGCGAGGAGCCGATCCAGCCCTACGTCCCCGTCCAGCTCCAGGAGGGCGACCGGGTGCACGTCGGCGCCTGGACGACGATCACGATCCGCCGCGGCTAACCGGCGGACGGCAGGGGCCAGGCGTACGGCCCTCCGGGCTCGTCCAGCCAGGCCCACTGCCGGTCGCCGCTGACCGTCACCCCGAAGCGCTCCCGTTCCGGCCGCCCCTCGCGCAGCCAGAGCGAGAGCGCTTCGCGTCTGTCCAGGACCGGGGCGACGAGACCGCACAGGAAGCGGAAGCGTTCGTCCCCGGCGGGACCGTGGCGGGGGCCGCGGCCCTCCGGGACGTGGGCGGCGACGCCCCGCAGCGCCACGAAGTACGCCGAGGTCTCCAGGAACCGCCCCTCCGCGTGGGTGCCGTCGCGCACCCGCAGCAGGATCAGTCCGGTGGAGAGCGGGGCGAGGATCAGGGCGCCGGGCCGGCACTGGGCGAGCCAGGGGTACGGGACGGCGGGCACCGCGCAGGTCGCGACGATCCGGTCGTAGGGGGCGTGTTCGGGGCAGCCCCGGGCTCCGTCGGCGGCGAGCACGGCCGGCCGGTACCCGACGGCGGCGAGATGGGTCCGGGCGGACTCGGCGATCTCCTCGTCGAGGTCGACGGTGGTGACGTGCTGCTCGCCGAGCCGGTGGCAGAGCAGGGCCGCGTGGTAGCCGGTCCCGGCGCCGATCTCCAGGACGTCGTCGCCGTCGCGCACGTCCAGGGCCTGGAGCATGAGCGCCATCAGGGAGGGCTGGCTGGCGGAGGAGACCAGCTCCCCGTCGCGTACGCGGGTGGCGATCGCGGTGTCCGCGTAGGTGCCGCGCAGCCAGCGCTCCCGCCGCGCGGGGTCGGGGTCGCCGGCCCAGAGCCGCTCGTAGCCGCCGGTCCCGGAGACGTAGAAGTACGGGACGAAGAGATGGCGCGGGACCTCGGCGAAGGCGGCCCGCCAGGCGGGATCGGACAGCGCGCCGTCCGCCTCTATCCGCCGCACGAGCTCCAACCGCTCCCGCGCGCCGGCCCCGGCGAACTCGTCCCACGGCTCACCACCCATGTCTCCACTCTCCCGCCGCCGGGGCGTGGGGGCGAGCGCCCGTACGGGTGCCGGTCCGGCGGTCCTAGGCCTCCGGTCCTCGGCCCGGCCATCTGAGACGATGGAACGGTGAACGAGATTCCCGGGGAAACGACGCAGGAGCAGACCTTCTACGAGCAGGTCGGCGGCGAGGAGACCTTCCGCCGCCTGGTCCACCGCTTCTACGAGGGCGTCGCGGCGGACCCGCTGCTGCGCCCGATGTACCCCGAGGAGGACCTCGGCCCGGCGGAGGAGCGCCTCGCCCTCTTCCTGATGCAGTACTGGGGCGGCCCCCGCACCTACAGCGACCACCGCGGCCACCCCCGCCTCCGCATGCGCCACGCCCCGTTCACGGTGGACCAGGAGGCCCACGACGCCTGGCTCCGCCACATGCGCGCCGCCCTGGACGACCTCGCGCTCGCCCC
Organism: Streptomyces sp. NPDC058650; assembly: GCF_042717315.1. Classification (NCBI taxonomy): domain Bacteria; kingdom Bacillati; phylum Actinomycetota; class Actinomycetes; order Kitasatosporales; family Streptomycetaceae; genus Streptomyces; species Streptomyces sp. NPDC058650. The sequence goes on from NZ_JBHXRL010000008.1 coordinate 181,145, forward strand.
CGAGCACGAGGCCGAACTGTGGCGCTACCTCACCTACGCGGCAGCCTCCATGGTGAACACCGCCGGCTGACGCTCCCTCACCCCGCCCCACCTCACTCACCGCGACCCACCACCCCTGGACGGACACATTCCGGAGACGGAACACCGAATAACGGTCACGATCGCATCAAGGTCGGTCCGTAAGCGGTTTCCAGCGGCACCCGCACTCTGAAAGCATCCGAGGGAAGTCCGGGGGGACTCGATGGGCTTTCGGAGAACTTTCGGCGGCGTTCGGCGCGCGCAGGGTGGTTCAGGGTTCCAGGGGGATGGGTGACGGGGTTCGTATTCCTGCGTGTCAGGGCTCACCGGCTGCTATTGGCCGCGGCGCTGCTCGCCGTGTTGCTGACCACCACCGTGCTGGCCACGCTCGCCGCCTTCTCCTCCACCATCGGGGACGCGGCGCTCCAGGCGGGGCTCCAGGGGCGCTCCGCGCCCGCCGCGTCGCTGCTCGTGACCGGGCAGGTGGACGCCGCGAAGCGGGCGAGTGCCGATGAGGCCGTGCGGGAGGGGGCGCGGAAGACCTTCGACGGGCTGCCGGTGACCGTGCGGCGCCTCGAACGCTCCGGGCCGTACGCGCTGCCCCGCGCTCTTCAGCCGCCCGCCGCCCGCAAGGGCGATCCGGACCTCACCCGATTCGCCGCCCTCGACCGCTCGCGGCTCTCGCTCGTCCGGGGCGCCTGGCCCTCGGCCGCCCGCACCGGCGGCGTCGTCGAGGCGGCGATCCCCGAGGAGGCCGCCCGGCGCCTCCGGGTCACGCCCGGGACCGTGCTCACCCTCGGCGACCGGCTCGCCGAGGGCAAGGTGGTGAAGACCCGGATCACCGGCGTCTACCGGCCCGTCGACACCGCCGACCTGTACTGGCAGCTCGACCCGGCCGGCGGCCGCGGCGTGCGGACGGTCGCGTTCACGACGTACGGACCGCTCTTCGTCGCCCCGGCCGTCCCCGCCTCCGGAGCGCTCAGCGCCGGGGACACGTCCTGGCTCGGCACCGCCGACTTCAGCGGCCTCACGACCGACGGGATGGACGCCCTGCGCGTCTCGGCGACCGAGGGGCCGAAGGAGCTGGCCTCCGCCACCGAGCCCTTCGGGACGACGATCGCCGCGGCCACCGCGCTCCCGACCGTCCTGGAGCAGACCCAGCGGGCACTCGTCGTCTCCCGCTCGACCCTCCTGATCGTGGCCGTGCAGCTGGTGCTGCTCGCCGCGTACGCGCTGCTGCTCGTGGCCCGGCTGCTCAGCACCGAGCGCTCCGGGGAGACGGCGCTGCTGCGGGCCCGCGGCGGTTCGCGGCGCCGGATCACCGGGCTCGCCGCCGTCGAGGCGCTGCTGCTCGCGCTGCCCGCGGCGATCGCCGCCCCGCTTCTGACCGGTCCGCTGACCCGGATCTTCACCGAGCGGTCCGCGCTCTCCTCGCTCGGGGTACGGCTCGACACGACGCCGTCCCTCCAGGTCTGGCTGGCCGCCGCCGCGGTGGCGCTGTGCTGCGCGGCGGCCGTCGTGGCTCCCGCGCTCGCCGCCGGGGACGGTGCCGCCGTCTCCCTGCGCAAGACCCGCTCGGGCACCCTGCCCGCTCCCGTACGGGCCGGGGCGGACATCGGGCTGCTCGCCATCGCCGCCGTCGCCTACTGGCAGTTGCAGCGGCCCGCCGCCACCGGCGCGACCCTCGGCTCGGGCGAGGACGGCGGGGGCTCCGTGGACCCGGTGCTCGTCGCCGCGCCCGCCCTCGCCCTGCTCGCCGGCACCGTCCTGACCCTGCGTCTGCTGCCGCCCGCCGCCAAGCTGGCCGAGCGGCGCGCGGCGAGCGGGCGCGGTCTCTCCGCCGCCCTCGCCGGCTGGCAGTTCAGCCGGCGGCCGCTGCGCGGCGCGGGCCCCGTACTCCTCCTCGTCCTCGCCGTGGCGATGGGCATGCTGGCCATCGCGCAGAGCAACTCCTGGGATCGTTCGCAGCGGGACCAGGCCGACTTCCGGGCCGGCGCGGATGTCCGCGTCCTCGCCGCCGGTCCCGGCGAACCGACGCAGACCGAGCGGCTTGCCGCCGTGCCCGGTGTCACGGCCGTGGCGCCGGTGCACCGCGCCTCGACGGACGTCGCCGGGAAGAACGCGACCGTCCTGGCCGTCGACACCCGCGCGGCCGCGGGCGGGCTGCTGCTCCGCCCCGACCTCGCCGGCACCTCCCCCGCCGCCTCCCTCCTCACCCCGCTCGCCCCCGAGGCCGGGACCCGCCCCGGGCTCCCCCTGCCCGCCGGCACCCGGACGCTCGGCATCGACCTGCGCACCGTCGCGGCGGTCCGCACCTCCGAGGCCCGGGTCACGGTCGTCCTGGAGGACCCGAACGGCATCCCGTACCGGCAGGCCGTGGATTCGCTGCCCTCCGACGGCCGCACGCACCGGCTGACCCTCGACCTCGGCGCCCTGACCGGCGGGCCCGGCGCCACGGGCGACGCGGGCACCACGGACAGCAAGGGGTCCGGCGGGCTGCTCACCCTCATCGGCCTGGAGCTCACCGGCGAGGTCGACGACGGCGAGAAGCACCCGCTGACCCTGCACGTCGAGCGTTTCACCACCGTCGGGCCGGACGGCGCCGAGCGGACGCACGCGCCGGGACGGATCCTCGCCGCCTGGGCCTACGCCGCCGAACAGACCCTGGACGGCGAACCTCAGCTCGCCGTCCCCGCGACCGGCCGTCCCGGCTCCGCGGGACCCGGCGGCCGCCCCGCGCCGTACTCCGTCGCGTACACGATCAGCGGCAAGGCTCTGGGGGCCAAGTTCGTCGTGACCGAGGAGTACACCGTCCGGCTGACCGCCCCCGGGCCGAAGGCGCCCACCCGGCTGCCGGCCGTGGTCACCGAGACCTATCTGGCGGCGACCGGCGCCAAGCCCGGGGACAAGCTCGAGATCACCCTCGGCGGCAAGCCGGTCGGCATCACCGTCGCCCGGGTGGTCAAGGAGCTGCCGACCACCGGCCCGGGCGCCCAGGGGGCCTCCGCCACCACGCCCGTCGCCACCCCTGAGGACGGCGGCTCGATCCTCGTCGACCTGGCGTCGGTCAACCGCTATCTGGCGACCGACGAGACCGCGAGCGTGCCCGCGAGCGAGTGGTGGCTGACCGTCGCGCCCGGCCGGTCCGACGAGGTCGCCGCGGCCCTGCGGGCCCGCCCGAGCGCGGACCCCGAACAGATCCTCGTACGCGACGAGACCGCCGCCGACCTGCTCGGCGACCCGCTCGGCGCCGGACCCAACGCCGCCCTGATGGCGGTGGCGGCGGCCGCCGCCGCGCTCGCCGCGGTCGGCTTCGCCGTCGGCTCGGCCGGTTCGATGCGGGAACGATCCGCCGAGTTCGGGGTGTTGCGGGCGCTCGGCACCCCGCAGCGCCGCCTCGCCCGGCTGATCGCCGCCGAGCAGGGCGTGCTCATCGCCGTCGGCCTGCTCGTCGGCATCGGGCTCGGCGCGGTCCTGGCCCGGGCCGTCGTCCCCCTCGTCGTCCTCACCGGCCAGGCCACCCGGCCCGTGCCCCCGGTCCTGGTGGAACTGCCCCTCGGCCAGGTGGCGCTGCTCATCACCGGTGTGGCCGCGCTGCCGCTGGCGATCGTCGCGGCGATCGCGCTGCGCCGCACCGACCCGGCCGTGACCCTGCGCCACCAGGGGGACAACTGATGACCGCCGCACGCAGGGAGAACGAGAACAGGGAGAACACCGACATGCCCCGGTCCGACAGCCCCGCTCGGTCCGGCAGGCCCGCTCGGTCCGACAGCCCCGACGGGTCCCGCCGTCCCGCTCGGTCCGGCAAGCCCGCCCGTGCCGTGGCGCCCTGGGTGCGGACCCGGCTGCGGACCGCGCCCTGGGCCGCCGGCTCCCTGGCTCTCCTCGTCCTGGTCACCGTCTACCTCGCCGCCGCTCTCCCGCGAGCCGTCGACGCGTACGAGACGGAGGGCCTCCGGCACGAGATCGAGGCCGCCGCGCCCCGCAACAGCGTCCTCGAACTGACCCAGCCGGGCGGCCTGGGAGGCTCACTCGCCGAGCGCGAGGCGGCCCTGGCCCCCTCCGTCCTCCTGAGCAAGCGGGACAGGCTGCGCTCCCTGCTCCCCGAGCCGCTGCGGACCGACCCGAAGCAGACCGTCCACGGCGTCCGTACGATCAAGCGGATCGACGGGCTCGACCGGTGGCTGCCCCGGCCCGACGGCCTGTCCCCCCAGCTCGTGCTCTCCTCCCCGTCCGACCTGCCCGCCCACGCGACGGTACGGAAGGGCAGAATGCCCGCCGGATCGGCGCGCGCCCCGGAGGCCGCGGTCACCGCGGCGACCGCGAAGGCGCTCGGCATCAAGCCCGGCTCGGTCGTGCACGTGCCCGGCGTGGTGAACGCGGAGCCCGTCGCCGTGACGGTCACCGGCATCGTGGAGCCGCGCGCCACCGAGTCCGCGTACTGGGCGGTGGAGCCGCTGCTGCACACCCCGGCCCTCACCCCGATCGTCGGCGACGAGGTGAAGTACTACTGGCAGGGGGCCTTGCTCCTCTCCCCCGCCTCGGCGCCCGTGGCGCTCTCCACCACCGGTGAGCCGGAGGCCTACTGGCGGTACATGCCCACGGCGGGTCACCTCACCGCGCGGGACGTCGACCGGCTCGACGCCGCGCTCGGCTCGGCGAGCGCCGGACCCGACCTGGTCTCGATGCGCCAGGTCATGGGGAACACCGGCGCGCTCACCACCAAGCTCGACGAGATCGTCGACTCCTTCCGCTCGATGCGCGAGGCGATCAACCCCGTCGTGGCCGTCGCCGTCTTCGGGATCGGCGCGGTCGCGGCCGTCGTCGTCGCGATGACCGGAGGCCTCTTCGCCGCCCGCCGGGACAGCGAACTGGCGCTGCTGCGCTCGCGCGGCGCCTCGCTGACCGGCATCGGGCTGCGCCTGCTCGGCGAGACCGCGGCGGTGGCCGTACCGGCCGCCGTGCTCGGCCTGGCCCTGGCGGTGTGGACCGTACGGCCCCCGGAGGTGGCGGGCGGTCCCGCCGTCGAGGCGGGAGCCGCGGCCGAGGCCGCCACCGGGCTCCCCCTCGGTCCCTCCCTCCTCGCCGCCGCCTTCGTCGCGCTCCTCGCGATGCTCGTGCTGCCGCTGCGGGCCGTCGTCCTGCACCGCCGCCCGCGGCTGCACGGCGGCCGCGACGACCTGCTCACCGCCCGGCCCTCCCGCCGCCGCACGGTCGCCGAACTCACCCTGCTCGTCCTCGCCGTCGGCGCCGTCGCCTCGCTGCGGCTGCGCGGCACCGGCGACTCCGGGGACCACCTGGTGAGCGCCGCCCCGGTGCTCGTCGGCGTGATCGCCGCGCTCGTCCTCGTACGGATCTATCCGCTGCCGCTGCGGTGGCTGGCCCGGCCCGCCCGCCGGCTGCGCGGGGCGGTCGGCCCGCTGGCCCTGGCCCGGGCCGGACGCTCGTCCTCGACGGGCGCGCTGCCGCTCCTCGCGCTGGTCCTCGCGCTGACCACGGCCGCGTTCGGCGGCTCGGTCCTCGCCGGGGTCGCCGACGCCCGCGACCGGGCCGCGCTCCTCGCGACCGGCGCGGACGCCCGCGTCGACGGCTCGGTCGAGTGGACGCCGCTGCCGCCCGGGCTCACCGAGGCCGTACGCGATACGGCGGGAGTACGGGACCTGGCCCCGATCCAGGTCGAGTACGGAGTGGCGATGCCGTCCTTCCAGGGCACCGGCGCCCAGCCGATGAGCGCGCCGCTCGTCGGCGTCGAGCCCGGCTCGTACAGCCGCCTCGCGGACCGGACCGGCTTCGGCCCGTTCCCGGCCAAGCTGCTCGCGTCGACCGGGAAGGGCGGCAAGGACGCCGTCGCGGACACCGAGCGGGTGCTGCCCGCGATCGCCTCGCCCGCCATCGCCGAGCGGCTCGGCAGCGAGCCGCTGGAGATCGTGGCGGCGGCCGGGGTGTTCCGGGTGAAGGTCGTCGCGGTCCGGACGACCACCCCGGCCCTGACCGGCGAGGACTTCCTCGTCGTCAACGCCGCCGACCTGACCCACCCGCAGCCCACCGCGCTGCTCGTCACGGGGAGCTCGGCGGACGGAGCGCTGGACGGGGCGGCCCTGCGCGCCGCCGTGACGGCGAAGTCCGACGACTTCGTCGTCACGCTCCGCACCGAACTGCGTTCCACCTACGTCGACTCGCCGCTCCAGACGGGCGCCGAGCGGATCTACGCGGCGGCCATCGGCGCGGGCGCCGGCTACGCGGTCCTGGCGGTGCTGCTCTCCCTGATGCAGAACGCGCCGGAGCGGACCACGCTCCTCGCCCGCCTGCGGACGATGGGCCTGACCCGGAAGCAGGGCCGCAGGCTCCTCGGCCTCGAAGCGCTGCCGCAGGCGGTCCTCGCCGCGCTCGGCGGCATGCTGGTCGGCTGGGCGACGGTGCCGCTGCTCGCCCCGGGCATCGACCTGTTCCGGCTCGCGCTCGCGACGGCCCCCGGCTTCGCCACGCTGGACAGCGCCCCGCTGCGGGCGGACCCCTGGTCCCTGGTCCTGCCCGCGCTCGGCGTCGTCGTCCTGACGGGACTGGCGGCGGCGGGGCAGGCCTGGTGGGCGGGGCGCAGGGGATCGATCAAGGAACTGAGGGCAGGAGACGCACGATGACGAAGACCGGTACGACCCTCCCCACCGACCCTTCGGGCACCACCCTGGAGGAGCTGGAGCAGCGGGCGACGGCGCGGCGCGACCGGCCCTCGTACGGGCACGACGCGCTCATCGCCTGCGACCGGCTCGTCCGGATCTTCACCACGGACGGGGTGGAGGTGCAGGCGCTCCAGGGCCTCGACCTCCTGGTGAAGGAGGGCGAGTTGATGGCCCTCGTCGGCGCCTCGGGCTCCGGCAAGTCGACGCTGATGAACATCCTGGCGGGTCTCGACGTGCCGACGGCCGGCTCGGCGAGCGTCGCCGGGTGCGACCTGCTCGCGATGGACGGCAAGGCGCGGCTGCGCTACCGCCGCGAGGTCGTCGGCTTCGTCTGGCAGCAGACCGCCCGCAACCTCCTCCCGTACCTGACGGCCGCCCAGAACGTGGCGCTGCCGATGCAGTTGCGGGGCCGGACGAAGCGGAAGGCCGAGCGGGCGGAGGAGCTCCTCTCGATGCTGGGCATCGCGGACGCCCGCGACCGGCGACCGCACCAGCTCTCCGGCGGCCAGCAGCAGCGGGTGGCGATCGCGGTCGCGCTCGCCAACAACCCCTCCGTCCTGCTCGCCGACGAGCCCACCGGCGAGCTGGACTCGGCCACCGGCGAGCAGGTCTTCGCGGCCTTCCGCCGCGCCAACGAGGAACTGGGCACGACGATCGTCATCGTCACCCACGACCAGGCGGTCGCCTCCGAGGTGCGCCGCACGGTCGCCATCCGCGACGGCCGCACCTCCTCGGAAGTGCTGCGCCGCACCGAGGTCGACGAGCAGGGCAAGGAGTCGCTGGTGGCACGGGAGTACGCGATGCTCGACCGCGCGGGCCGGCTCCAGCTCCCGTCGGACTACACGCAGGCGCTCGGGATGGAGCACCGGGTGGCACTGGAGCTGGAACAGGACCACATCGGGGTCTGGCCGGACGACGCGGAGCGCTGACGCGAGGCGAAACCGGGGAGGGCGGCGGGGCGTCCCTCCCCTGGGGGGTGATGTCCATGCCATCGAGGAAGCCGACGCGGGAGACGGAGGCGGGCAGGGCGAGGAAGGCGGGCCGGGCACGGGCGGCGATGTTCCTGCCGGCGGCCTGCGCGGTCGCCCTGGCCGTCTGGGCGGCCTGGTGCTTCGGGGGCGCCTCGGCGCCGTCCACGACGGTCGCCGTCTCGGTCGGCGGGGCGGCCGTCCTCGCGGCGGGAGTGGCGTACTTCCTGCTGGTCACCGGAAACCTGGGCTTCTTCGGCGCGCTGTCGCTGGTCGGCGGGCTGCTGCTCACGGCAGCCGCCACGGACCAGGCCGCCGCGCGCGGCGAGGTCGCCGAGTGCGTCGTCGTGAAGGTCATCGGGGAGCACAGGGAAGCGATCGTCGACGGCGGCCTCGACACGACGCTCCACCACCACACGCTGCGCTGCCCGGGCGGGTATCCGTCGGCACTGGCGGAGGACCGTCGGCTCGCCCCGGACGGCGGGACCATCCGGGTGGCCTACGACCCCCGGCGGCGGGTGGACCCGGCGGTGGAGGGCTCCAGCTCGCCGTGGCTCCCGGGCTTCCTGGCGCTGCTCGCGCTGACGGCCGCGACGGCGGGGGCGCGACACGTGAACCTGCGGTGGAGCCGCCCGGAACCGTGTCCGGAACGGAGGCCTCGCCGAGCGCCCCGCCAGGTCTAGAGGTCTGTCAGCGCCATGAGTCCGGCCGCCGTGGGCAGGAAGCCGCACCGCTCGTGGAAGCCGGTGAGGTGGGGCTCGTAGTCGACGTGCGGCCAGTGCGCGCCGCGCGCGCGGGCCGCGTCGGCGGCGGCCCGTACGAGAGCGACGCCGAGCCCGGCCCGGCGCTCGTCCGGGTGGACGGTGGTGTCGAGGAGGAAGGCGTGCACGCCGCCGTCCCCGACGACGTTCACGTACCCGACGAGCCGCCCGGCGCGGCGGCGGTGACGCGCAGCAGGCTGCGGGCGAGGACGGGACCGAAGTCGGTGTCCTGGTGCCCGGGCCAGGAGGCGTGGAGGAGACTGTTCAGCTCGTCGCCGCCGAGGTGCCCGTCGACCTCGACGTGCACCTCGTCATCGACCCGGGGTGACCGTGAGGGCCATCGGCACCGTACGGAGGGCGATCGAGCCGTACGGGGTACGCAGCCGGAGCCACGGTCCGGAGGCGAAGAGCGCGACCGGCGCGTCGTCCTGTCCCGGCGGCAGGAAGCCGAGCGACTGCGCGGCGTGCACGGCCCGCAGGGGCAGCCCGGTGGTACCGAGGGTCCGGGACCAGATCGCGTGGCCGATACGATCGCGCTCGGCCCGGGTCCGCCGCTCTTCGGGCAGTTCCTCGTCGCGCGCCCGGAACTCGGCGACGGCCGCGGCGACCGCGCCCCGCATCTCGGGAGCGCCCGGCAGCCCGGCGACCGGCTTCCAGCCGGCCCGGGGCGGCAGCACACCCGCCCAGGGCGGACCGGTGACGGAGTCCGGGACGACCGCCTTGCCGGCCGACTCCTCGATGCCTTCGAGGAGCTCGCCTGCGGAGACGGTGGCGTCCAGGTCGACGGCGTCGACGAGCCGCGCCGTACGGATCGCGAGCACCTCGAAGGACGGCGGCCGCCCGAAGACGGCCAGCGCCCCGCCGCCGGCCTGGAGGCGGACGGCCGCGGCCCGGTCGTAGTGGACCAGCCTGCCCAGGAAGGCGGCGAGAGCAGCCGCCTCCCGGGCGTCGGCGAAGTGCAGCGGAGCGAGCACGGTCATGCGGCGGACGTCATCCCGTCGTCGACGTACTCCTGGAGGAACTCACGCTCCTCGGAGGTGATCCGGCGCGGTCGCTGCGCCTCCAGGTCGAAGGGCACGACGACCGTGGACGCCCGGACGTACACCACGTCCGCGTCCTTGACCTCGTACGCGATCGTCAGCGACGCCGCGCCTATCTTCGTGACCCACGACTCGATGGTCACCGGCTCGTGCCGGTGGACCAGCGGCCGCTTGTAGTCGATCTCGTGCCGGGCCACGACGGACCCGCCGGAGAACGAGGGGGAACCGTCCCCCGGCGCCAGCCGGAACATGAAGTCGATCCGCGCCTCTTCCAGGTACCGCAGGAAGACGACGTTGTTGACGTGCCCGAAGGCGTCCATGTCCGACCAGCGCAGGGGACAGCTGTAGATGTGCCTGGTCACTGACCTCAGCCTCGGGTCAGCTTCTTGTACGTGGCGCGGTGCGGACGGGCCGCCTCGGCGCCGAGGCGCTCGATCTTGTTCTTCTCGTACGACTCGAAGTTGCCCTCGAACCAGTACCACTTCGACTCGCCCTCGTACGCGAGGATGTGCGTCGCGACCCGGTCCAGGAACCACCGGTCGTGGGAGATCACGACCGCGGCACCGGGGAACTCCAGGAGCGCGTTCTCGAGCGACGACAGGGTCTCGACGTCGAGGTCGTTGGTGGGCTCGTCGAGGAGCAGCAGGTTGCCGCCCTCCTTGAGGGTGAGCGCCAGGTTGAGGCGGTTGCGCTCACCGCCGGACAGCACGCCCGCGGGCTTCTGCTGGTCCGGGCCCTTGAAGCCGAAGGCGCTGACGTACGCGCGGGACGGCATCTCGACGTGGCCGACGTTGATGTAGTCCAGTTCGTCGGAGACGACGGCCCACAGCGTCTTCTTGGGGTCGATGTTGGCGCGGCTCTGGTCGACGTACGAGATCTTGACGGTCTCGCCGACCTTGATGGAGCCGGAGTCCGGGGTCTCCAGACCCTGGATCATCTTGAAGAGCGTGGTCTTGCCGGCGCCGTTCGGGCCGATGACCCCGACGATGCCGTTACGGGGCAGGGTGAAGCTCAGGTCGTCGATGAGGACCTTGTCGCCGAAGGCCTTGGAGAGGTTCTCGACCTCGACGACGATGGAGCCCAGACGCGGGCCCGGCGGGATCTGGATCTCCTCGAAGTCCAGCTTCCGCATCTTGTCGGCCTCGGCCGCCATCTCCTCGTAGCGGGCGAGACGGGCCTTGGACTTGGTCTGACGCCCCTTGGCGTTGGACCGCACCCACTCCAGCTCTTCCTTGAGGCGCTTGGCGCGCTTCTCGTCCTTCTTGCCCTCGACCTTGAGGCGGGTGGCCTTCTTGTCGAGGTAGGTGGAGTAGTTGCCCTCGTAGGGGATCGCGCGACCGCGGTCGAGCTCCAGGATCCACTCGGCGACGTTGTTCAGGAAGTAGCGGTCGTGGGTGACGGCCACCACGGCGCCCGCGTACTTCGAGAGGTGCTGCTCCAGCCAGTTCACCGACTCGGCGTCGAGGTGGTTGGTGGGCTCGTCGAGGAGGAGCAGGTCCGGGGCCTCGATGAGCAGCTTGCAGAGCGCGACACGGCGCTTCTCGCCACCGGAGAGGTTGGTGACCGCCCAGTCACCGGGCGGGCAGCCCAGGGCGTCCATGGCCTGCTCCAGCTGGGCGTCGAGGTCCCAGGCGTTGGAGTGGTCCAGGTCCTCCTGGAGCTTGCCCATCTCCTCCATCAGCTCGTCGCTGTAGTCGGTGGCCATGAGCTCGGCCACCTCGTTGAAGCGCTTGAGCTTGCCCATCTGCTCGGCGGCGCCGTCCTGCACGTTCTCCAGGACGGTCTTCGACTCGTCGAGCTTCGGCTCCTGCATGAGGATGCCGACGCTGTAACCGGGCGAGAGGAACGCGTCACCGTTGGACGGCTGCTCGATCCCGGCCATGATCTTCAGAACGGTGGACTTACCGGCACCGTTCGGGCCCACCACACCGATCTTGGCGCCGGGCAGGAAGTTCAGGAAGACGTCGTCGAGAATCACCTTGTCGCCGTGCGCTTTACGCGCCTTGCGCATGGTGTAGATGAACTCAGCCAAGAGAAACCGTCCGGCAGGGAGTGAGTGGGCAGATACACCCCATCTTGCCTGACCGCCACCCTCAGGCGGAAACCGGTAAGACCGGCGCGAGGGTGGAGAGGGAGCCGGGACGGGGGCGGGGCGGGACGCGCGGGAGCGGCACGGGCGAGGCCGCGGAGGGGTGCCTGGAGGGGCTGAGGGGCCCCGGACGTGCGACGGCCCCCGGACGGCCCCGGACGCGGATGCGAACCAGGGCCGTACAGGGGCCGTACAGCGGCCGTGCGGAGCTTCACGGAGCGAAGCGCGTGTGACGCGGATCACTCCGTGAGGTCAGGCTCCGGAGGTCACCGTCAGTGACCGGCGGCCTTCTTCTTGCGGAGGATGAACACCGCGGCTCCACCGATCACGACGAGCGCGGCGGCGATGCCGGCGATCATCGGGGTCGCGTTGGAGCTGCCGGTCTCGGCGAGGTCGCCGCCACCGGTGGTGCCGGTGGTGCCGGTCGTACCGGTGGTCTCACCGGCCGGGGCCGAGGTCGACGGAGTGGCCGACGGGGTCTCCGTCGAGGGCTGCGCGGAGGGGGTCTCCGAGGGCTCGGTCGAAGGCGCCGTGGTGGTGGGGGTCTCCGAGGGCAGCGGGCCCGGGGTGGCCGTCTTGCAGTCCAGGACGCCCTCGAAGGTCTCCTCGAAGCCGTTCGGGCCGGTGATCGTGAACTTGTACGCCTCGTCCTCGGCGAGCGGGACCGTCACGGTCTTCGTCTCACCGGCGGCGATCGTGTACGAGGTGCCCTTCAGGTCGAAGGTCCAGGCCTCGTCACCCTCGTTGGAGGCGATGATCTCCAGGCCGCCCTTGGCGCAGTCCTTCGCGACCGTGACGGCCGGGACGGCACCCGTCTTCGCCCAGGCCGCGGTGGCCTTGGCGTTGACGGTGGAGTCGCTGGAGCCGGCCAGGATCAGGGTCTGCGAGGGGCCGTCGATGGAGACGAAGGCGCGGCCCAGCGGAACCTTGGTGGTGGCTTCGGCGGTCAGCTCGGCGGTGCCGTCGGCGGTGCCGGCGGGGACGTCGAAGAAGACCTGGTCGCCGTTCTTGGCCTCGGAGACGGGCTTGCCGTCCTTGTCGACGACCTGGACGCCGGCCGGGGCGCCGGCGGCGGCCGCGACCTTGGCGATCTCGGAGTTCGTGGAGACCGTGATCGGGCCGAGGCGCTCACCGGCCTTGCCCGCGACGGAGGAGGGAGACAGGCTCAGGGAAGCCTTGGGCTCCTCGAGGTGCTTGGCCTCCTTCAGGAGGTACTCGGTCAGCTTCTTGGCGTCCTCGTCCTTGGGCGTCGCGGTGACGTCGTCGGAGAGGGTCCAGATCGCGGCCTGGGTGCCGGCCGCGGCCTCCTTCTTGGAGAGGTCGACGCCGACCTTGCCGCCGAGGGTCTCGGCGGAGAACTTCGGGTAGGCGTTCTCCAGGATCCAGAGGATCTTGCCCGCGTTCTCGTTGTTGTGCAGGGAGGACTCGCCCCAGCCGACTTCCTTGTAGTCGAAGTCGTGCTTCGCCGGGGTGCGGAGGTCGATGCAGTAGGTGAAGAGAGTGCCTCCGCCACCGACCTCCATCTTGAAGAGACCACCCTGGACCGGCCACTTGTCGCCGTTCTTCTCGGTGATCTCGACGCCGGCGACGTCCTCGGTCAAGCCGCCGAGCTTCGCCGTGACGCCACCCGTACCCGGGGCGGGCTCATCGGCGAACGCCGGACCGGCGGTCGCTATCGCACCGGCCGCGACAAGGCCGGAGACCAGGGTCGCGGCGGCCAGGCGGGCCGCGCCACGCCCACGAACTGAAAACATTGGATTCCCCTCCGGGCGGGCCGCTCCGCGAACATGGTCGGTTCGCGTGGGGGGAGCGCGCGCCAGCAGACTCACAGACTCGATGGGCTCACGTGCCACATGAGTACCCGGGAATCCTATGGATGCGGAACCCCCCGGTGCCCGGCCATACGTTCAGATAACCATTCCGTCTCAGAATCGTTATCCCCACGGTGAGTTGGTCGACAAATCCCCACGACACATGGTCAGGGAACGGTCACCAACCGCTGAGTGGCCTCCGTCCACGGGTCCTGCCCGGACGCCTGGGCGAGGGTCGGCTCCGGCTCCGGCCGCGGCCCCGCCTCCGACCGGGGCCCCGGCTCCGCCTTCACCACGCGCCGGAAGGCGGCCGTACCCCGGGTCAGATCGTGCCCCACGGCCAGCGCGTCCACGTCCACGAAGGTCTTGCGCTGCCCGTCGCGCTCGTCCTCCCGCACCCTCAACCGGCCGTGCACCACGAGCGGTTCCCCGACGGAGACCGAGGCCGCGAGATTGGCCCCGAGCGACCTCCAGGCCGACACCGTGTAGAAGCTGGTGCTCCCGTCGGACCAGAGCCCCCGCTCCCGGTCCCAGCGCCGCGCGGTCACCGCGAAACGGAACCGCGCCACCCCGCCCCCGGCCGTCTCCCGGTACTCCACCGCCGTCACCACGTTGCCGACGAGCGTCACGGTCGTGTCGTTCATGGTTCCGCCCCCACCTGTGCGTTTCTCTCGGTCGGCACCATGGTGGGGGCGGTCGGGACGTTCCCGCCGGGGCCTGTGGACGATCCGGCGATTGGGGACAACTCCCTCACCCGGAAGGGGAAGAAGCAGGCATCCCAGCGGTCGGTTCGAGCGCCGCCCCTACCTCCTCCGAACGTCCGCCCTGGTCGCCCCGAGCCGCGACGCACCGGACCGGGTCCCGCCGACCACGCGCGCCGAGGGCCGGGTGCCGACCACCGTCGCGTACTGCTCGCGGACCTCCCGGTAGCGCATCAGCTCCGCCGCCACCGGGTCGAGCACCCGGGCCCGGCCGCACGCCCCGGCCGCCTCCCGCAGCCGGCGCTCGGCCTCCTCCCCGTACCGCCGGGCAGGGCCCTTCACGGCGCCCTCGCAGGCCCATTCGACGAGCGGGCCGCCGACGATGCCGCCGAGCATCACGACGACCGGCGGAAGGAGCCCCGGCTCCACGACACCGACGATCTGGCCCACCAGCCACAGCGCGCCGAAGATCTGCAGGAGCGTCATCACGGCCTGCGCGAGGACGGCGGCGGGCCACCAGGCGGGCCGGGGCGGCCGGGCGGCCGGGTCGCCCATGCTCGCCGTCAGCTCGTCGAGGGCCTCCGGCAGCCCCTCGGCCCCGCGCGCCGCCGCCTCCCGTACGGCCTGCGCCCAGGGGGTGGGGAGCCCGCGCGAGGCCTCGTCGGCGACGATCCGGACCGCCTGCTCGACGCGCTGCCGCGCCGTCAGTTCGTCCTCGGCGGGAGAGTCGAGGCGCGGGTCGGTGGAGCCGTGCGCGCGCAGCCGCTCGTACCAGCGGTAGAGCCGTAGCCAGGGCGTACCGCAGGCGCGGATGGCTCCCCGGCGCCAGACCCGCTCGGCGGCCTCTCCGGCGGCCTGGGCGCCGACGGCGACGGCGAGCCGGTCCGCGAAGTCCCCCCGGGCGCGCTCGTCGAGGCCGGAGCGGCCGTCGGCGACGTACGCGGGGCGGAGCCGGACGGCGGCGGCGTCGATGTCGGCGGCGAGGCGGCGTTCGGGGGCGGTCCGGTCCTGGACGAACCGGCCGATGAGTTCGCGCAGTTCGGGGATGCCGTCGCCGCTCAGCGCGGAGACGGCGAGGACGGTGGCGCCGGGTTCGCCGTGTTCGCCGAGCGCCACTCCGTCCTCGTCGAGGAGGCGACGCAGGTCGTCGAGGACGAGGTCGGCGGCCTCGGTGCCGAGCCGGTCGATCTGGTTGAGGACGACGAAGGTGACCTCGGCGTGTCCGGCGAGCGGGCGGAGGTAGCGCTCGTGGAGGGCGGCGTCGGCGTACTTCTCGGGGTCGACGACCCAGATGACGGCGTCGACGAGGCCGAGGACCCGGTCGACCTGGTCGCGGTGGGCGGTGACCGCCGAGTCGTGGTCGGGGAGGTCGACGAGGACGAGGCCCTGGAGTTCGGCGTCGGCCGCGCCGCCGGCGAGGGGGCGGCGGCGCAGCCGGCTGGGGACGGCGAGCCGGTCGAGGAGTCCGGCGGCGCCCTCGGACCAGCTGAGCGCGATGGGCGCGGAGGTGGTGGGGCGGCGCAGGCCGGTCTCGGAGACGGGGACGCCGGCGAGGGCGTTGAAGAGCGTGGACTTGCCGCTGCCGGTGGCGCCGGCGAGGGCGATCACGGTGTGCCGGGAGGAGAGCCGCTGGCGGGCGGCGGCCTCGTCGAGGACGCGCCCGGCCCCGGCGAGGGCCTCGCTCTCGACGCGGGTGCGGGAGAGTCCGACGAGCTCGTGGAGGGCGTCGAGGCGGCTCCGGAGGGGCCCGCCGTAGTTCCCGCCGAGGGCCGGCAGCATGTCGTCCTCCGGAACCTCTTGCTCCGTGTCCTCCACCAGGGCGGCCCGCTCGCTCGCCCGCCGGGCGATCAGCCCGTCGTCCCAGCGCTCACGTCGGCTTGGGCCGCGGTCGTCGTCCACCACGTCACTTCTCCTTCTGCAGTACGGAGAGCGCGGCGATGAGCTCCGCCTGCGGCTCGGGGGTCACGTCGAGCGCGTCGAGAGGGGCGAGGCGCCGGTCGCGCTCGGCGTGCAGGACGCGGTCGACGTACGAGAGGACCAGCTCGCCGCCCTTGTCGCGCAGGCGGAGGGCGGCCTGGGCACCGAGGAGTTCGGCGAGGCGGTCGCCCGCGGCCCGGGTGCGCCGGCCTCCGAGGAGGGAGGCGGCGAGGAGGGCGGCGACGGTCTCGGCCTCGGGGACGGCGGTGCGGGCGGCACGGGAGGAGCGGGAGCCGGAAGGCCGCTCGACGTTCCGCACTTCCTCCTCGGCGAGTTCTTCGAGTACGCGGCGCCAGCGGCGTACCTCCACGCCGGTCCGCTCCCCCGCCTCCCGGTCGCCGCCGGCCCGCGGCGGGCCCAGGGCTTCGGCGGCGGGATCGCGCTGCCAGGCGTCGTGTACGCGTTCCTCCGCGGCGGCCACCGCGCAGTGCAGGAGGGCGGCGAGGGACTCGGCGAGGGCGTCGAGGAGTTCGTCGGCGGTGCTGTCGCGGGGGTAGCCGCGCCAGCGGGTGCGGGCGTCCCCGGCGAGGACGGCGCCGCGGCCCAGCTGCTGCCGCACGCGCTTGCCCTGCTCGCGGTAGGCGGCCTCGACGGCGCCGCCGAGCCGGACGGCGGAGGCGTACTGGGCGGCGACCGCGCCGGCCAGTTCGGGCAGTCGGGTGTCGAGGGAGTCGATGACCCCGGTGGCGGTCCGGCCGAGGGCCTGCTGGCGGGCGGCGGGGTCCACGGCCCGGTGGGCGAGCCAGGCGCGCAGCGGGGCGACGGCGCTGTCGGGCAGGAGTCCGCTGCCGCCGTCCGTGGACTCGGGCAGCTCGGGAATCGTGAAGCGGGGCACGTCGCCGAGGCCCGCCTTGTCGAGGAGCGCCTCGTACTGGCGGGAGACCTCGCCGATGACCTGGTGCGGGACGCGGTCGAGGACGGTGACGAGGGTGGCGTCGTACTCCTTGGCGGTTCGGAGCAGGTGCCAGGGGACGGCGTCGGCGTACCGCGAGGCGGTGGTGACCATCACCCAGATGTCGGCGGCGCAGATCAATTCGGCGGCGAGGAGCCGGTTCTCGACGACGAGGGAGTCGATGTCGGGCGCGTCGAGCAGGGCGAGCCCGCGCGGCAGGGAGGCGGCGGTCTCGACCCGCAGGGCGTTCTCCTCGGGCGGCTCCTCGGTGGAGTGCTCCTCGTCGGCCTGGGGCAGCCAGACGCGGGTGAGCTGCGGGAGGACGCGCATCCCGGCGAACCAGTGGTGGTCCTCGGGGTGGCAGACGAGCACGGGCGTCCGGGTGGTGGGCCTGAGCACCCCCGACTCGCTGACGCGCCGCCCCACGAGGGAGTTGACGAGCGTGGACTTCCCGGCCCCGGTGGAGCCGCCTACGACGGCGAGGAGGGGGGCGTCGGGATCCTTCAGGCGGGGCACCAGATAGTCGTCGAGCTGAGCGAGGAGCTCGGCCCGGGTCTGCCGGGCGCGTGATGCGCCGGGGAGGGGGAGTGGGAGACGCACGGCGGCGACACGGTCGCGCAGGGCGGAGAGTGCGTCGATCAGCTGAGGCCGTTCGTCCAAGGTCACCACATGCGAAGAATGCCCAATTTATGAGTGTTTTTGAAGCGTATAGGCATCCTGCGCGCCGAGAGAAGGGAAGGGCGACCGGGACCGCAGGCATAACGAGTGCACAACACCCGCCCCGAGCGGCGTGAAAACCGCTGCGTAAATCGCACCTGCCTGCGATTATCGTTCCGCTTCACCGAACCTCCACATCGTGCCACGCAGGTGAAGCACCCGGGCCAAGGCGATCGGAGCCCTATCCTTGTCCCGGCAGGCCACACCCCACCCACCAGGGCCTCCAGGCCACACGGCCACCACCCGGCCCCCGTAGCTCAGTGGATAGAGCAGGTGCCTTCTAAGCACTTGGCCGCAGGTTCGAGTCCTGCCGGGGGCGCACAGGCGAAGACCCTCCTTCGGGAGGGTCTTTTTGCTGGTCAGAGGCGGTTTTCAGTCGGGGGCGAGCGTGCCGGAGCAAGGGCTCCGGATGGCTTGATCTGTCCGGCTGAAACCGGCCAGAGGCGGCCTCCGGCGGCCGTTCGGCCCGAAAACGGCCCGAAGTTTGAGGCCGCCCGCTGCCCGCCTCACTCCGGCCCACGCGCTCTTCTCTGCCGGTCAATCCCCGGCCGGACGACCGTCAGTCGTCCCTCGACTCCGGCGGGCAAGCAGGAGCGCTGCACCGGATGCGGCGAGGCGAGTGAGGAAGCGAAGATCGCGACGAGGTCATGCGGCACGCTGCTGCTGAAGCTGGCGCACCACAGGTACGGATTCCCGAGCACGGGCTCGGCCCACGCCTGCCAGCCGAACCTTCCGGGCCACAGGTCAGCATCGCGGACGAGCGGGGGCACCTCCTCCAAGGAGATGCCGGCCGAGAGTCCGGGAGCGAGGGCGGCCGTGTGCGGACGGTCGATGTCGCGAGCCCACCCCTGGGTGCAGACCGCCGCCACGACGGCTTCGGGGCCGCCGAAGGAGAACGCGGGTTCTGTGCGGGCGTCGAGGGCGAGAAGGAAGTCGGTCAGCGCCTCATGGGGGAGGCCGGCAGTGAAGTACGCGTTCCACTCCGCCAGGGCGCTGTCCGGACGGGTCCTGGCCGAGACCTGCCAGGCAACCGGAAGGTCTCCCAGTTCGAAGGAGCAGGCAGCGCGTGTCCACTCGGCGCCGCACAGCCCGTTGGGGCTCGTGTAGAGGAAGGTGTCGCGGGCGGTCGGCCACATCTGCCAGCCTGCGGACGAGAGGGCCGCACCAACGTGGTCGGCGAGAGCCTCGCCGTCGCCCGCCAGGTGGCGAGGGGTGACCCAGTAGCTCGGATCGGGGTGGGAGGAGTCGTCGTGGTGCCGTTGGTACAGGGTGCCTCCATGCGTTTGAGGTTCTGGGCGGTCGTCCACATTGACATGGCCGCAGGGTCGTATCGCCTTCCAGCGGTCCCTGTCACCAGTGGTCCCGCACATGTGAGTGGCGGGCAAGCGCAGTCAGGACTCACCATCCCCGGGCGCGCTCAGGGTCAGAATCTCGCCGAGGGCGATGTAGGTCTGCAGGAAGATGAAGCGGGCCTCGTCGATGGTGACCTCGGCGTGAGTGCCTGCGGAGCAACGGGCGTAGAGATCGGACAGAGTCCGGCGCAGCCGGTCCCTGCGACTCTTGGACGCCCCGCAGGCGTGAGTATGGGCCTGGAGCCGGTTCAGCACCTGCTGCGGTCCGACCTTCAGGTCGACCTCATCCCCGATCTTGTACTGCTCGTCCCGGGCCGGAAACACGTAGTCCGCAGAGGAATCGATCAACCGGCGGCAGGTGGTGAGGGCCTGGCTGACAGACTCGGGGTCGCCGTCCCGAAGGCGGTCAGAGATGCGCTCGATCTTTTCGAGTGCAGTCCCGCTCGCCGCTGCCAACGCCCCGTCGACCTTCTCCTGGATGTTCGCGAACAGGCTCGCCTGGAGCTCGCTGAACAGGAGCTCGTGGTAGATCTCAGCAACCATGTCGTAGACGGTCGCGACGACTTGCCCGCAGATTCCGGTCCACGTGCTGAGGTTGGCCGAGGAACGGAGGATCCGCGTGTCATGGTCGCGCGACGCAAGCAGAGCGGTGTCGCCCGAATAGTTGCCCCCGCCACGCATGGCATCGATCGCCTGCTGGCTAGGCTCGACCTGGGCCTCCACCTTCGCGATCGATTGGGTGTAGAAGGTCCCCTTTTCCCGATCGGCCCAGCGGCCCGCCCGTCCGATCCACGTCCTCGCCGAACCATCGACCGGGTACCCGTTGCGCTCGAAGCCGAGGAACTCCGCCAACTCGCTGTGGCCGACCAGCCGGGCGAGCCTGCTCGCCTTCAGGACAACCTCGGATGCCTTCAACCGCTTGAGCTCGATGTCGGCCAAGAGCTCGTCCGCAACGCGGATCGCTTCTTCCTGTCGCCCCACTGCTGACCGCCCATCTGCTCGAACTCTGCTGGGTCGCAGTCGTACCACGCGGGTCTGACACGTCAGTGCCGATTTTTCCGGTGACTGCGACCAACAAGCCTGGCCCGTGCGTCATTGAGCACCAGGCCGTCGGGCCCTGGAAGGCAACGCCCCGCTTCAGCGGGCGCGCCCCGGCGTCCGGGGAGTCCGAGAGGGAGACACCACGGCAGCCGGCGACACGGGCGCATCGGGGAGCTTCTGGGGGCCTTCGATGCGCTGCTGAAGTTGGGCGATCTGCCCCGTGATGCAGCGGGCGTAGGTGGAGAGCAGGACCGGGACGCTGTTGCCGGCCCATTCGGCGACCTGGGCGGGTGGGATGCCGTTGTTGAGCCAGGTGGTCAGGCAGGTGTGGCGGAGGTCGTACACGCGCTTACCGACGGGCGACTTGAACTCATGCTCGGGCAGGACGGCCTCGCGGGCCTTGGCCCAGGTCCGCCGGTAGACGGAGCCGGCGAGGAGGCCGCCCTTCTCGCCGGGGAAGAGGAGATCGCCGGGCTTGAGCTCGTCGCGGGCGACGAGGGCACGGAGGATCACGACCAGGGCGGGGTGGACGGGGACGGTACGGGTGTCACCGGACGCCCGGCCCTTGAGGTTGCGGGTCTCGTGCACCTCACCGCTGTCGGTCCAGTGGCTGCCGACCTCGGGCTCGGCGGTGTGCACGCGGAGCTCGCCCCAGCCGGTCGCCGGGAGGACGGCGTCCTCGACTCGTAGCGCGACCGCTTCCTCGGGGCGCAGCCCTGCGTAGTAGAGGGCCGCGAAGAACGCCATGAGCCGGTGGCCGGTGCGGGGACGGGCGGCGATCCAGGTGAGCAGGGCGGCCACCTGGTGCGGGTTGAGGAGGGAGCGCTTGTCGACGGCGCCGGACGTCCTCGGGGCGGTGTTCTCGCCCTTCCCCTTGGGCATGGGGTTGGACTGGAGGACGTTCTGGCGGACGGCGTATTTGAGGACGACGTTCAGGATCCGGCGGTAGCGCTTGGCCGAGCTGGCGGCGGCTGGTGTGCCGTCGAGCATGGTGTCGAGGGCCTGGAGGACGGCGTCGACGTGCTTGCTGTCCTCCCAGGCACTCATCGGCAGCGAGTTGCGGCGGATCCACGCCAGGATCGCCCGAGACTCGGGCGGGGCTTCGTCCCGGCGGTTCTTGTTGAAGGCGTACTCGCGCAGCGCCTTGCGGATGTCGACGCCCTCGTACTGGACCGGCTCGGTCCGCAGGAGCGCGAGCGTGGCCTTGGTCAGGGCCTTGGCGGTGCTGATGCGGTTGTTCGCCGAGATCCGGGGCCACTTCATGTCGACGTACTGCAGGGCGAAGTCGTACCAGGTGGTCCCGGCCGCCGGCGCCGCGTGGGAGACCGGCCGGCCGGTGCTCTGGTCGAAGGGCTCACCGTTGTTGGCGGCGACGAGGAGGGTGGCGCGGAAGGAGTCTGCGGCAGCACTCGTCTTGAAGGTCTCGCCATGGCGCTGGCCGTTGACCGACCAGCGCACGGTGTAGGTCGTACCGCGCTTCCCCTTGTAGACCTCGGTCGTCCGGAACCGGACTTTGTAGGACCGATTGGTCACGCAGCGGCCTCGCAGTCGCTGAGCCAGTTCTCCAGGTCACTGCGGCGGACACGCAGGCTACCGTTCGGGAGTTTCACACATCGGGGTGCGCGTCCTTTCTGGCGCCAGTCGTAGAAAGTCGACCGGGAAATCCGCAGCTCTTCGCAGAGTTCGTCGACGGTGAGCTTTTCTTCGGAACGGCGGGTGGCGGATATCGGGGATCGGCGCAAGGTGTCTCTCTCGGGAAATGGGCATGGCTCTGGCAGGGACCGGCACGGCGGGCGTTCCGGGACCCACAATGATCCGGAGAATCCCCGGTTGGGCTAACCGGGGATCGTCGGCTATATTTCGCCCACCCCGGCCGCCCCTAGGGGTGTGAGGGGGCCGGCGAGGAGGGTTTGCGGGGCGATTCCGAGGGCTGTGGCGATGGCGACGAGGTCGTCGATGTCGCAGCGGCGGACTGTGCGTTCGATGCGGGAGAGCGCGGTGAACGTCATGGGCCGGCCGAGCGCGGTGACGCGGGCGGCAAGCTGGCGCTGGGAGTAGCCGCGGGCGGTGCGGGTGCGTTCGATGGCGTGGGCGGCGGCGTGTCCGGCGGGTCCGATTGCGAGGGGGCGTGGCGGCATGGGTGGTGTTGTAGCTTGCGCGGCGACCGATCCGGAAGGGCATTCCTGTCTGCTGTGAGCGATGTGGATCACACGGGCAATTCCGGCGTCGATTTCGGCAACCGGGGATTCGCCCCTACAGTTGCCGAACCGCCGGATCGCCAACCGCAGTAAATCGGCGACCTGTGCGGAATTCCTGAGCAAAGTCTGGACTTCTGCACACCAGGTGTGGCTGTGTTGGCCATGCACCCCGGCGACGCCGGATTACCCAGCCCCCTCGTGAAAGGCGGTTGATCGCCATCCCCCGTATCCGCACCATCAAGCCCGAGGCGTTCTCGTCCGAGTCCCTCGCGGCGGTCTCCCTCTCCGCCGAGCGGACCTTCTTCGGGCTGCTCACCCAGGCCGACGACCAGGGCCGGTTCCGCGACCAGGCTGCCGTCATCGCCGGCCAACTATGGTCGCTGCGCCGCGAGCACGGGCCGGTCGAAGTCGAGGACGACCTCACTCAGCTCGATGGCGCCGGTCTGATCTGCCGCTACGAGGCCGGCGACGGCAAGCGCTACCTGCACATCGTCACCTTCGCGCAGCACCAGAAGATCAACCGCCCCAGCGGGGGACGCAATCCGCCGTGCCCGCACCACGACCTCGGCCATCCGCGTGAGCCCTCACCGCAGGTGCAGGGAACTGTCACGGAGACTTCCGCGAGTCGGCCGGGAGGACTCAATGAGCCCTCCGTAAACGGCGAACTCGCAGGTCAGAGCGACTTCCCCGAGTCCTCACCGCAGCTTCGGGGAGGACTCCGTGAGCCTTCCAGGAGTGCTCACGGTCCGGATCTAGGACCTAGGAACAGGGATCTAGGATCTAACCCGTTGGGGGGCGCGAGCGCCCCCGCGCCCGACTCGGTCTCGGCGAAACACCTGATCGGCGAGGACGCCGCCGCGTGCACCCACCGCCCACCGCAGGACGTACTCGGCCACCTCGGCCGCGAGGCGAAGAAGCTCCTCGCCGAAGGCATCTCCCCGGACCACGTCCGCGCCGGCCTCGCCCTCCACCGCGCCAAAGGCCTGCACCCGAGCACCCTGCCCAGCCTCGTGCACGAGGCCATGAACGCCGTCCCGGCCGCCACCGCTCCCCACCAGCCGTGGACCAACCCCATCAACGTCGCTGCCGCCTACGGAGGCGAACTCTGACCGCCACCCTCACCCGCGATTCCCAGCAGCCCGCCCGGATCACCAGCCGACTCGGCAACATCCTGGCCCAGCGCGGCATCGCTCCCGACACCGCTGCCCAGGAGCCGATGCCCGAGCGGGTCACCGCGCTGGAACTGGCCGACGCCCGCATCCCCGCCCGCTACAGGCACGCCCTCGCCGACCACCCCAAGGTCACCGCTTGGGCGAACGAGATCGCCCGCACCGGACGTCCCGGCCCCGCCGGCGCGCCGGGCATCGCCGAAGGCCCCTCGCTGCGGATCGTCGGCCCGACCGGCACCGGCAAGACCCACCAGGCGTACGGCTCCATCCGCACCCTGCTCGCCGCCGGGGTCCGCCTGCGCTGGGAAGCCACCACCGCCGCCGACCTGTACGCCCGCCTGCGCCCACGGCCCGGAATCGACACCGAGCGCGACCTGCAGACGCTGATGCGCTGCCCGCTGCTGCTCCTAGACGACCTCGGGGCGGCGAAGACCAGTGAGTGGACCGAGGAACTCACCTACCGGCTGATCAACCACCGGTACGAGCACTTGCGCCCCACCCTGATCACCACCAACCTCCCCACCGAGCCTCTGCGCGCGGCCCTCGGTGACCGCGTCGCCTCCCGCCTGGCCCAGATGACCGAACGCGTCATCCTCGACGGCGACGACCGCCGCCGCCCCAAGCCCGTCGCCTGACGCTCGCCGCTACGTCGCGGCACCCTCTCTCAGCCGTCCGACCGCATCGCCACGGACGCCTCGCCACCACGCCCTTGGAGCATTCCCGCTTGACCTCGTCTTCCCCTGCCCCGCACCCCGCCGACCGGTACACCCTCCTCGCCGCCGGGGCCGTGATCCTCGCCCTCACCGCCGCCGGTTTCTGGCTCTCCTACGCCCACCTCGCCGAGGTCGCCGGAGACCACGGCCTCGGCAACTCCCCCGCCCGCATGTGGACCTGGCCCGCCACCCTCGACGCCTTCATCGTCGCCGGCGAACTCCTCATGCTCCGGGCCGGCCTGCGCCGCCGGCCGGATGGCTTGGCCATCGCCATCACCGCCACCGGCTCCCTCGGCTCTATCGCCCTCAACGTCGCCGGCGTCACCGGCACCCGCGACCCCGCCGACGTCCCCCTCCTCGACTACATAGTCGCCGCCGTACCCCCGACCGCAGCGCTCCTCGCCTTCGGCGTCCTCATGCGCCAGATCCACCAGCACCTCGCGCAGCCGAACCGTGAGGCCGACCCCGGCCACCTCCGGGCAGCCGGACCTGCAGTGACCGAGCACCCGCGAGAAGGGGACCGGCCCCGCCCGCATCCCGTCCCCACCCCGTCCGCCGCCGAAGACACAGACCGCGCGGCCGAGGCAGCCGCCGACGACGAACCCCCGGTACTTCCGCGCAAGGTCGGCCGTCCAACGACCGGAGACCTCGACGAGTTCGTCCCGATCGTCGAGCAGATGGAGGGCGAGCAGACCCGAAAGGCCATCCGGGCAAGCCTCCGCGCGGCCGGCCACACCATCAGCAACGAGCGACTCACGGAGCTCGTAAACCGCCTCGACGGAACGGTCCCCCCGGGCCCGTCCGAAACCCCCGAGGACCACTGACCGGAAATAGCCGCAGGTCGACCCGCTTCCGGTCGGTCCGAGTCGCCCCGACCCGGACCGACCGACCCGCCCCTCCGCATTTCCGGACAGGCTCCAGCCCCCGTCGAGACGTCCACGAAGCGCGGACTTCCCCTCCCGTCATCCCACCGAAGGATCCCCACATGACACCCGCCCCGCAGCACCCCACCCCTGACTCGACGATCCCGCCCCAGCCGAACGACCGGCCCGCACCGCCGCAGAAGCCCACCGGCCCTGCCCCGGGCGGAGCAAGGTATGGCGTTGGACCGTCCAAGGGCCGGTCCTACGCGGAAGCCTCCGCCCCGGGGGTGGCGGAGGCAGGTCCCCGGCGCGAGGGCGCACCGGGGACAGGGGCCGTGCGAGCTGCCGACGAAGCCGCGCTGCGCCGTGTTGCCCGTCGGCGCGCCCGCCAGGACGTGCAGCGCAAAGAGCGTGTCGACGTCCGCTACAGCGTCGACGAGAAGCAGGCGATCCTCGCCGAAGCTCGCCGCCACAACCTCGCCGGAGCGCATCTCGTCGGCGCCATCGTCATGGCCCGCCTCAACGGCGACCTCGCCCTGCCCGAGCAGCGCACCGCCACCGACGACCTGATCGACGAGTACGCAGCGCTGCGCAAGCAGGTCTCCAGGATCGGCTGGAACGTGAACCAGATCGCCAAACGCCTGAACTCCGGCGACGAGGCACACCCGGTGGACGCCGCCGTGCTCGCCGAGGCCGGACGGCTCTTGACCCTGGTCCAGGATGCGGTCACGGCGGTCGACGCCGCCGCCATCGTGGCCGCCACAAACCGTTGGGCGGCCTGATTGATCGCGAACATCGTCAAACCCGGCCACAAAACACGGGGCGTCCTCAACTACCTCTACGGGCCCGGCCGCGCCAACGAGCACAACGACCCCCACCTCGTCGCCGCATGGGACGACTTCGTGCCCGACCCCGGCCGCAACCCCGCCGCCACCCTCGCCCAGCTCGCCGACTTCCTCGACCTGCGGGTCAAGCAGGCCGGCCCGAAGGCGCCGAAGAACCACGTCTGGCACTGCTCGATCCGCGCCGCGCCCGAAGACCGCCGCCTGACCGACGACGAGTGGGCCACCATCGCCCGCCGTGTGCTGAACGCCACCGGCATCGCCCCGGCCGACGACCCCGACGCCTGCCGCTGGGTCGCCGTCCGCCACGCCGACGACCACATCCATATCGTCGCCACCAAGGTCCGGGGAGACCTCCGCCCGCCGAGGAACTGGAACGACTTCCTGCACGCCGACAAGGAACTAGTCGCCATCGAGAAGGAGTACGGGCTCCGCCAGGTCCCGCGCGGCGACCGCACCGCCGCCAAGCGCCCCACCCGCGCCGAACAGGAGAAGGCCCGCCGCACGGGAAACGCCCGGACGGCCCGGGAACGCCTGCGCACCATCGTCCGCACCGCTGTCTCGGCGGCCACGAACACTGAGGAGTTCTTCCAGCTCGTCGAGGGGACCGGAGCCCTCGTCGATGTCCAGTACTTTCCCTCCGGGGACGTCCGCGGCTACAAGGTCGCCCTCGACGGCGACACCAACGCCCAGGGCGAGCCGGTGTGGTTCTCCGGATCCACCCTCGCCCCCGACCTCTCCTACCCCAAGATCACCGAACGCCTCACGGCCACCGAGGCCACACCGGCGGAACGGACCGAAATCCCGGCCTGGCGACGCCTTGCCCTCGCCGTCGAGCAGCTGCCCGACCACCTCGCCCATGACGAGGACGAGGCCGGACAGGCCCACATCACCGTCCTCGCCGAAGCCCTCGACGCACTCCCCCTGGTCGCTCCCGCCGGCCTCCGTCCGCAGCTCGTCCAGGCCGCCACCACCTTCGAACGCGCCGCCCGGTCTCGCATCCGCGCCCACCATCAGCAGGCCCAGGCCACCCGCCGCGCGGCGAAGGCGATCCTGCGTGAACCCGCCCCGAAGGACGAAGCCCTCCTCGCAACCCTCCTCGACGCCCTCCTGCTGGCAGTCATCTTCGCCCACCACTGGCACCGCACCCGCAACCACACCCAGCAGGCCGAAGCAGCCCGCCAGACCGCCGAGTACCTCCGCGCGGCCTATCAGGCCGCAGCCAGCGAGCCCCTCATCGTGCTCCACCGCCAAGGCCGGCGCCTCGCCCAGTGGCGGCTGGAGCGGCAGGCCGCCGCGGTGCGCCAAGCGCTGCCCGACCTGGCTGAGCAGATCCTCGTCGAACCCGGCTGGCCTGCCCTCGCTGCCACCCTCAACGACGCCACGGCAGCCGGCCAGGACCCCGCCGCGCTCCTCACTCAAGCAGCCCGCCACCGCGAACTCGACACCGCCACCCACCTCAGCGAAGTCCTCACCTGGCGCCTGAACCGCCTCCCGGATCCGGCAGTCGAGAAGCCCATGTCCCCCAAGGCAGCAGGGCGAGCCCAGCCCGGCTCCACCACCACACCGCGCTCCACGCCGACGGCCTCCCGGCCAAGGAGTCGGTAGCGCAGAGGCCACCCGAGCGACATACCCTCACGTTCATTCAGTGAACAGCCAGGGCATTCACCGAATGAACACCCATACGTTCACTGAGTGAACACCGTGAGTGGCCTCCGCCCGAGGAGCCGCTCCGCCTCGGAACAGCGATCCGTTCCAGCGCGGAACACACCCGCTGCTCCGGCTCAGAGCGCCGGCGGATCGCTGTTCAGCCACTGAACAAGGGGGCTGCTCGTTCCGCAGCACGCTCTCCGAGGTACTGGCCGCGCAGGTGGAACGAGCACTTCCCAGAACGAGCATGTGGCTGGCAGCCGAAAGCGCCTGGGTGCGGGTGGTCAGTTCGGACACCGGCCTCGGGGTGGTCGAGGAACGTCATCAGGACTCGGCGTAAGCAGGCGAAGGGATGCTGAGGGGGGAGAGGTACAGGAGGGCGGCGTCGAGTCGTACGGGAATCGGCTGTTCCTTCGGGGAACGACGACCGCGTTCCCCGAAGGAACGGCCACCGTGTTCCCTGGAGGAACGGCGGACGCGTTCCGTTTCGGAACACCCGCACTGTTCCGTTTCGGAACATCCGCACTGTTCCGTTTCGGAACAGCGAACCTGTTCCGAAACGGAACACGCAAACCCCGACGGTACGAGGGCAGGCCGGATCGCGTTCAGCCGATCTTGGCGTCAAGCAACTCCAGCGCCTCCTCCCACCGGAAGAAGCCCGCTCCCCCGCCAGCCTTCGGACGGTGCGGCTCGTACGACCCGACCATCACGCCCATCTCCCGCAGCTGGTCCAGGCTCCGGCCGTACGCCGGGTGGGCAGCCATGGCCGCGTTCACGTACGGCAGGGCGACCGTCGGAATGCCCATCCCGTACGCCTCGCACAGGATGCCCAGCGCGAGAGTGTCGGCGATCCCAGCGGCCCACTTGTTGATCGAGTTGAACGTGGCCGGCGCGACGGCAATGGCGTCAGCCGGCGGGAGCGGGCGCGGGTCACTGGGGCGGCGCCAAGCCGAGCGGATCGGGTAGCCGGTCTGGGCCTCGGTCGCCTCGACGTCGAGGAAGCCGAGACCCTGGGGTGTGGCGATGACGCCCACGCCCCAACCCCG
Source organism: Streptomyces sp. NPDC058650 (assembly GCF_042717315.1). NCBI lineage: Bacteria > Bacillati > Actinomycetota > Actinomycetes > Kitasatosporales > Streptomycetaceae > Streptomyces > Streptomyces sp. NPDC058650. Next base: position 209,670 of record NZ_JBHXRL010000008.1, read on the forward strand.
GTCCTGCGCGGTGGTGATCAGCTTGTGGGCGTCGCCCGCGATGCCGGCGGCGCAGACGACGACGTACAGGAAGGGCTTCTTCGTCTGGTCGTTCATCGTCTGTCTCCCTCGTCGGCGGCCAGGATGCCGGCGGCTTCTTCGGCGCATCCCCAGGACAGCGTGACGCCAGCACCTCCGTGCCCGTAGTTGTGCACGATCAGGTTGCCGTCCTCCTGCCGTTCCGCCTCCACGCGGACCGTGGCACGGGTCGGCCGGGCGCCGACCCGGTGCTCCAGGACGCGAGCCTCAGCAAGACGGGGTTCGACCTCTGCACAGCGAGCGAGGATTCCGGCTGCCGCCTTCTCGTCGGGGGCGAGGTTGCCTTCGCCGTCGATGGCGGTGCCGCCCAGGACGAGGGTGTCGCCGTGGGGGTAGAAACACAGCAGGTCCGGTGAGAGGCCGGTGTCCTCGGAGAAGAACTCGGTCAGCCCCGGGTTGGTGACGACGACGTGCTGGCCGCGGATGGGGCGAAGGTCATGGTCCGGGACCAGTTCCTGGGCACCGAGACCCGTGCAGTTGACGATCACAGGGGCAGGACCGGCGTCCGCGAGCGAGGCCAGGCGTCGCCGCTCGACCGTTCCCTCGGCGGCATCGAGCCGACCCAGGAGGTAGTCGAGGTAGGTGGGCATGTCGATCAGTGGCACCGTGAACCGGTAGCCGGCGGTAAACCCGGCCGGCAGTTCAGTCGGCTCGCACGGCCTGAAGCCGGGCAGGGTGGTTGCCCAGCCGGGCCGGCCCTCGGCCGTACGGGACGCCTCAATGCCACTGGTGAGCCGGACGCCTGTCGACGGGTCCTCGGCCAACTCGCGGAAGGCCGTTAGGGACTGCTGCCCCCACAGGTCCACCTTGTCTTTCGGTTCGACCAGGACGGTCCCCACATCGCCCCGGCCGCCAACGACGTGGTGCCCGCTACGTGCTCGGCGATCACGTGCACCGAGGCTCCAGCCTCGGCCAGAACGACAGCGGTGGTAAGTCCTGCCACCCCAGCCCCGGCAACGACAACGCGCGCCTCGAGCCTCAAGGGCGTCGCCCCGAAGGAGCTCACGGGAGCAGAGCCACATCAAGGTAGTCCTGCACCGGCTCGAACAGCCCGTACGGCACGTAGTGCGGGATCTCGCCGTGCGCGGCCCAGGTCAGCCCGGCCACCTCATCAGCACTCGCTACGACCGCCTGGCCGCCGACGGAACGACATGCGATGTAGTGGATCTTCCGGCCCGTCATGGGGTGAACCCGTTTGTCCCAGCACACTCTGCGCGACCACCAGGAGCCCGCTCTCTTCCTCGGTCTCACGCGCTGCGGCTTCCTCGGGAGTCTCCTCGGGTTCGATCTTCCCGGCCGGGAACTGCCACGAGAGTGCGCCTTCCGCGACTCGTCGCCGCACGAGCAGGACTCGTTCGCCCTGAACGACGACGGCAGCGGCAACTGCTCTCTGTGCCTCGATCGTCACGAAGAGCCTCTACCGTCGCACCTGAATCAGCGCGTGAGTTCCACTCGTACGCCAAGCAGTCCCGGACCGTTCGAGCGCGTCCAGTGCTTCCTGCTCCAAGCCGACGATGACGTCGGACTTCAGGGTCCGGAGCGCCGCGACGGCCCCAGGGAAGTGCGCGGTGAGATCGGCGAAGGGCGCCTTGGCGTCCCACAGCCGGTCGCCCACCAGGCGCCGGTAGTTGAGGTCACCCTTCAGGATGGTGAGCGTGGCGCTCTCGAACTCGCCGCGGAGGTCCTCGGGCATCTCCTCGTACGGCAGCGGAGCGCAGAAGAACGGGTGGGTGCGGACCTCCAGGCTTCCTGCCGCCATGGCCTTCCACAGTCGGCCTCCGATCGCACTGGCTTCGCCGGGTGCCTCGGTGAGGCGACGGAGGCAGTCGACAACGTCGGCCGTCATCGCGTCGGAGACGTAGTAGGGGTACGGCTTGAGGTGAAGCACGACCTGTTCGGCATGCCGCTGTTCGAGGAGGTGGTCGATGAGGATCAGGTCCGGGATCAGCTCGCGTCCCGCATTGTCCGCCACCACGGCGACGGTCGAGGAGCCCCCGACGGGCAGCATCTGCCACAACAAGGCGCTGTCGTCGGCCACCAGCGCGGAGGCAGCAGCGTCACCGGCCGCTGGCTCCCCCGCCGAGACGCGGAAGCCGAGGTCCGCGCGGTTGCCCCAGAGCGAGGCATGGAGCAGGGCCGTGGCCCGCTCGTCCGCCGGTGCGCTCGCGAGCGCGTCCAGGGCCCGCAACTCCTCCTTCACAGCGTCGCCTTGTAGTTCGGCCTGCTTGAACGGCGCGAACGGATCGACTCCCTGCCATGGCCCACTGCCGAAGTACCCGACCGCGCCGAGGAGCCTGCGGTAGAAGTAGCTTTCCGCCCACAGGAACGGGGCGTCGTACCACGAGCGCCCGAAGTACTCGTGCCCCGAGTCCCCCCAGCGCTCACGGTCGTGTTCCGCGAGGGCGAGCGGTTCGACGACGCCGTTGGTGATCTCGTCCAGCAGCGCGTCGAGGGCCTCGTGCTGCCAGCGGCCGTACGGGAAGGCATCTCGTACCTGCTGGATGAGGGCAGGGTGGCGCTTGGCCAGCACACCCCAGGCGAACGAGCCGGGCTCGTTGCTCAGGATGACCGGCGCGTCAGTCACATCACCCAACGTCAGGGAGGTCTTCTCTGTCATGGTGTCCAAGCCCTTCGCATTTCGCTCACGTGTCCATGATCCCCAGGGCCACGACGCCGGCCGCACTCCCCACCAGCACCTCACCCGTCGCCGGCTCGAAGGCCGCGCAGTGCAGTGAGGCGTCCACCCGGACCTCGGCGATCTGCCGCTGTTCGCCGAGCGCCCACACGCGCACCGTCCCGTCCGCCGCAGCCGACACGAGGCGGTCCTCGTCGCTCATGAAGCCCAGCATGAGGATGCGGCCCGTGTGGCCGGAGAGGTGGGAGGTGAACCGGTCCGTCCCCAGGTGACGTACCGCGATGTCGCCGGTTCCCGCACCGACCGCCACGCGGTTGCCCGGACCGTCCACGGCGACGGCGCGAGCCCACCCGCTGGGGCTGCTGAATCGGCTCCTGAAATCCCCTGTGGGGGCGTGCCACACGCGCACCGAGCCGTCTCCACCGCAGGCGGCCAGGACGTCTCCACTGTCGTCGAACGAGAGCGACCGCAGCCGACCGGCGTGCACGTCCTGAGTCCACATCAGCGTCCCGGTGGGGAGATCCCAGCACCGGATGTGTCCGGCGCCCGTGCTCGCAGCGATACGAGGCGTCGAACGGGCCACCGCCACAGCCCACGTTCGCGGGGTGTCCTGGTTCAGGGTGAGCGACCAGGCCCGGTCGGGCAGCGACCAGACCCTGACCGTCCCGTCGCCGCAGGCCGCGGCGACGTGCTCCTCGCCGCAGGCCAGGGACCAGACGCGTCCATGGGCGGCGGGCAGCCTCCGGCCGACTGCCGCCGTCGCGGTGTCGACGACGTCGACGCCTCCGGCCCCGTCGCCGACCACGGCGGTACGTCCGCCGGCCGCGAACTGCGTGGACCACACGGTGTTCGAGCCGCCGGCCAGGGTCCTGAGCCTGCTCTTCCCCATGGTCCAGACGCGGACAGCGCCATCCTCGCACCCGGCGACCACGGTGCCGTCGCCCGTTCTGGCGAGTGAGCGCACCCAGTCCACGCCCCGCGGGAGCTGCGTCTCACCTACGGGCGTCTCCGCTGAGAACGCCTGGATCCTCGGCTCCTCGGTGGCGGCGACGAGGACGTCGTCATGCGGGGACAGAGCGACGGCGCGCACGCGCGCCTTGAGGTCGGCTATCCGGCGGACGAGCGCGAGTTTCCCGTCGGCCGCGTCCCACAAGGCTGCGGAACGGTCACCAGACCCCGAGGCCAAGAGAGTGGAGCCGGGGGCGAAGGCAACGGAGCGGACCCAGTCCCGGTGTTCCGCGCGTTCGTCGAGGAGGCGGCCGGTGCGCAAGTCAAAGAGTCGGACGAACTCGTCCTCGCCGGCTGCGGCTACGAGCGAGTCAGAGTCCCCGCCGATGGCCACGGACCAGACGGGGGTACCTGCCGCCCGCATCGTGCGCAGGAGCACGAGCCGCTCCAGGTCCCACGCGCATACGGCTCCGTCCTCGGCACCGGAGACCAGGACGGAGTCGGCTGAGGAGAAGGCGAGGCTGCGAACACGGCGGGTGTGCCCGGGCAGCACCCCGACAGGTTCGCCGGTGTCCGTGCGCCACAGCCGGATCGCTCCGTCGTCCCCCGCTGAGGCGAGGACCATCCCGTCCGCGGAGAGCGCGGTGGCGAACACCCATCCGGTATGGGCTTCGTGGGCTCGGAGGAGCTTGCCCGTGTTCAGGTTCCACAGCCTGACCACTCCGTCCTCGCCACCTGATGCCACGAGGTCGCGGACGGCGGAAACGCTGACGACTGCACCGATGTGACCGCGCTCCGTCACCGCCTCGGAGCTCACCTTAGGGGGCGGCAACAGCCACCTCGGGGCGAGCACTGTCCCCTCCCCCGCTGCGCCTTCCAGGGTTCGGGTGGCCTCGGGGGTGGATGCACGCCGCAGCACGATCGAGAGGGTCGAGGCGATGTCGGCCGGGTTCTCCAGCCCGTTCAGCAGATACCCGGCACCGGTCAGGGCCCGGGCGGTGGCCCACACCTGGTGCTGCGGGTGGCCGGCATCGTGGCGCCCGGGCAGGGCGTCGAGCACGGCGGCGTCCGCGGTCAGCGACTGGTGCCCGACGAGTGCGACCTTGCGCATGACGTACGTCGGCGAGGCCAGCAGGCTGACGAGCTCGGCGTCGAGGCCCGCCTCACGCAGGTGGTAGGGGAGGTGACGCCACAGGTATCCCTCGCCCTCGGCGAGGGTCTCCCAGGCACCGTCCGTGCTCTGCCGGTACGCCTCGATCAGGGACCGGTGAAGGGTCGCCCACCGGTCGCCGACCAGATGGCGCAGGTAGGACCGGAACACGTCGTGCAGCACGATGGCGTTCCGGTCGGCGAGGTAAGCGCCGATCAAGGAACGGTCGGACAGTACACGGCAGAACTGGCGCACCACGTGAGGGGCCCATCCGTTCGCGGTGCCCCACCAGTGGGTGAGGACCGACATGGGGATCGGCACCGACGGAGGGAAGACCGCCAGGGACAGGTACCGGTCTCGCAGGTCCGTGCGGCCGGCGATCGAGACGCTCTCAGCGAGGCTGTGGAGGCTGGATTCAAGCGCCTGTCCGATGGCGTTCTTGCGCTGGTCGGAGTCCCAGACGTCGAATGCCTGAGGGCCGTACGCGCGGATCGCCGCGTTCGTCTCCGCGACGGCGCGGTCGGCCGGGGCGCCGAAACCGACCTCCTGCGAGACGTTCGCGCCGATGATCGACGCGAGCAGCGGCCAGCCCCCGCACACGCCTGCGAGGCGTGCGGCCTCGGCGTCGTCCAGGGCTCCGACGTTGCGTACGAGCAGTTCGCGGATCTCTCTCGGGGCCATGGGCCCCAGGCGCACGACTCGGGCGGAGCTGGGGCACACGCGCACGTTCCTCGTGGTCACGAGCCGTACGCAGTCCTCGCCGCCGAGCAGGAAGGGACCGAGGTCGGTGGCGGACCAGACATTGTCGACGACGAGGAGCGCGCGTCGTCCCTGGAGCAGACGAGCGAGGTGGAAGCCTGCCTGCTCCGGGTCCGTGAGGGACGGTCGGTTGCCGTCGAGGTGGACGCACAGGTCGGAGATCAGCTCGACGACCCTGGCGGCCGTGCATCCCTCGCCGGTCTCCACCCAGAGGATCTCCGAGAAGGAGTCCCGTACGCGGAGGTCGTGGCACACCTGCGTGGCCAGCGTCGTCTTCCCGAACCCGCCGGGGCCGCACAGGGCGACCGTGGCGACGGTGTCGTCCTGAGTCGCCTCCCGGAGTACGGAGACGAGCCCTTCGAGATCTTCGGACCTGTGCACCAAGCCGGGCTCCGGAACGGGTATCGGGAGGTAGTCGTCCGGTGTCGGCGCGGCCTCGGGCGTCGGAACACCGAGGGAGTCCCAGAAGCGCTGCCGCACCTCCGCGTCGCTCCGTTCCAACGCCGTGTCGAGTAACGCCTGGGAGTCCGGTGCGACGACGATCTCCTCGCCCCGGGCCTCCCAGTTGGACACCGTCCGGTCGCTGACGCCGAGGTAGGACGCGAAGCCACGCACGCTCCGACGCGTCGCGAGCCGCAGAGCACGCGCCTCCCGTCCGGTCCAGCGCTGCACTGTGGCCACCTGAGCTCCTTCGACCGACACCGACGACGGTAACAGGGTAGGGCGGTCTGACCAGCGGCGTAGGGCCTTCGCTGCGACGGGAGTTCAGCACGAGTTCAGCACCCGGGCCATTCCGGCCAAGTCTGAGCGAGGCGCGCTCGTCGCCCTGGACAGCGGCGGTGCTGCACCGCGAGTGCGACACCACGGCAGCCCGCTGTCCAGCGCCGCTCGGCAGTCTTCTCGGCACGGAGCACCACCGCTCCGTACGCAGTCGAGAGGGGTGGTCACAGCGTGACCGGAACGAAGAAGCGACAGGGCGGTCCGGGCGACTGGTCCGGAAGCCAGATCGCCTACTACCAGGCGCGAGCCGACGAGTACGACGCCACGTACAGCACCCGCATGGACATGCCGCGACTCGCGAAAGCACTCGACTCGCTGCCGGTCGGCGGTGACGTCCTGGAGATCGCCTGCGGCACGGGCCAGTGGACGCGGCTGCTGTCCCGCCGGGCCCGCAGCCTGACCGCGCTGGACGCGGCGCCGGAGATGCTCCGCCGGGCCCGCGACCGCATGCGAGGCACCGAGACGCGCTTCATCGAGGCGGACGTCTTCGACTGGGAGCCGGACCGCCAGTACGACACGGTGTTCTTCGCGTTCTGGCTCAGCCACGTGCCGCCCGTGGAGATGGAACCGTTCTGGGACCTGATCAGGTGGGCCTTGGTGCCCGGCGGTCGCGTGGTGTTCCTCGACGACTCGTCGGCGAAGGCGGAGATCGAGGACCGGGTGGAAGCGGCGCCCATGCCGACCGTCCATCGCACCCTCTCCGACGGTTCCCGCCACATGGCTGTGAAGGTGCTCCGAGACCCCACCGAGCTCACCTCCCAGCTGAGCGGTCTGGGTTGGGACGTCCGCGTCGAGGCGATCGACCCCTTCCACCTCGGCGGCGTGGCCCGTCCCAAGGAGGGGGCGTGACCACCATCAACGGCTACACGGCCCGGCCGAGCGTGCGAGCCGGCGAGGTCGCCCGCCTGCACATCGCCACCACCGTCCCCCGCTTCCACGTCGACTTCTACCGCTGGGGAGCGGAGCCGCAGCACGCGGGACACGTCGAGTGGCCTGGCCGGACCGCCTCCGCCGGACGCTTCGACGCGGACTGGCAGTGGCCCGCGTACGAGTTCCTCGTCCCCCCGGAGTGGCGGTCCGGTGTCTACATCGCGGTGCTGAGCACGCAGCGCGCCTCCGGCATACCGCCGCTGGATGCCCGGGAGGCACGCATCCTCCTGGTCGTCACCCCCTCCGCGCCCTCCGGTCGCAGGATCCTGTACAAGATCCCGACCTTCACCTACCAGGCGTACAACATGGCGGGCGGCGGGAGCCTCTACAGCGCCGCCCAGGTCACGACGCGCCGTCCCGGGGGTGGTGTCGGCGGGCCCGTGAAGGGCCTGCCGGACGCGTACGACCCGTCATCGCCCCGGCAGACGTTCGCCCACTGGGACGCCCCCTTCATCGCCTGGATGGAACGGAACCGGATCGAGGCCGATTACTGCACTGATCTGGACCTCCACGAGGGGCTGTTCCTGCGCGACGGATATCGCCTCCTGGTCACTGCCGGTCACGACGAGTACTGGAGCGCCGACCTCCGGCGCCGCGTGACCGCCTTCCGCGACTCCGGCGGCCACATCGCCAACTTCGGGGCCAACACCTGCTGGTGGCGCGTCGACGTCGCCGCGGACGGGACGGGACTGTCCTGCGACAAGTTCCCGTCCGGAGCCCCCGCCGGCACCGACCCGGACAGCTCGTACGGGTGCCCGGACCACTGGTGGGAGTCGGAGCCGGAGAACACCCTTCTGGGCGTGAGCTACCGCAACGGCGGTGGCCACTGGGACGGCACCCGCGCTTCCCAGGGCTTCATCGTCACCGACGCCGGCCACTGGGCGTTCTCCGGCACAGAGCTCAGGACCGGCGACAGCCTAGGACACGGCGGGGCGCTGATCGGCTACGAGTGCGACGGCGCGGCCTACGAGTACGACGCCGCCGGCCGCCCGCGCCCCACCGGCCAGGACGGAACCCCGAAGGACTTCGAGATCCTCGGCATCGCCGAACTCCCCCCGGACTGGAACTTCGCCGCCCGGGAGCCGATGCCCAGCCCCCGGGCCGCCACCCTCGGCGTCTTCACCGCCGGCGGCACGGTCTTCTCCGCCGCTACCACCGACTGGGCCCGCCTCCTGGCCACTGACCCCCAGGTCGCCGCGATCACCCGCAACGTCATCACCCGGCTCGCCTGATCGAAGGGAAGGGATCGTCGTGTCCGGCAACGGCAACGTACGGCCGCTCAATGTGATCATCGGTGTCAACGGCATCGGCATGGGACACACCGTCCGGCAGAGCGTGATCGCCCAGTACCTCCGCGACCGCGGGCATCGGGTCCGGATCGTCACCAACGGCCAGGGCAGGGTCGAGTACTTCCAGGACCTCGGCTTCCCCGCCTGGGACGCCTGGATGCCGACGCTGCTCGCGCGCGACGACCGGATCCATGCTCGCGACGCCATACGCGCGAACATCCGGCAGGCGCCCGGAGGTCTCCTCCGCTACCTCTGGCTGCGCCGGGCCGTCAGGAGCAGTGGCGTCCCGGACGTGTTCGTCACCGACTACGAGCCCAACATCCCACGTCTCGCCTACCACTTCGGTCGGCCGCTCGTCTCCATCGACCAGCAGAGCAAGTACCGGCACCTGGACCTTCCCGCCGTCGGCAGGTACGCCCGTACGGCCGACGAGCAGCGACTGCGGTACTTCGCGCCCCGTGTGGACCGGTCCTTCATCTGTTCCTACGTCCCGCTCGCCGCCGACGACCAGAGGGTGGAGTTCATCTCCCCGGTCGTTCCCGACCTCGTCAGGTCGGCACCGGTCACCACCGAGCGCCTCGCCACGGCCTATTTCTCCCGCTACTTCGACCACGGCCCGGAGGAGTCCGTCCGCGAACTGGCCTCGATCTTCCGCCAGTCCGTACCGGACCGGAAGCTGCGGATCTACACGCAGCCGACGGAGTTGAGGTCGCTGCGCGGGTTCGCCGAAGCCCGAATCGAGATCCGCGCCTTCGACCGCGAAGCGTTCATCGCGGACATGGCCCGCTCCGAGGCCGTGTTCTCCAACGCCGGCTTCAACCTGATCAGCGAGGCTCTCGTCCTCGGCAAACCGGTCCACCTCATCCCGTTGCCCACCTACGACCAGCACTGGTGCGCCAAGGTCGTCGACGAGGCCGGACTGGGCACTGCGGCCCCGCGCGTCGAGCGGGGAGCCGTCCTCGACTTCCTCTCGCGGGGTCAGACGCTCCACGACAACGTCGTACGCCACCGGGACCTGCACCTCTCGGCCGATCCCCGGGAACGGATCGCCTCGTACCTGGAGAGCCTGCCGACGGTCGGCCGGCCGATGCCCATGCCGATCGCGCGGTAGCCGGGCATGCCGACTCCCCCGATTCCCTCGTACGTGGCAACCGCGGCGATCGTAGCCGCCGTGGTGGCCTGCTACCGCTTCGGTGTCTCCCCGGCGGTACGGGCTCTCGCCCGTCACCCCACCCCGCTGGCCATGAGTGCGGCCGTCGCGGTCATCGCCCCACTGGCCCTCCGTCCGTCGCCCTTGCCCGAACAACTGCGCTGGTTCGTCGTCTCCGTGATCGCCCTCCTTACCTGGCGCGGCGCCACCAGCGACTACGACGTCACGCTGCCCATCGGTCCCCAGCGTCGGGACAAGCTGCTCCTCCTGTTCCTCGCCGTCGCGTCCTGCCTCTGGGCTCCCGCCCTGATGGCGTGGATCGCCGTGTACTGCGGCAGGCTGCGTGGCTGGCAGCACCACGCGATGATGCCGCTGCGCCTGCTGAAGGGGTACCTCGCCTGGTTCCTCGTGACCGCGGTCCTCGCCCCGCCCCCGTCCGACTCCACGGCGGGTCTGGTGCTGGTGCTCGGCTGTGTCTCGTTGTCCCACTACGTCAAGCCGGCCTGGAGCAAGGCGCGCCTGGGGCCGCGCCCCTGGTCCTGGGCTTGGCACAACCGCACTCACTACCTCATGGCCTCGGCGTACTCCTGGGGCTGGGCGCGCTTTCTCCCCTCGCAGAAGGTGTCCAGGCTCCTGCGCCGGGCGGGCGTCATCGACCGCCCCGTCAACATCCTCGCGATGGTCGTGGAGGCCGCCGCGCTGGTCGCGTTCCTCGACCGCCGGCTGCTGATCGCGATCCTGGTGGCGACCGCACTCTTCAACCTCGCCGTCGCCCTCGCCTCCGGCATCCTCTTCTGGGAGAACATCACCGCCAGCATCGGCCTCGCGACAGCCTTCGGGCTGCTTCCCTGCACGGGGTACGAAACGGCCTTCGGGTGGCCCGCCGCGCTGGTCGCGCTCACCGTGATCCTGCTCAGCTCTGCCGACCTGCTGTGGCAGCCCTGGCATCTGGGGTGGTGGGACTCCCCCTTCACCGCCCGGGTCCACTGGCAGGTGGAGACCGTCTCCGGCGCGACGCTGGGTCTCTACAACGACTACATGTGCCCGTACGAGCGCGAGTTCGGCCGCGTCGAGGGCTACTTCCTGACGGACGAACCCGTCCTCCACGGCCACCTCGGAATTGTCTGGGACCGGCGGCTTCGGGATCTCCTCGTCCAGGCCGGCGGGGACCCGGATCGGCTGCACGCGCTCAAGCAGTCCTACGGCCGAACGCACAAGGACGAGGAACGGTCGGCCGAGCACGTCGCCTTCCTGACCGCCATGTTCACCCGGCTCAACGCCGGTACCCGGAAGAGCCCCCTGCCCCGGTGGTTACGCCGCATCAAGGCTCCCGGGGGCCAGCTCTACCGGTGGGGCGATCTGCCCGCCTATCGCGGCGAGGAGCCCGTCCGCCGCATCACCATCCGCTACGAGGAGCGCTGCTACCTCCCCGAGACCGGCGACTTCATGCTGCTCGCCGATCACGTCGTACGGGAGATCGACCTCGGCGTTCCATTGACTGACCAGGAGAACACCTCATGCGCAAGATCTTCGTCGACTGCGGCACCAACCTCGGAATCGTGCTGAAGCGCTTCATGCACGAGCTCCCGGATCACGACTTCTACGCCTTCGAGCCCAATGCGAGCCTGCTTCCCTCCATCCGCGCGAACGTCCAGCAGGCCCGCCACGCCGGTCTGGTCGAGATCTCCCCCAGCGCGGTGTGGACCGAGGACGGGACGATCGACCTCTTCCTCGGCCACCACGAGAGCTCCACCGTGTTGCCCGGCAAGCGGGTCCCGCCCATGTACGACCAGCAGATCGACTACAGCTCGCCCGTCGCCGTGCCGGCAGTGGACTTCAGCGCCTGGCTCTTTCGGAAGGTCACGCCGGAGGACCACGTCGTCGTGAAGATGGATATCGAGGGCGCCGAGTACCCCGTGCTCAGGAAGCTGCTCGCCGACGGGACGATCGACCTCGTCTCCGTCCTGTACGTCGAGTGGCACCACGACCGCTTCCCCGCCATGAGCCTGGCCGAGCACGACGAGGTCGCCGCCGCCGTCTCCGCACGCGTCGACGTCCGCCACTGGGACTGACGGGAATGAGGAGACACGACGCCATGAGCACCCAGCACATCTACCTGATCAAGCACGGTGAGACGGAGGAGAACCTCCAGGGCATCCACCAGGGCCGCGCGGTCGGCGGCCGGCTCAGCGAGCACGGCCGCGCCGACATACGGCTGGTCGGATCCTCCCTCGCGATGGCTGGGGTCGCCGTGGACCAGATGCTCGTCAGCCCGATGTCCCGTTGCCGTGAGTCGGCCGAGATTCTCACCGCCGCGCTCGCCCCGGCCGGTGTCCGCGTCGACGAGCGTCTGGCCGCCAAGGACAGCGGTCACCTCGGGGGCCGGCCCAGGGAACTCGCCGCCGCCGAGGCCGCTCGCCATGGTGTGCCGATCCACCGGCTCCGCACGCCGGGCGGCGAGTCGTCGGAGGACGTCCAGGCCCGCTACGTGGATCTCTGGGACGAGGTCTGCTCCGGGGCACGACGAACGACCGTCCTCGTCGGGCACGGTGGAGGCATCGCCTGCCTGTTGCTGTGGCTCACCGGGAACGGCTTCGACCGGTACCTCCAGCACGTGCCCGGGTCCGCAGGGGTCACGCGCGTGGAGATGGGCGGTCCGGCTCCGCGCGTGCAGCTCATGAACGTCTCGCCCGTGGACCTGCCCGTCCTCCTCCACTCCCGTACCGCCCGATGAGAGTCGGGGCGGTACGGGTGCGGGGATGCCTGTCAGGCCTCCGGGGCGCCGCCGAAGCGCTCACGGTAGGACTCCAGATCCTCCTCCGTGATCTTCGCGAAGAGCACCGGCGGCACCGTGAACGCGGTGCCGGCCGGGACGGTGTCCAGGGACTTGGCCTGGTCGGCGGTCACCCAGGTCGCGGTGTCGCTCTCCAGAGCGAAGGCCCCACGCATGGCGGCGGTCGACGTCGGGATGAACGGCTCGGAGACGACCGCGTACAGGTGGATCAGGTTCATCGCGGTACGGAGCGTCAGCGCGGCGCCGTCGGCGTCGGTCTTGATCTCCAGCCAGGGGGCCTTCTCCTCCAGGTAGGAGTTGCCCGCGGACCACAGCGCACGCAGGGCAGCGGCGGCCTTGCGGAACTGGAGGGCCTCCATCTGCTCCTCGTACTCACCGAGCAGCCGTGCGATCTCCTCGCCCAGCTTCGCCTCCGCCTCGCCGGCGGCGCGCCCGGCCGGGACCTCGTCGCCGAACCGCTTGCGGGAGAACGACAGCACGCGGTTGACGAAGTTGCCGAGGGTGTCCGCCAGGTCCTTGTTCACCGTGGCGGTGAAGTGCTCCCACGTGAAGGAGGAGTCATCCGACTCGGGGGCGTTGGCGATCAGGAAGTAGCGCCAGTAGTCGCCGGGCAGGATCTCCAGGGCCGCGTCGGTGAAGACTCCACGCTTCTGGGAGGTGGAGAACTTGCCGCCGTAGAACGTCAGCCAGTTGAAGCCCTTGACGACGTCGACCTTCTTCCAGGGCTCGCGCACGCCGAGCTCGGTGGCCGGGAACATCACCGTGTGGAAGGGGACGTTGTCCTTGGCCATGAACTGCGTGTACCGGACGGTGTCGTCGGCCTCGTACCACCACGACTTCCAGTCACGGGTCTCACCGTCAAAGGCGGCGTCCGCCCACTCCTTCGTCGCGCCGATGTACTCGATCGGAGCGTCGAACCAGACGTAGAAGACTTTGCCCTCGGCCGCGAGCTCCGGCCAGGTGTCGGCCGGGACGGGCACGCCCCAGTCCAGGTCGCGGGTGATGGCGCGGTCGTTCAGGCCCTCGGTCAGCCACTTGCGGGCGATGGACGTGGACAGGTGCGGCCACTCCGCGCTGACGGTGGCGATCCACTCCTCGACCTCGGGCTGGAGCTTGGACTGCAGCAGGAAGAGGTGCTTGGTCTCACGGACCTCCAGGTCCGTCGAACCGCTGATCGCCGAGCGCGGGTCGATCAGGTCGGTCGGGTCCAGGACCCGGGTGCAGTTCTCGCACTGGTCACCGCGGGCCTTGTCGTACCCGCAGTGAGGGCAGGTGCCCTCGACGTACCGGTCCGGAAGGAAACGGCCGTCGACCGGCGAGTACACCTGCCGGATCGCACGCTCCTCGATGAAGCCGTTCTCCTTCAGCTTGCGCGCGAAGTGCTGGGTGATCTCGACGTTCTGCTGCGACGAGCTGCGCCCGAAGTAGTCGAAGGCGAGGTCGAAACCGTCGTACACGGCCTTCTGCGCATCATGCGCCTGCGCGCAGAACTCGGCGACCGACAGTCCGGCCTCCTTGGCGGCCAGCTCGGCCGGCGTGCCGTGCTCGTCAGTGGCGCAGATGTAGAGGACGTCGTGGCCACGCTGGCGGAGGTACCGGGAGTACACGTCCGCCGGAAGCATCGACCCGACCATGTTGCCCAGGTGCTTGATCCCGTTGATGTAGGGAAGCGCGCTGGTTACCAGGTGTCGAGCCATCCTTGGATGCTCCATTTCGTACGTACGGCGCCGGTGGCGCTGCCACGGCGGGCCCAGGTCGGGAGGCCGCAGCCGACGCGATCACTCCGATCGCACGTCGACGTCACTCATGGTGACGGAACGGGACTGCAGGCCACCGTCATCGTATCGAACCGGGGGTCAGGCCAGCCCGCGGGTTTTCCCGCCTCCCCTTGCCGCGCCCGAAAAGCACTCGGCCGTCCGAGACAGGCGGCCAAGCGAGTCCCGGACGGCCGAGGCGTTCCCCATCTTACGGCCACCGCCCACGGCGGATCTCGCGCCGCGAGTAAGTCCCTGCCACCCCAACCCCAACCCCGAACTGCAGCGAGGTGGACGCATGATCAGAAACCATGAGCCCCGTCGGCTCCGTGTCGTCGTCGTGGGGCAGGGGTACGTCGGGCTCCCGCTCGCGGTGCGAGCCGCCGAGATGGGGCACCACACCGTCGGCCTCGACGTTGACGCCGGACGGATCAAACGACTCATGGTCGGCGAGTCGTACGTCGAGGACGTCTCGGACAGACGGCTGGCACCGCTCCTCGCCGCCGGCGTCTACCGGCCGACCGTCGACCCGGCCGACTGTGCCGGGTTCGACGTGGCGGTCGTCACCGTCCCGACGCCTCTGCGCGACGGCGCGCCGGACCTGTCGCACGTCGAGGACGCGGCGGGGACGCTCGGCCGCCACCTCACCCGCGGAGCGACCGTCGTCCTGGAATCGACCACGTATCCCGGGACGACCGAAGAGGTGTTCCGCCCCCTCCTGGAGCACGGCTCCGGCCTGACCGCCGGCCGGGACTTCCACCTCGGGTACAGCCCGGAGCGCATCGACCCCGGCAATCCCACCTGGAGGCTGGAGAACACGCCCAAGGTCGTCTCGGGCATCACCCCGTCCTCCTTGGAATCGGTCCGCAACTTCTACGCCTCCCTCGTGGACACGGTCGTACCCGTGGCCAGCTGCAAGGAGGCGGAGCTGACCAAGCTCCTCGAGAACACCTTCCGACACGTGAACATCGCCCTCGCCAACGAGTTGGCGATCTTCGCCCACGACCTGGGCATAGACGTCTGGGCGGCCATTGACGCGGCGTCGACCAAACCCTTCGGGTTCATGCGCTTCGCCCCCGGCCCCGGGGTCGGAGGTCACTGCCTGCCCGTCGACCCCTCGTACCTGTCGTGGCGGGTCGAGCGGACCCTGGGGCAGAACTTCCGTTTCGTCGAGCTGGCCAACGACGTGAACAACCACATGCCCGACTACGTGGTGCGGCGTCTCGTGGCGGGCCTCAACGATCGCGGGAAGCCGCTCAAGGGCTCCCGGATCCTGCTGCTCGGCCTGGCGTACAAGGCCAACACCGGGGACGCCCGCGAGACGCCGGCGGCCCGCATCGCCGAACTCCTCACCGGCATGGGCGCCGAGGTCCAGGCAGCCGACCCCCATGTCCTGGACGACGCCCACCCCCGCGCCGCCGGCCTGGAGGGCCTCCAGCGGGTCGAGGTAACCCCCGGCCTGCTCGCGACGGCCGACGCCGTAGTCCTCCTCGCGGACCACGACGCCTTCGACTACCCCCTGATCAGCGCGCACTCCCCGTACATCCTCGACTGCCGCCGCCGGCTCACCGGCGCCCACGTCGACTCTCTCTGAAGGGAACCACCGTGAAGATCGTGATCACCGGCGGCGCCGGGTTCATCGGCAGCAACCTCGTCCGCGCCCTGACCGAGCAGCCCCAGGTCACCCGACTCCGGGTCGTCGACAACCTCTCCACCGGGGACAAGGCGAACCTCGCCGGCCTCGACGTGGACTTCTTCGAGGGAGACGTCCAGGACGCCGCCCTCCTCGACCGGGCGTTCCGCGGCACCGACGCCGTCGTCCACCTGGCCGCGCTCCCTTCCGTACCGCGCTCCCTGCGAGACCCCCTGGCCAGCCACCACGCCAACGCGACCGGCACCCTCCAGGTCCTCGAAGCCGCCCGCCGCGCCGGCGGCCCGCACGTGATCGCCGCCTCCTCGTCCTCCGTCTACGGCGCCAACCCGCACCTGCCGAAGCACGAGGGCCTCGTCTCCGCCCCGATGAGCCCGTACGCGGTCACCAAGCTCACGACGGAGGCGTACCTGAGCGCCTACCACCACAGCTTCGACCTGCCGGTCCTCCCCTTCCGCTTCTTCAACGTCTACGGCCCCGGCCAGCGCGCCGACCACGCCTACGCCGCCGTCATCCCAAAGTGGATCAGCGCCACCCTCGCCGGCGAGCCGGTGACCATCCACGGCGACGGCACCCAGACACGCGACTTCACCTACGTGGGCACCGTCTGCCACGTCCTCACCGATGCCCTACTCCGCCGCGTCGTCCACCCCTACCCGGTGAACCTGGCCTTCGGGACCCGTACCTCGCTCCTGGACCTGGTCCAGGAGATCGAATCCGCGACTGGGCAGCTCGTTGGCCGGGAGTACAAGGCTCAGCGCACCGGTGATGTCCCCCACTCGCAGGCGGACGATGCGCGCCTGCGAGCGCTGTTCCCCACGGTGACACCACTGCCGATCCAGGAGGGAATCGGAACGACAGTGGGCTGGTTCCGTTCCGCATTCGGGGTAGCGGCCTCGATCTGAGCAAGATGACCGCCTCACCGCAGGCGGGACGGCATGCGATGTAGTGAGCTTTTTCAGCGTTGCCTCTCCAGGGTGAGGACAGCTTTGGTGATGACGGTCATGCGGTTGGGGCTGATGCGGGATCTGCGGAAGATCTGCCATGACTTCAGTCGTGCCATGCCGCGTTCGACCGGTGCCCTCGCCGCGGCCAGGGTCCGGTTGACGGTGCGCTGGGTGGGGGTGAGTTCACCGCCGGGTGGGCGTTTGAGTGCGGTGGTGACCCAGGGGCCGGCGCCCTGGTAGGCGCGGTCGGCGAGGACGGGGACGTCCTGACGCTCGCAGATGCGGATGATGCGGTGGGTGCGGGCCGCGGTCAGGTCGTGGGTGCGGCCCGGCAGCGCGGGCGAGATCCACAGGATCTCACCGGCGGGGTTGGTGATGACTTAGATGTTCACGCCGTGCCGGCGGTGCTTGGCCGAGTAGTCGGCCCGGCTGTCGCCGACGCGGTCGCACTCGGCGAGGGTGCCGTCCAGCAGGACGAAATCCGGATCGTGCTCGTGCAGCGTCTTGAGCAGGCCCGGCGCGCGGTCGGCGAGCAGGCCGGTCACGGCGGTGACGTAGGCGTGGGCGGTGCCGACGGATATCCCGAAGCCGGCCGCGATCCGGGCGAAGGTGTCGTGGCGGCGCAGGTACACCAGAGCGATGAGCGCGCGCTGGTGCGGCGGGAGTTTGCACCTGCGGTCACCCTCACGGGTGACGATGAGCATGGTGACCCACTCGACGAGGGCGTGCGGCAGGTCGAGTACGGCAGGATAGCGAAGCAACAGGGCTCCTGTGCCGATGGGTTGAGATTTCGAACACCTCCACCAACGGCACGGGAGCCTTGTGCGTTGCGTTCCCTACCTCGACCTGACCGGCGTCACCCGATCAGTGGCCACGCTGAAAACGCTCAGTGATTCTCTCGCCTCGTCACGCCGTTGACCTCCTCGGCCAGGCACGCGTTGCAGCTTAACTTGGCGAATGCTCAGGCATGAGGTCTCCGATGCTGCCGATGATGCCCTGCTCCAGGTGCTCGCCCAGAACGACAAGCCCCTTATTCATCAGGGTCTCGATAGCCCTGTAGGGCTCCGACGACGCTTCATCTGGGTAGAAGATCGATACAGCTTCCGCCATGCTTCCACCGACATCGATACCGGCGGAGTTGTAATTACTCCCCCCTCGGTTTCCGAAATGCCCATCCCGTTCCAGGCTCATACCTTCTCGCACCGCATAGGCGAATCCGAGTCGCGCAAAATCCATGCGATCCGTGGCGGGAAAACTCCGAGCGAGTTCTACGGCTACCCGTTCGGCCTCGATCGTCAACGCAATATTCTTCAGATCGGCCACTACACTGCACCCCTCAGCTTCAGCTTTGTATGGCGCGTCGAGATGCGCTCCAACTCAAATTCAGCAACAAGGTCGCTACCAAGGGAGCGTAGGGCCGTTTCCCGATCGAACTCTCCATCGAAGGCGAAGAGAACGACCTGATCAGCCATTCGAGGCAACGCGGCTACAACATTTCTGGTGTGATCTCGATCAAGTCGACCAAAGGGCGAGTCCATGAGTACAGGCCCTCGTACAGCAGCGCTGTGCTGAAGTGCAGCGATCAACGAAAGTGCCACGAGGTGCTCATAGCCAGCAGATCTGCCGGTCACAACCTCGTTCTCTCTGTCGATGATTTCGAGTCCGTAGCGATCGGTGATGCGAAGCCCCGCGTAATCCTCCTCAGAGGCGATCCTCGCAAAGTTTTGGGAGGCCGAGCCTTCAACGCGGTCCTTCAGCTGCCGGCGGTAGGCCTCGATGGACTGACTGAAAAGCCCAACGAGATCCTCAGTTACACGCTGCTTCAAACCGACAGTGGCGTCAGGAGTGAAATGCTGCTTCGCGAGATAGCTGTTGAGCTCTTCGATGCTCGCGTCCTGATTCTGGATATCCTTTGCAGCTTTTTCAAGGCGCTCCCGATGACGCGAAAGTTCGATTTTCCGTTCATCGCGTTCCTTAGATAGAGATCGGATCGCGTCTTCGTCAACCTCGCCAAGCTGGCTCTCGATGAGGCCCAGATCCTCTATCGCACCGCTCAAACCCAACTTGACCTGCCGCAATGCACGGTCCCGTTCGCGAACCAACCTGCCGTCATAGGCGGCGATGTCAGCTAGCACCTCCAAATGCCCCCGAGCCCGCGTCATTTCCGCGTCGAGTTCAGCCCTTCGCTCAAAGGATGCCCGCCGGGTAACGCCTTGGAGAATCACATCTCGTTCGTCCGATGAAAGGTCTCGTTCGCACACGGGACAGTTCTCATGCGCTTCCAGGTGATCGCGATCCCGCAAAGCTGCTGATGCGAGGCGCAGCTCCCCATCGATACGATCGACCTGTGCGCGGATCTGCGCAACTCGGATACGGGCAGGCTCAGAAAGCACCGCCTTCCATAGTTCGCCCGAAAGCTCGGCAAGCTCTCTCTCAGCGACCTCCTTCTGTGTTCTCAGCTCCGAAGCACGCTGCCGCATTTGGTCTAGCTGGCCGAGCAATCTTTCCGCACGAGGCTGTTCACGCAGCGATTGTTCGATTTCAGCGATTCGGGATTCGGTGTTGTCGACGGCCTCCTTTATCGCCCTGCGGTCACGCACTAGCTCCGCTCGGACGTCTTCGGCTTCCGCCAGTGCAGCCCCCAGCTGCTGAGTCTGAGCATTAGCGCTTGCTTGCTCAGCGAGCCGGCGTCGAGCCTTTGTCCGGAGCTCCTCTGCATCGCTGAGAGCATTGGCCACGATCGGGATGCCGAGCACCTTCTCGATGGCCTCTTCCAAATACTTGCCCTGGTCGCTGTCTTTATCCAGCAAACTCTCGTATTGGCGCAGCAACTCGCCGTCAAAAAGGAAGAACTGACTGACAGACGAAGGAGCGATCTGCTGAAGCAGCTTCTCCGTGTCAACCTGAGACAATGGGACATTGTCCTTCTCAAGCAAGGCAGACACGTTCGACTGTTCCCGCTCGTCGTAGCGCCGGGTCAGGCGGTATTCGACACCATCATTCGAGAACTCGAGAATGGTCATGAAAGAACCATAGCCAGCTGCGCGTCGAGCCTCAGAGTTCACAAGCTCTGCCGCACTCTGAGCGCCTCGACGGCCAAGAATCTCACCGTAGAGCGCCCACCGGAATGCGTTCTGCAGCTTGGTCTTTCCCCGCCCGTTGGGTCCGTAAACGATGTAAATTCCGTGCCCACGCGGAAATTCCATCACCTGACGACCTCGATAGGGCCCGAAGTCCTCTATCATCAAGCGTCGAAATGACAACATCAGCCACGCCTCCCCGGCTGCACGTTCGCGGCGACCCATCGATTTATGATCTGTTCTGTCGCCTTCCGCGCCTCTGCACGATCCTCGACGTAAAGGCGGTGTGTGTCCAAGATTTCTTCGACGAGACCCTTATCGAGGTCAGGGAAGCCTGCACCTCTGATCTCTTCAACGGTTGACAAAAGGTCGGCGGCCTCATTGCCTGAGCTGCCTCGAAGATCACCCATCTATATCCTCATCTTCGTTAGTAACCTCGACACCGCTGAGGCGGATTTCGTCAAGCTGATCGAGTGGCAGCCCGAGATCGACCCATTTCCTCTCAAGCTGCGCCACCGCACTCTGACCAATACTCCACTCCGCAAATTGGCGAGCACGCGCCAGCTCACCATAAGTCAGAGACAGTGTAGGGTCAGAAGGGTCAACAGATTCAGGCAACACCAGAACGTCCATAAGTGTTGCGATGGTCTTTCCAGTCGAGCGCCGGAGAATGCGCCCCCTGCGTTGAATAAACTCGCGTGGGTTCCGAGATGAAGACAGAATGAGCGCGTGTGAGGCTGAGGGAATATCTACGCCCTCATCCAGGCACTTAATCGAAACAACGATTCCACCATTGGTGTCGAAGAGCCTGAGTGTCGCCTCTGGATCACCAGCCATCTGCCGGTGGTACTCCCACGAACCGATGCCACGATCTCGCAACGCGTCCCGCACCGCCCGCAGCTGCACTTGGTTATCACAGTAGATGAGCCACTTTTGCCCCGGTCGATATTGGGCAGAAACGATCTCCGCGGCCTTCGGGATCTTGGCTGCAGCACCCTTTGCAATTCGGGAGCGCTCGATGAGCTTCATTCGTAGACTGCCGAGCGCATCTTCCCGGGATCCCGCTCCCTGGGTCATGGCATACATGCGCCGGATTTTTACTGTAATTTCATCCCACTGCTCTTGTTCGGACTGACTCAGGCTCACCCAATCCGGCCGATACAGGTAGGGGGCCAGGACCTTGTCGTCAAGCGCGTCTGCCAACGTATAGCGGTCGATAATTCCGCCGAAGTAGTCAAAGAGCGCCTGAGTTCCCACCGAGTCATTTGCGCGCTCAGGCGTAGCGCTTAGGCCCAGCCGAGCAGAAGGCTCAAGCCAACCCATGATCGCCCGAGATTCCTGGCTGCCGATCCTGTGCACTTCATCGACGATCAAGCCGACTCGATTGGCGACAGGCCGGACCTGGGACCGGAAGGCTGGCGAGATAGCGCTATTAAGGACGGCAACGATTGCGTGAGGCGTTGTGGAAGCTCGCTGCTCCAAGGCGGCCCGAACGAGACCGTCTTTGGCCCACCGCGTATTACCTCCACCGCATAGAATGACACGACAGCCGAGCAGTTCCCTGATCTGGCGCGCCCACTGTTCCAGCAGGAGGGTCGACGGGACGAGGAAAACCGGGACGAGTCCTCGTGCAATTAGCAGTTGGGCGCAGTACAGGCCCGTTATGCTCTTTCCGGAACCGGTCGCGTGGCTGAGTAGGCCACGCAAATCACGTCGTTGCCACTCGGCCACCGCTCGACGTTGATGATGGCGAAGTTCCACTCCACCGACGGCTGGATGTTGGGCTGCAGGAGTCTCCTCACCCGACGAGAGCGCAGCTTGCTTCAAAAGCGCATCGAGGTCGACATCATCGGCAATCCGCTCCAACTCATTTTGGATCTCAGCCGGCAGGGCTAGAACATCCACTCCTCGAATATCTCCCGACCAGATTCGGTCGAAGCGCGCTGTCGCGTTAGCGACGCGTTCGGCGTCCCGACCGCCCTCCCATGAGGGCCAGACGTCAATGGACTCAATGTTCCCGAAGGTCGAGAGCCCCAAGAAACTCTCGTTCATTGATCCGCGAAAGCCAACGACATGACCTTCTCGGTCAACAAACAGACCGACTTTATCGTGGAACATTCGCTTGGTCTGTGCGGAAGCAAGTTCAGCAACCCGTGCGATACGTACGTCGAGTCGGCCACAGGCGACCAGGGCCGCCAGGAGGCGAGCCGTATCGGCACGATCGGAGCTGAGCATCTCCTGAAGTTCCCGGTGAAGATCCTCAGTGAGGGCTGCATCATCGCGTGCTTGATAGCCGTACAACAGCCCATCTGCGTCGCGCTGGGAAAGTCGCGGAGAGCATAGCAACCGCATGCGCCCGCTATTTTCAGTCACAAACGTTGCCAACGAGCGCCACGTGAGATGAAAGATCGTGGAGCTGAAGAAGCCCGTTACACGGTCATATCGAATCGCCTCACGCAGGCAAGGGTTGTAAAAGTCGGCCGCGATATCGTTCACGTCGCTGGCGTATTCGGTCCTTAGAGTGCCGAGATCTTTCAGCATCCCGGAAGTACCTCACCAGAAATCGAGTGGAGACTCAGCGAAACTCGCCGTTCAATGGCCTCGGCCAAATGGCCTGAACGGGCGGCGATGATTGTCTCCACCCGATTTGGCCTCCTCAGCTGACGGACTTCCTCGGCCATGCCTCGAGCCACCGCACCAAATACCACGCTTGGCGGCGCCTGGACACCCTTCGACCAAGGATAGCCACCTCCGGCGTCTTGCATGTCCGCATCCCACAAGATGAACGTCCTCAGTTCCGCGTGGTAGCCGGCAAGCAGGCAGCGGACGTTGTCGCTACGGTCGAACCTGAAGCGGCGCCGCTCAGAGTGTGGGACTGGTTCCCCCACTGTCAGTTGAATGCGAAAGGTTCCAGCCTGCCGCTCAGAAGCGTGCTGTGTCGCCCTGAACAGGTACAACCTGACTCGCAAGGGCAGTGGGGGCCGTAGGCGCAGGAGGATCGGTTTGCCACGCAGGCTCTCCTCCCCAGGAACGACCGCCAGGTGCTCCCGCAGAGCCCGCGCCAGCACTTGCCCGAGGTAGGGGCCGCTTTGGGCAGACGCCCCCCTCGGCATCGCCTCGAACGCCTCGTCGTCCATCGTCAACCACGTCGGATGTTCCATGACGGTCCCTCCCCAGGCGCAGAGAGGCCCGATGTCTCCGCGTAGTGTCAGCATCGCATGCAGTACTGACAGCTTGAGTGTCGATCACGCCAGCAGCCGACCTCAAGCGTTCCTGCCCTGCAGGCTTCGGTATGACCTGTGCGCCAGGAGGTAAGGTTGCCCTGCGCGATGAACATGGAGAGGACGTGACCTCGCAGATGCACGAGCTGTTGAGCTCTGGACGGCTCTGCTATGCAACGGCCCTAGGCGAGCAGGTGTGCGGGGATAGCTTGGAGCTCCTCGCACAGCTACCTGCCGACAGTGTCGATCTCTTCGTGACAAGCCCTCCATTTCCGTTGCTGCGCAAGAAGGCGTATGGCAACGAGGACCAAGAGCTTTACGTTGCATGGTTGGCTCAGTTCGCGAAATTGGCTCGAGATGCGCTCAAGCCCACCGGTAGCCTGGTCATCGACATCGGCGGCGCCTACCAGAGCGGTCGGCCCGTACGATCTTTGCATCAATTCCGGGCGCTGCTCACTTTCGTCGACGATCTCGAATATCGGCTGGCCGAAGAATTCTACTGGTACAATCCGGCGAAGCTTCCTTCACCCATTGAATGGGTCAACAAAAGGAAGATTCGCGCCAAGGATGCAGTGAACACCGTCTGGTGGCTTTCGAAGACCGATGACCCGAAAGCGCACGTAGGGCGCGTCCGCGTTCCATATTCGGAATCCATGAAGCGCCTCTTGAAGAACCCCGAGAAGTACTATAAGCCGAAGCGTCGACACTCAGAGCATGAAATCGGCGAGGCGTTCGGGAAGGACAATGGGGGCGCCCTCCCTTCGAATCTCTTGTCAATCCCCAACTCGCAGTCGAATGACAATTACCTTCGCACCCTCAAGCTCTTGAAGCGCCCGGGGCATCCTGCTCGCTTCCCAATGAAGCTGCCGTCCTTCTTCATCGAGATGTTGACTGACCCAGGGGACCTGGTTGTCGACTTCTTTAGCGGCTCCAATACCACTGGCAGGGCGGCGGAGACGCTGGGGCGTAAGTGGCTTTCTATCGAGCGTGACGAGACGTACTGCGCACTCTCCGCAATTCGTTTCTTGGCTGATCGCCCCGCTGATGAGATTGAGGAGGGTATACACAGAATCGAGCAGGGGGGATCGCTGATTCTGTGACTCTCCCTTCTCGCCTGCGGTCGCTCTAAGCGCAGACTAGATTCCGTTATCACTCCCCTTTAGCGGGGGAGAGATCGGATGCCGTTCGAGCACCTTGGCTAGGCGTTCTTCGAAGGTTCCTCCTTCAACTCGACGCTTCTGAGGACCGACGTACTGCCTCCAGCGCGAAGGGTGCCGCGGCGTTCCGGCAACCATCCATACTTCACGGGTGCCTGAATGTCGGAGGTGCTGTCGTAGCCAGGTGACCTGGTCACGCAATATGGCACCCGTCGCACCAGTAACTCGACTAGTGCCCCACGCAAAGAGAACTTCATCAGAGCCCTCCAGCGCCTGCGAGAGAAGTGATCGCGATCTCGCAATATCAGTGCGGTGCACCGGTAGGTGGGCCAACTCGATCGAATCCCTAGATGGAACGTCCAAGAGATTGGCAAGTCGCACCTCGGTACAGTGGAGCAGTTGGAGAGCTGTGGCGAGGTTGCGGAACGAGATGGTCGTCTCTGCGGGGCGTAGGGGTGGATTGAGTAGAACCGCGCAAAGCGTCCTTCCCTGGGGGGCTTCCAGCAACAGAAGATCTTCCCTCTCTTCACGATTGTTACGTGAGCCCCGCTGACTGAGGCTGTAGGCGACTCCGAGAGCCGATTCCGAAGTTTACGCCTGAGCGACGGTCTTCTGGGGCTACCCCGTATCCGCTGGTCACGGGTGAGAGATCTTGCCTTGGCCCGTGTGATCACGGAGTCTGAGCCGTGCTGGATTCCCTCGTTCACCAGGCTGAGCCCGCAGCAGTTCGTCAAGTTGGTCACCGCTTCGCGGCGCCAGGTGGCAGACCCGGCGCGCAAGGACCAGCCGGGAGCCTGTCGCTGGAGCACCGGCTCCTGGCCGCCGTGCGCTGTCGCACGAACCTCACCCTGCGTCAGCTGGCACCGTGGTTCGCGGGGTCGAAGTCGGCCACAAACCATCAGCACTGCATCAATTCACCAGCTCGTCGCTGCTGGCGACCAGCCGGTCGTCAGGCCACCGCAACGACTGCAAAGCATGGGAGCTGTCCGGTGCCAAAGGCGCCGGCGGCAAGGCCACCATGATCGCGGGCGGCGACTACCGGGACACTGGCTGGTCATCCCGCAACGCCAAGAGCGCGTTCGGGAGGGGCCGCAACGCCTCCTGCAGCAAGGCCCGCACCCCTCGAGCATGGCTTCGCCCGTACTAGGACCCGGAAGATCCTGCGCGACCGCCGCCTCGGGCGACGGCGTCCACCGCGCCGTGCTCGGTATCGCCCGCCTCAGGGCGAGTTCTCTTGACGACGCTGTACCCAGCCGGGATCCCGAACCGGCATCGCAGGTCGCTCAGGCTCTGTTAGATCGGCGTCAGAGAGACTCATGACTTTATCGAAGAGCCAGATCAGGCGGGCGAATCTCAGTGCCGCAAAGATCATCGCGTACTCGAAAATGAAGCGGGCTGACAGCGGGTCCGTCTCGCGATCGAGCGACAGAGCGGTGAGCAGTAGGAGGCAGCACAAGGCTGTCGCTTGCAGTAGGCTGCGCCAGCTTCGCCTGAGCTCGGCATGGTGCTGCAGGCGCACCGCGCGCAGTCGCTCACCGTTCGCAGCGATATAGAGGGAGATGGCAATCGCGCTGAGGCCACCGATTGCCGAAACCGTGCCAGCCGCGGCAGCGTACAGATCGGTGCGCTGTGATGACTCGATCCAACTCAGCCAGTCCCCCGACCCCAGGCTTCGAACGATGAGGATGTGGGAACCCAACGCTGCCCCGGCAACGAGGTAGTCAAGCTGTAGGTGGCCGGCCCAGATGTCCTCAACTGTGGTGCGTACGCCCACGTGCCCCCCTCTGGTCAATGCGGCAGGTCACGCGTCCCTGCGTCCACCGCCAGCCGCAGGGCATCCTCGTGTTCAGCCGCTGCGCCCAGAATGGCATCCACCGCTGACACGATCCGGATCGAGTTACCTTCTTGATCCGTGGCCGGTACGCGCCTTTTGGCCGTAATGCTGTGCTCGACCAGCTCTACCAGGTGAGTACGCTCTGGCCCGGTAGGGTCGCTGTAGATCAGCGAAGCGCGTGCTCGCTCCGCACCAGTGACCACATCTGAGATCTCATCCAGGTCCGCCAGGAGCATCTCTCGATGTTCCTTGAGCTCCTTACCCCGGGGTACGGAGATGATCACTGTCACGCTGATCTCACCATAGGACTCACCAGCAACCCGGAACGTGCGGGCGAGGCCGCCCTTTCGTTCCCTGAGCGCGCCCATCTTGTTGGCCATGAGCTTGACCTCGACACGGCTGGCGCCGCTGGCAGTCTTAAGCCGCTCGACTTCGGCATGAGCGACGACTGGCCGCACCTCGAACTGAGTACCGGGGAAGAGACTGATCCCGTTCAGCCACGCCTCCAGGGCGCGATGACTGGGCGCAGACTGGCTGCCACGCATGATTCCGATGACGTTCCCGAAGGGGAGGAAGCAGATGACGGAGGTGTCCAGGTACCCCTCATGCGCATTCTGCTCTAGCTCGCGCAGGCTGCCGGTGTCCCAGTTCATCACCGACAGCCATTCACCAGCGTCCTTGACTCGGTGCAGCAGCAGATGGTCCTGCTCGTGATACGTGGTGATCGTTCCCACTAGCTGCGAGTCGCTCTCGAAGGTACGACCCGAGACCGGGACCTGCGATAGATCAGCCAGGACGGCATCCCAGTCCATTGGCTCAGGCATGCGCTGGCCCTCGCCATCTCTCACAGTCACCACCTCGTAGAAGTGGATCGTGCGCTCCTTCATGTGGCCCAGAGTGGCCAAGGCTTACCCCCTCATGCCGCGAATTGTATCTGGCTGTCAGCCTGATGCGGATCGCCCGACGCGCCCCCAGCGGAGCAATGATCGTAGAGGCAATCCTGCCTGTCCATGCCATTCGGGCATGCCGCGTGATCAAGGTTCCATCGAGGCCCCAATGGGAACTGCGAACCGAACCCAGATGCCGGCCAGCGGCGGATCCTGGCTCAGTAGGCGATTCCGCCGTGGTGCGAACAGGTTCCACGACCCCTTGAGCTGGACGTCCAGCCGTCGACACAAAGGGTTCCGCCGTGCACCGGTCGGGTTGCGGAGGGCGCAGGAGCAGGCCGTTCGCGTGGTCTGACCAAGCAATTGGACTGGGCCCCGATCCACCAAGCCTGAGGAGCCCCGGCCGGACACGTTCCGTACGGCGTGTGGGCAGGTACCAGCCCCTCCCGCACGAAGGCCCGCATCGCTGCTCCCAGAGCAGCTGGGGACGACGGGGTCGCATTCTCGTCGGGCGACGTGCTGCTTGAAAGCATCAGCCGGCGACCGACCTTCGTAACCTGTACGGCTATGCCTTCCCCGGCCAATGGCCGAGCAACATTCACAACCGAGGCTGCGCGTCCTCCAGCATCAGCCTTCTCCAAGCGGGCACTCTCCGTGGCGAAGACATGGCCGTCGTTCGTCGTGAACTGGAGCGTGACTTCGTACCATGCAGCTTGTTCTGGGTGGCTGTTGGTGACGTTGACCTCGACCGAGGACATGCCCGTTTCTTGATCGGCGCACTGCAGGGTGCCCAGCGTGACGTCTTCTGACAGCGGCACGCTCTTCAGAGGCTTGGTTGGTTGCCTCTCGCCCTGTTGCGGGCAGAGTGCCTGCTCAGTGCGAGGGGGTGATTGCGTACAGCCCGATCCCAGAATCGCGGCAGCTACGACGGCCACCAATACCCCCGTCCGCACCTTGCCTCCCCCAACCGCTCGGTCAACCACCCTGGAACCCGTGCCTCGATCCTCATCAGTTGTTAGAGGTAGCGTATCGAGTAGGGGTGCATGGCGGTTCTCGTGGGAATCGGTCACCAGCGTCTGCCTACTTTGGTGGTGGCAGGCGAGGTCCACGCCGGGAAGGCTCGCCGCGTACGTGACGCCATAAGGCGGGTACGTCGCCTCCCCAGGACCTCGCCCTCCAGCCTCCTCCCGAACCAGGAGGACCACGAGCAACGCCGCCGCTCCTTCGGGTGTCGGCTCGTCGGCTCCTTCAACGCCGAGGCCATATCCGCGTCCACGTAGGCCACTAGTACCGTCTTCGCTCCCATGCCCACACTAGTGCCGACCGCTGGCAGCCCGGTCGTCCCGAAAACGCCCGACGTTTTGGTCGATGGCCAGCGATCAAGCGCGTATTAGCAGGTCAGAGCCACCCCGCTCCCCCACCCACCCAGTGCCTTCTAAGCACTTGGCCGCAGGTTCGAGTCCTGCCGGGGGCGCACGACGGAAGACCCTCCCTTCGGGAGGGTCTTTTCCCTGGGCTCCGGCAGATCAAGACGTTTCCGACGCGGACGTCGGCGGGACAGCCTCTAGGCTCTGCGGAGGTGGTCGTCGCCCGCATGGGAGTCCGCATGTCCTCAACAAGCACGGCGCGTGTCCGGGCCGCGGTGATAGCCGGTGTAGCGGTGCTCGCTGCCTTCCTGGTCGGCCTCTTCCTGCTTCTGAGCAGGAGCGTGGACCCTCTTGAAGAGACCGCTGCCGGCTATCTGGGCCACCTGAGCACGGCAGACGGGCATGCCGCGTGCACCGCCATGACGAGAACGGCTCAAGCCGAACTCGCCGCCACGTACCGGGTCGCGGACTGCCCCGCAGCCGTGGGGAAGTTGCTCGAACCTCTGACTCCCGCCCAGCGGGACGAGCTTGCCGGTACCGACACGCGATTCCCCAAAGCCTCAGGAGTCACGGGACATGTCGACCTCGACAGCAACCCCCTGGGACTCTCGCACCTGGTCTTGAAGGACGTCGACGGCAAGTGGCTCATTGCCGAACTCAAGTGACACGCCGCAGTTCCCTCGCAGGGCTGTCCCGCGGCGATCTCACTGTGCTCCTGCCCGTCAGCCGGCCAGGCGTTCCCTCAGCGGGAACCCGCCGATGGCGATCATCATGACCTGCGCGGGGGAGGCTCCCGCGCGCCCTCCGGCGTCCGCCGGTACGGCCGACTGCCGCAGAACGCCCCAGCCGTCGTCGATCCGGCCGCCGTCGGCCTGAACTTCGAAGCCCTCGTCTTCGCCACCAGAGTGCGGTCCACGGCACCCTCGTGCCTGGCGGGTGTCCGTGGTGGTCAGCGCACTGGACGGGGCAGGCGTACGCGGACGAGGGTCGTCTCCACGCCGCTGTCGACCAGGCGGCCGGCCGCGTCGAAGGCCGCGGGGCCGTCCGTCATGCCGAAGTCGTTGTCGTTGAGCAGGACGAGGGTCGAGCGGCCTTCGAGGGCGATGCCCTCGATCTTGCCGGGGACTCCCGCGACGGTGTTCACGTCGAGGACCAGGCGCTTGGCGAGGATCGGGGCGTCCTTCGCGGCCTCGTCGTCGAGCTGCTCCAGGGTGGGCGTCGCGGGGGTGTCCCAGACGGTGTCGAGGATGTCGGCGCCGCGGCGGAGGCGGACCTCGTACACGCGGGAGGCCTTGTCGGTGCGCTCCTGGACGAGGAGGCGGTCGCCGCCGAGGGCGACGAGGGCGGAGATCTTGAGCTCGGAGGTCTTGGTCTGGCCGGGCTCGACGACCTCGACCGGGTCGAAGCGGTAGGCGTACTCGGCGGTGACGCGGTTCTCGCGGGTCGAGAAGCGCAGCAGGCGCGTGGTGCGGGAGTTCTCGCCGGTGGCCTTGTCGGGGTTGAGCAGCGGGCTCTGCAGGGCCATGACCAGGTCGCCGTCGGGGAGCAGCGCGAGGCCCTCGAAGCCACGGTTGATCTTGCGCTGGAGGAAGACCGACGGGAGCGACTCGATCACCGGGTAGTCGGCGCCGGTGAGGCCGAGGCCCTTCGGGACGTGGCGGGCGAGGACCCGGCCCTTCGCGGAGACGTGCACGAGCGAGGGGCCGTACTCGTCCACGAGCCAGAAGCTGCCGTCCCGGTCCCGCACGATGCCCTCGGTGTCCAGGCCGTTCGGGTCGTACGCGAGCGGGGTGGAGGCGTCGTACGTGTACGGGGCCTCGTCGCGGCCGGGCTGGTTGGGCAGGCCGGTCACGGGGGCGCCGGACCTCGTGGTGAGCGGGATGGAGCGCAGGACGTCGATACGGCCGCCGACGGCGCGGATCTTGACGATGGCCGGGTCGAAGCCGGGCACCGGGAACGTACGACGCTTGTCCTTCCCGACGGATATCTGGCCGTTGGGGCCGCGGTCGGTGACGGTCCAGTACTCGCCGGGCCGTTCGGCCGGGTACAGGTCGCTGCCGATGCCGCCCAGGTCGACGCCCCGGTCGTCGTCGACGCTGCCCGGCAGCAGGTCGTTGCTGAAGGCGGCGAGCGGGAGGTCGGGGAGGGTCGAGGTGGAGACGACCCGCGCGGCGGAGCCGTGGTGCGCCGGCGTCGCGTCGGCCGTCCCCACCACCACCGAGAGCGCGAGTGCGGCGGAGACGGGAAGCACCACGGCGGCGGGCCGGCGCAGGAGACGCGGATTCATCTGAACTCCCTTGGACACACATGGGGCACGCGTGGCATACGCGTGGGACGAGGGGGGTGCGCGTGGGGACGAGGGGGGTGCGCGTGGGGTGCGCGTGGAAAGTCGCCGGTGAGGGCGGGCTGGGCGCGGCCCCATGGTCCGGTTCCGCGCGCAACGCCCGGCCACGTGTTCACGACGACCGGGTGAGTCCTGGGTGAACGCGCGTCTCCGGCGCAGCTACCCGTCAGTAGCGGTCGAGGATCAGCTGCGTCTTGAGGATGTCGCCGTGGTGGAGCCAGCCGTTGGCCTCCGCGACGGCGATGGCGTCCTCGTGCAGCTCGGCCGCGTCGGCGTACGAGTCGGTCTTGAACGACAGCTCGACGACGTACTCCGTGCCCGTCCCGCCCGCTCCGACGACCGGCAGCACCTCGATGCTCGCGTCGTCCGAGGGGCCCCAGGCGCCGCCGTACACCTTCGCGGTCACCGGCCCGTGCGCACGGGAGAGTTGGAGCGTGTTCTTGCCCCAGTCGGCGCTGCCCCAGTCCTCCAGCTTGCCGGGGATGTCGTTGACGAGCCAGGTGCGGCCGGTCGTGCTCGACGGCATCGCCGTGCCCGAGTAGCCGCTCGCGCTGTGGCTCTTCTCGTTGCTGAAGCTGAGGGTCTGCTTGGCGTAGCCCCAGTCGACCTCGGCCTCGTAGTTGGTGTCACCGCTGTCGAACCCGGCGGCGTTGGCCGCGGTGAGGGCGGCGTCGATGTCGCCGTTCGTGACGGGGAACCGCTTCTTGTACGTCTCCTCGAACGACGAACCGCTCTTGTGACGGAGCCGGACGCTCCACCCCGCCGCGTCGAGCGCCAGGCCGTCCGTGTCGTAGTAGCTGTACGAACGGGCCTTGGCGGAGCCGGTGATCCCGAACGCCGACTTGACCGCCGTGCTCGGCGCGTGGGCCGAGTCGAGCGCCGCCGCGGTGAGATTGATCTTCACCTCGTACGTCGGGACGGCGTTGGCGGCGTTGGCGGCGGCGTCGGCCGGCGAGGTCGGGGCGAGGAGCGCGACGGCTACGGCGAGGGCGACGGCGCTGCCGGCGGCGGCCGGGCGCGCGGCCCGGGAGGTGAAGGTCATGCCGCTGATCGTCACGACGCCGGGTGAGGGCAGGGTGAGGGCCGGGTGACTCGGGGACGTGACGCCGGTGAACCGGCGGCGTCGGGTACCCGCCGTCCTCGGACGGCTGATGCCCGAGCGAGAATCAGGTCATGGTGATGACCGCGCGCGCCCTCAACCGCTCCACCCTCGCCCGCCAGTTGCTCCTCGAACGGGCCCCGGTCGACGTCGAGGAGGCCCTGCGGCGGGTGGTCGCCCTTCAGGCGCAGCAGCCGGGTTCGCCGTACGTGGCCCTGTGGAACCGGGTCGCGGGATTCGACCCGGGCCTCCTCGACGGGGCGGTGGAGGGGTTCCGGGCGGTGCGGTCGACGCTGATGCGGCTGACGCTGCACGTGGTGCACGTCGAGGACTACCGGGCGTTCCGGGAGGGCATGGAGCCGACGCTGCGCGGTTCGCGGCTCGGCGACCACCGGTTCAGGGCGGCCGGGTTCACGCCGGCCGACGCCGACGCGCTGCTGCCGGAGCTCCTCGCGTACGCCGAGCGGGCGCGGACCGGCGCCGAGATGCTGAGCCGTCTCGAAGAGGGCCGGGGCGGTCCGGTGGAGTCCGTGGCGTGGCGGATGATCCGCCAGTACGCGCCGCTGTGGCACGCCCCGACGGGGCCGCCGTGGTCGTACGGCACCGCGCAGTCCTTCGTCGCGGCGGACGAGCTGCCGGAGCACACCGATCCGGACGCGGTCGCCGCGGGCCTCGCGGTGCTCGTCCGGCGCTATCTGGAGGGGTTCGGGCCGGCGTCCGTGGCGGACATCGCGCAGTTCTCCATGGCGCAACGGGGCCGGGTGCGCGTGGCGTTGGCGGCGCTCGACGGCCTGGTCGAACGCCTGGAAGGGCCGGACGGGGTGCTGCTGTACGACGTGCCCGGGGCGGCCCGGCCCGACGAGGACGTGCCGGCCCCGCCCCGGCTGATGGCCATGTGGGACAGCATCCTGCTGGCGTACGCGGACCGCGGCCGCGTCATCCCGCCCGAGTACCGCAAGTCCGTGATCCGCGTGAACGGCGACGTCCTGCCGACGCTGCTCGTCGACGGGTACGTCGCCGGGGTCTGGCGGCCCGTCGCCGGCGGGATCGAGGCCTCGGCGTTCCGGCCGCTCCCGCCCCGCGTCTGGGAGGAACTCGCCGGAGAGGCCGAGGCGCTCGGGGCGTTCCTGGCGGGCCGGGATCCGCTGGT
Source organism: Streptomyces sp. NPDC058650 (assembly GCF_042717315.1). NCBI lineage: Bacteria > Bacillati > Actinomycetota > Actinomycetes > Kitasatosporales > Streptomycetaceae > Streptomyces > Streptomyces sp. NPDC058650. The sequence continues at coordinate 242,674 of NZ_JBHXRL010000008.1, forward strand.
CTACCGGCGCTACGACCACTGGTGGGCCAAGGGGCTGCCGGTGGTCGAGACGAAGGTGTTCCCCTCCCTCTGACGCGCCGGTCGCCATGGCCGGTCGCCCCCGCGAGGGCGACGACGGCGCGTGGCACCACCAAGGTGACCGCCCGCTGGGCGAACTCTGCCTCGGCGGCGGACGCGGACCGGATGTACGGCCTGATCGAGGGCACCATCCACCGTGACGGCGTCCAGCCGGTGATCGCGACCGGCGACTGGATCACCGCCTGATCCACCGGACACGGCCTACAGCCTGGTCGCCGCCTCCACTCCCAGCCATACGGCTCCGAGTCCGGCGGCCAGGCTTCCGGCCACGTTCAGCACCGCGTACCCCTTCGCCCCGTCCTCGTACAGCCTCAGCGTCTCGTACGAGAAGGTCGAGTACGTCGTCAGCGCCCCGCACAGGCCCACCCCGAGCAGCAGGTGCGGGCGGGCGGAGGCGACGCCGGTGAGCAGGCCCAGCACGAACGAACCGGCGACGTTCACGGCGAGCGTGCCCCAGGGGAAGGCGGTGCCGTAGCGGGCGCGGGCCGCGCGGTCGGTGAGGTACCGCAGGGGCGCGCCGACGGCGGCCCCTGCGACGACGAGCAGCCAGTTCACCCCGTCCCCCGCATCCTCGTCCGTACGGCCCTGGTCGCGGTCGTCGCCGCCCAGACGGCGGCCAGCGCGGTGAGCGCCGTCCCGCCCAGGTAGAGCAGCGCGCGCGTCGGGTCACCCGGCCTCAGCAGGCGCTCCGTGTCGAGGGTGTACGTCGAGAAGGTGGTGAACCCGCCGCAGAACCCCGTGCCGAGGAACGGCCGGAGGAGCGGGTGCGGGACGGCACGAGCGTCCGTGACCAGGACCATCAGGACGCCCAGCGCCGCGCAGCCGGCCGCGTTCACCGTGAAGGTCGTCCAGGGGAACGCGTGGGCCGGGGTGGGCCAGACGAGCGAGGCCCCGTAGCGGGCGGCCGCGCCGAGGGCGCCCCCGGCGGCGACGGCCCCGACGACCGCCGTCTCACCGCGTGTTCCCATGCCCGCAAGGTTACGGGGCCGGGACGCGGAGGAAGTCGAGGCGAGGCGCACAGGCACGGTCCCCGGCCTGGGGCATTAACCGGGAGCCGGCCCGTGCGACCTCGCTCTGCGATGGTCCGGCCACTCCGCGCGACGGGTCAAAGCGGGTCCGGTGAGTCTGTCAGATCCCCCGCGGGGCATTCCGGAGATCCGCCGGACCGGCCCTAGGGGTGTCCGGGGCAGGGCCGTGGCGACGGCTGTGACCTGGGGTGATGTAGGGGGAGGTGGTCCGGCCACCATTCGGCGGCCGATTCGGGTGCCGGGTACACCTCGTCCCGGGTGGCGGGTACGGGCGACGGTGGTGGAGCAGCGGGAGGGAGCTGCGCAACCTTCGGGCAGGAGTGTCGTGAGTACATCCGTCGCAACCAAGCGCAGGGCCACCACCGGGGCCGTCTCGTCCTTGACGGTTCCCCTGAGCGTCACCACGCCCGTCGGTGCGGCCGGTTCCGGCGAGGAGGCCTACGCCGAGCTGTGCTCCGCGCTCTTCTCCGGCTTCCCGCGCCGCGACCAGCGCCTGAAGGCCGAGCAGTACCTCTACGGTCTGCTCACCGCGCAGGGCCGCAAGTCGATCCGTAACATCGCCGCGCAGATAGGCGGGCCGGCCGCCGAGCAGAGCCTGCACCACTTCGTCTCCAGTTCCACCTGGGACTGGCAGCCCATGCGGGCCGCGCTCGCCCGGTTCCTGGAGCGGAACAGCTGCCCGCAGGCCTGGGTGGTCCAGCCGATGCCGATCCCCAAGGCCGGGGAGCACTCGGTGGGCGTGGACCGGCGTTTCGACCCGGAGCGCGGTCAGGTCTTCCACGGCCAGCAGGCGTTCGGGGTGTGGTTCGCGAGCGACGAGCTGAGCGTCCCCGTCAACTGGCGGCTGTTCCTGCCGGACCCGTGGGTCAACGACCGCACGCGGCGCGACCGCGCGGAGGTTCCCCAGGAGGCCGGCGAGGAGACGCTGGAGGAGTGCGCGGTCGCCGCGGCGCTCGACACCGCCCGCTGGTCGGACGTCACCCGCAAGCCGGTGCTCCTCGACATCCGCGGCGGCGCGGGCCGCGCGGCGCTCACCCGGCTCGCCGGGGCCGGGGTGCCGGTCGTGGCGCGGATCGGTCCGGGTTCGCGGCTGGCGATCGCGGACCGTTCGCTGCCGGGCTTCGGCGCGGGTCCGCTCTCGGCGGTGCAGATCCTGGAGTCGCTCAAGGGCCTGCGCAGGCCGGTGAGCTGGGTGGACACGGTGGCCGGTGTGCGGACCTCGCGGACGTCGCTCGCCACGGCCGTACGGGTCGCGCTGCCCACGCCGGGCGGCGAGCGGATGCGGCCCCTGGTGCTGCTCGGCGAGTGGGACGACCCGCGGCGGGCCCCGGCCCGGGTGTGGATCAGCGATCTGACCCAGTCCCCCGTCGGCTCCCTGCTGCGGCTGACCAAGCTCGCGCGCCGGGTGGAGCGGGACTTCGTGGAGGTCGGCGAGGGGGCGGGGCTGCGGGACTTCGTGGGCCGCTCGTTCCGCGGCTGGCACCGCCACATCACGCTCGCGTCGGCGGCCCACGCGGCGACGCTCCTGGCCTCGTCGGACTGGGACGCCGCCTACGACTCCGGATACGCGTCGCGACGCTCGGCGAGCTGACCGAGACCGACTGCCCGCCCCCGGCCCGCCCGCTGCTCCTACGGAGCGGCCGGGCGGGTCGGGTCGGTGGTGGCGCGGCCACGGGAGAGGACCTCACGGGTGCGCTGGAGGCGCAGGGCGAGCTGGACCTCCAGGACCTGGCCCGGCTTCTGCCACTCCGGGCCGAGGAGTTCGCCGATCCGTTCCAGGCGGCGCGAGACCGTGTTGGGGTGGACGTGCAGCGCCTCGGCCGCGTTGGTCGGGCTGCCTCCGGAGGCGAAGTACGCCTCCAGGGTGCGCGTGAGGTCGGTGAACCGCTCGGCGTCGTAGTCGAGCACGGGACCGATCGCCCCCTCGACGAAGCCCTCCACGTCGTGGTCGTCGGAGAGCAGCAGCCCCAGGAAGCCCAGGTCGTGCACGGAGGCGGCCGAACCGGTGCCGCCCAGGGCGCTCATCGCGTCGAGGCAGCGCTGGGCCTCCAGGTGCATCCGCCCGACGCCGTCCGGGTTCGTCGCGGGACCGGCGGCGGCGACGGAGACGGGGTGGCCGAGCAGCGGGGACAGTTCGGCGGCGACGGCCTTGGCGGCTGCTGAGGCGTCGATGCCGGGGAGCAGCAGCACGATGCAGCCGCCCTGCACGGTCTTCAGACCGGAGAGGCGGTACGCGTACGAGGACGCCCACACGACCGCCCGGCCCTGTTCGCCGCCCTCCGGTCTGGCCAGCACGAGGACGTGCGGTCTGCGCAGGTCGACGCCGAGGCGGCGGGCCCGCTGCGCGATCTGCTGTGGCGCGTGCGGCGGGTCGGCGATGAGGTCGTCGAGGAGTTCGTCGCGTACGGGCCCCTCGGCGACGGCCGTGGAGCGCCGCATCAGGAGGAGGAAGGCGACGGACTGGGCGGCGAGTTCGAGGAGTCGTTCGTCCTCGCCGGTGAGCCCGCTCGCGGCGCGGAGCACCAGACCGCCGAGGTCCTCGGAGCCGGCGATGACCGGTGCGACCCAGGTGTCGTCGTCGGCGAGGACCGGGCGGCGGCGGGCGTGCGCGTCGAGCGAGGCCTTGGCGACGGCCTCCTCGTCGAGGCCGGGGATGTCCCCGCCGGCGAGGGCGCGGCCGCCCTGGTCGCGGATGAGCACGGTCGCGTCGAGGGCGTCGCCCGCGGCCTTGGCCACGTTCCCCAGGTCGCCGCCCGCGAGGACGAGGTTCATGATGCGGCTGTGTGCCTCGCTGACGTGCCGCATCCGGGTGAGGCTGGTCCGTACGCGGGAGCTGTCCCGCTCCAGTTCGGAGACCTCGGCGCGGGTCCGGTCGAGGAGTCCCGCCTTCTCGACGGCGAGCGCGGCGAGGTCGGCGAGCGCGGCGAGGAGGCCGAGCTCCTCGGAGGTGTGGTCGCGGACGCGCCGGTCCGCGCCGTACAGCACGCCGATCACGGTGTCGCCGCTGCGCAGCGGCGCGGCCATGATGGCGTGCAGCCCTTCGCCGCGGACGGCGGCCTCGGCGGCCTCGTCGAAGGCGGGCGCGTGGACGCCGGCGTCGAGGGAGCCCGAGGGGGCGAAGCGCTCGTCGGCGAGGTAGTCGGCGGTCCAGACGGGCTCGCCGTGGAGCTGGACGGCGCCACCGAGTCCGTACCCCTCGGCGATCGTGAACCCGGGGGCGAGGCGCGGTCCGGTCGTGCGGCCGGTGTCGAGTCCGGCGCGGGCGCCCTCGGTGGTGTGGACGTAGCAGCTGCCGTGCTGTCCCCGCAGTGTCACGAACGCCATGTCGAGGCCGAGGAGCCGGCGGGCGCGGCGGGTGACGACGCGGAGCAGGCTGTCGAGGTCGTACGAGAAGGTCAGGTCGCGCGCGGTGTCGGTGAGGGCGGCGAGTCCGGCCTCGCGGCGCACGCACTCCTCGCTTCCGGAGCGGACCCGGTCGGCGAGCTTCACGGCCCGCTCCAGCCGTTCGAGTGCCTCGCCGGAGAGACCGGCCAGGCGGGCCTCGTCGAGGAGTGCGTCGTAGCGGACGGCCGGTGCCTGTCCGGCGAGCAGTTCGAGGACCGTGAGCAGCGCGTCGGCACCGCCGGCTGCGTCCGCGCCGTGCGAGGTCATGGTCTCCACCCCCGTAGTAGAGCGAAATAGGGCACCTCGGTGGAAACCCCTCCTGGTGGCCGAAACTATTTCGACTTCGGGAGTCGGTCAACATCGACCTGCCGCACGTCCACAACGGCGACCTGACGTACTTCGTTCCCGAGGGGCCGCCGCTCTCTCAGACGAAGGAGCCCACGGGGACGGGACGGGACCGGGTCGGGGTGTACTGGGCGGGTACGTGAGCGGGCGTCCGGGCGGCCATCCCGGCAGCAGTCCACGCGGGTGTCCAGGCGGGCGTCCAAGCGGGTGTCCAAGCGGGCGCCTGGGTGTCGAAGACGGAGCGGCCCGCGGTGTTCCGCATGGTCAGGACCGAGCGGTGGAGTCGGCGCAGGCGCGCCGAGGGCTCCAGGCCGCTCTCCCCCGCGAGGGAGGCCCGCAGTCGCTCGTACGCGGTGAGGGCCTCGTCGTGGTGGCCGCAGCGCAGCAGGGCGACCATGTAGTGGGCGTGCAGGGGTTCGTTGGTGCGGTAGCGGGCGACGAGGCCGGAGAGTTCGGAGACCAGCTCGGCGTGGTGGCCGAGGCCCAGCTGCGCTTCGACCCACTGGTCGAGCACGCTCAGGCGGGAGGCTTCGAGGCGTTCGATCTCGCTGCGGAGCCGGGGGCCCGCCGCGACGCCCGCGTACGGCTCGCCGCGCCACAGGGCGAGTGCCTCGCCGAGCCGGAGCGCGGCGCGCGGGAGGTCGCCCGCTTCCATGGCGCGGTATCCGGCGCCCGCCGCGCGCTCGAACTGCCAGACGTCGTGGACGCCGCCGCCGGTGTCGAGGCGGTAGCCGCCGGGCTGGGAGACGAGGACCGCGTCGGCGGTGCGCCGGTCGGCCCAGCCCTGACGGGGCTCCGCCGGGTCGGCGCCGCTCAGCGCGCTCGCGATGAGCTTCCGCAACTCGGCTATGTGGGACTGGAGTTCGGCCCGGGCGCCGCGCGGGGCGCCCGAGGGCCAGAGCTCCTCGGTCAGGACCGTCACGGGGACGACCTGGTCGGCGCTGGCGGTGAGCAGGGCGAGCAGCTGCCTCGGTGCGGCTGCCGTCGGGGTGATGGACACGCCGTTCTCCCGTACCGACAGTCCCCCCAGGATCCGGACGTCCACCTTGCCCCCTCAGTGCCTGTGCGGTGTCTGCGCGCGGGATGACCCTCGTTGATTAGAAAAGACCCCCGTAGGCATGTCAATAAGAAACCGGAGGGTACGGAAACCTGACCCGTGATATCGGGGTGCTTCACCCCATTTGAGGGGATATTTCGCCGTCAGGATTTCGTCACTGGCTCAGACCTTTGCCCGCCGAAAGACTGTTTCAGGACTCAGGGGTACGCTTTCGAAGGGGTCTCGCGGACGTCAGGGGGGTCCTCAACCGCGATTTCACGCCAGAAACCGCCCGGCGGGTACGGTTCAGAGCACGGCGGCGGCGGTGAGCAGTCCGAACGAGACGACGATCAGGGCCGTACGGACCCGGTGGAATCCGTTCCACCGCTTCTCGAAGGCGGCCCGCACCGCCGCCGGGTCCTCCCCGGCGGCCCCGCCCGGGCGCTCCGAAGCGGCGAGGGCCACGTTCAGCGGGACGTTCCCGGCGACGGTGACCACGTGGTTGAGCGCCGCGGACACGAGCCCCGCCAGGACGAGCCACTTCTGCGTGTCCGTGCGTCCGTCGACGGGGACGAGGAAGGCGGCGGCGGGGAACGCGACGACCCCGAAGAAGACGAGCAGGAACACGGCCCTCGGGACGCATTCGTTGATCCGGCGCATCGCCGTGACGAACTCGGCGTCCGCCAGACGGGCGAGGGCGGGCATGATCCCGGTCTGGAAGATCAGCAGGAAACCGGCGTAGAGCCCGGTGCATCCGACGGCGAGGGCGAGCAGCAGGGTGGCCATGCGGCCATTCTGTCCCGCCGCCCGCCCCGCGCGTCAGCCGTACGGGTCACCGGGCTTCGGCTGTAAGGGCCACCGGACGTCAGCTGTACGGGTCACCCGACCGCAACTCGCCCTCTCCGGAAGCTCCTTCGCCCGGCTCCGCGGCCGTCCCGAGCAGCCGTTCGGCCTGCCGGACCGCCTCGGCGAGCTCCCGGACCACGGCCGATCCCGACCGCCCCGCGATCGCCTCCGCCCGCTCCGCGAGCGCCGTGAGCCCGGGGTCGCCCGGCAGGTCGCCGCCGCGCAGCGCGTCCGCGAAGTAGGCGGTGATCGCGGTCAGCTGGAGGCTGTCGCGGCCGCCGTCCCACAGTCCCGCGGTGAGCGCCTCGGCCTCGACCGTGCCGGAGCGCTCGTGCGGCGCCCGGGTCGCCGGGTCGAGCCAGCGGACCGTGGCGGTGGCGACGCGGCCCCTCGCCCCGGGCCGGGTCTTCACCGCGTACAGCGCGGTGACGGTGTGGCCGGCGCCGACCTCGCCGCCGTCCACCCGGTCGTTCCGGAAGTCCTCGTCGGCGACCTCCCGGTTCTCGTACCCGATCAGCCGGAACTTCTCGACGGTCCGCGGGTCGAAGGCGACCTGCGCCTTGGCGTCGCGGGCGCGCAGCTCGACGTGGGCGGGCAGTTGGTCGACGAAGACCTTCCGGGCCTGCTCGGAGGTGGAGACGTACGTCGTGTGGCCGTCGCCCTTGTCGGCGAGCCGCTCCATGAAGTCGTCGCCGTACTCGCTGCCGACCCCGACGCCGAACAGGGTGACGCCGTGGGCCCTGCGTTCCTCGTCGATGCGGGCGAGGATCGCGTCCGCGTCGGTCTCACCGGTGTTGGCGAGGGCGTCGGAGAGCAGCACGACCCGGTTGGTGGCGCCCTTGCGGCGGCCGTCGACCGCGACGTCGTAGCCGGTGCGGACACCGGCCTCGACGTTGGTGGACGAGGTCGTCGCCAGGGACTCCACCACCTCGCGGATCCGGCCGCGGGCCTCGCCGACGCGGGTCATGGGCAGCCGGGTCTCCGCCTCGTCGCTGAAGGTGACGAGGGCCATCGAGTCGTCGTCGCGGAGCTCGTCGGCGAGCAGCCCGAGGGACTCCTTGACGAGGTCGAGCCGACCGGGCTCGGCCATGGAGCCGGAGATGTCGACGACGAAGGTGAGGGCGGCGGGCGGGCGTTCGCCGCTCCGGTCCGCGCCGCGGGTGGCGAGCCCCACCCGGACCAGGGACCAGCCGTCCGCGCCGGCGCGGGCGCCGTCGAGGCTCACGCCGAAGCCGTTGTCCGCCGGGCGCGGGTAGTCGGGGCGGAAGCTGTTGACGAACTCCTCGGGGCGCACGGTCGTCGGCTCGGGCAGCCTGCCCTCGGCGAGGGAACGGCGGGCGTAGCCGTACGAGGCGGTGTCCACGTCGAGGGCGAAGGTGGAGAGGTAGTCGGGGGCGGGGGGCTTGGTGCGCTGCTCGCCCTCCTCGGGCGCGGCAGCGTCCGGCCCCGGGGTCGCCGTTCCGGGGGCGACGTACCCCGGCTTCGTGGCCCCGTCGCCGCCGGAGGTGCCCGGCGCGGTGCGGCCGCCCTTGGCGTGCGACGCGTCGCTCGTCTCGCCCGACGCGCCACAGCCGCCGACGGCCAGTCCGGCGACGAGCACCCCCGCGATCGTGGCCCTGAACCGGGCCCCGCGGCGACCGTTCGCCGCCGTGTTCTGTCGACTCATGTCATCTCCCCCTCTTCGTACGGCACTTGTGAATGTGACGAACGAAGGCGCCGGATGGAGCAGTCGGAGGAGTTGCGGATGGATCTCGATGTGGCAACGGCGACGGGGGCGGACGAGGGTGGCATGGATTCGCCATCCTTCTCAACAGGGGTTGTCACCGTGTGCAGTCGCGTGCGTACATTTAGTGGACATCGATCGGGCGGGGGTGGTCAGCGGTGGCAGAGAGCGCGGGCTCCGTGATGCTCGCCCGTTCGGCGATGAACCGGGCCGCGACCGAGGGACAGCGGCCCGCGGGGCGCCCGGTCCGGGGCGCGCGGCGCATCAGCGCCGCGCTCGCCGGGCTGGCCGCTTCCACCCGGCACGAGCTGCTGACCTTCGACGACCCCGTCGCCTCCGCGGGCTGCGCGATCCCCGGGCCGTTCCTCGAGCTGGCGGGAGCGTGCATGCGGGCCGCGGCGGAGCGGGCCGACGAGGTCCGGCGGATCGTGCCGCGGCACGCCCTGCACACACTCGAGAGCGGGCTGCGGCTTCCCGGCCGGGCGCGGCTCGCGGACGCCATCCCGTTCAAACTGATCGTCGTGGACCGGACGGTGGCGGCGGTCCCGCTCGATCTGGAGCTGCTCTACAACGGCCTGCTGCTGATCCGCGACCCGGTGGTGGTGCAGGCCCTCGTCCGCGCGCACCACGCCTGCTGGGCGGCGGCCGAGGAGCTGACGTACGTGCCGTCGCCCGCTCCGCCGCCGCTGGAGCTCGCGCCGCAGTCGCGGCTGGTCCTCGACGCTCTCCTGTCGGGGCTCACGGACGAGGCGGCGGCGGCCCGGCTCGGCATGTCGGCGCGGACGTACAGCCGCCGGGTGGGAGAGCTGATGGCCGCCCTCGGCACGACGAGCCGCTTCCGCGCGGGCGCGGAAGCGGCTCGGAGGGGGTGGGTGTAGCGGCTCCTACGACACGATGTCCTTGCGGGCGAAGCCCCGGAAGGCCAGGGCGAAGAGGATCACCGCGTACGTCACCGAGATCGCCGCGCCCTTCACCATGCCGCCCCACTCCAGCTGCGGCTGGAGGGCGTCGATCCAGGCGAACTGCCAGTGCGCGGGCAGGAAGTCGCGCCAGTCGCCGAGCGCCGTGACGGCGTCCAGGACGTTGCCGACGATGGTCAGTCCGACGGCGCCGCCCACCGCGCCGAGCGGGGCGTCGGTGCGGGTGGAGAGCCAGAAGGCGAGTCCGGCGGTGACCAGTTGGGAGACGAACACGAAGGCGACGGCGACGGCGATGCGCAGCACCGCGTCCATGGCGGGCACGGAGCCGCCGGTCGGCAGCTGGAGCGGCCCCCAGCCGTAGGCGACCGTGCCCGCGGCGAGGGCCACGAGCGGCAGGAGGACCATCGCGGCCGCGCTGTAGGCGAGGGCCACCGTCAGCTTCGAGGCGAGGAGCCGGGAGCGGGGCACCGGTGCGGCCAGGAGGTAGCGCAGCGAGGACCAGCTTGCCTCGGAGGCGACGGTGTCGCCGCAGAAGAGGGCGACGGGGACGACGAGGAGGAAGCCGGCCGAGACGAAGAGGCAGGTCGCCGCGAAGTTGGCGCCGGAGGCCGTCGCCGTGTCCATGAGGGTGATCCGGCCGTTGGTGTCGCCGTCCCCGGCGCCGCCGATCGCGAAGGCGGCGATCAGGACGAAGGGAAGGGCGACGAGGATCCCGCCCATGATCAGGGTGCGGCGCCGCTTCCACTGGCGCAGGGCTTCGACGCGCAGCGGCAGGGTGCGTCCGGCCCGGTAGCCGGGGGCGGTCGTCTCGGCCGGGGTCGCGGCGGTGGTCGGCGTGGTGGTCGGCGCGCTCATGCGGCTCCTCCGATCAGGGTCAGGAACGCGTCTTCGAGGCGCCGGTGCGGTCCGACCCCTGTGAGCGGTACGTCCAGGCGGACGAGGTCGCCGATGAGGGCGGTGGCGTCCGCGCCGTCGAGGCGGACGAGGAGCCCGCCGTCGGCGCGGGCGGCGGAGTCGACGCCCGGGAGGGCGCCGATCTTCTCGACGAGCGGGTCGTCGATCTCTCCGGCCAGCGTCACGAGCAGGGTGTCGCCGGAGCCGGTGATCTCGGCGACCGGCCCGGCCTGGACGAGCTGTCCCCGGTCCATGACGACGAGGTGCGTGCAGGACTGCTCGACCTCCGCGAGGAGGTGGCTGGAGACGATGACGGTCCGGCCCTCGGCCGCGTACCGGATCATCACCTCCCGCATCTCGCGGATCTGCGGCGGGTCGAGGCCGTTGGTCGGCTCGTCGAGGATGAGCAGGTCCGGCAGGCCGAGCATGGCCTGGGCGATGGCGAGGCGCTGCCGCATGCCCTGCGAGTAGGTCCGTACGGCGCGTTCGAGGGCGCTGCCCAGGTTCGCGATCCGCAGGGCGTCGTCGACGCGGGCGTCCTCGGCGGGGCGGCCGGTGGCCTTCCAGTACAGCTCCAGGTTCTCCCGGCCGGAGAGGTGCGGCAGGAAGCCGGCGCCCTCGACGAAGGAGCCGACCCGGGAGAGGACCGGGGCGCCGGGGCGGATGGCCTGGCCGAAGACCCGGATCTCGCCCTCGTCGGGCCGGATCAGGCCCATCAGCATGCGCAGGGTGGTGGTCTTCCCGGCGCCGTTCGGGCCGAGGAGGCCGAGGACCTGGCCCTGTTCGACGCTGAAGGAGAGGTCCTTGACGCTGTACCTGTCGCCGCCCGCGTACTTCTTGGAGAGCCCGGTGATCTGGAGGGGTACGGAGGTGAGTTCCGGGTCCGGCGCGGGGGCCGTGGTGCGGCGGCGGGCGGTCAGGAGGAGGGCCGCGGCGACGGCGAGGCCGAGGAGCGGCAGGCCCCAGACCCACCAGGGCAGGGCGGTGGCCTGGGTGTCGAGGCCGGGCGCGGTCGGGACGGTGAGCGGGCCCTCGACGGCGACGGTGTAGCCGGCGGGGACGGTCGGGGAGGCGTAGCCGAGGTCGGTGGCGGCGAGGACGAGCCGCAGCCGGTGCCCGGCCTCCACCTCGTGGTCGATCGCGGGCAGCGTCAGGGTGACGGCGCGGCCGGCCTTGGCGTCCTCGACGCGGACGGGGGTGACGAGCTGGGAGGGCAGCACCTGCTGCCGTCCGTCGGGCCCGACGTCGTACACCTTGGCGAAGAGGACAGCGGAGCCGTCGGCCGCGGTCGAGGTGACCTTGACGGGGACCGTCGGGGTGCCGGTGATCCGGACGGCGCCGGTCTGCGGCTTCGCGTCGAAACGGGCGTACTGGCCGGGGAAGTCGAGGGAGAGGCCGACCCCGAGGGAGGAGAGGCCGGAGAGTCCGCCGCCGAGGCCGGGGACGGCCGAGATGGCGGGCGGCGCGGCGCCGGCCGGGTTGGCGAAGGTCTGCGGGGGCCCGGCGAGCGCGAAGGTCTCGGTGGCGGCGGTGAGGCCCGGGTAGCGGTCGGCGGTCGCGCCGCGCAGGGTGGCCTGTCCGTCGGTGGAGTCGACGCCGCCGGTGCGGGTGACGCGGAAGGCGGGGCCGGTGTCGGCGGAGGTGTCGCGCTTCAGCCAGCGGTCGAACCACGTGCTGATCCGTCGCTCGACGCGCTCGCTCTCGCGGTCGCCGCCGTCGTGGCCGCCGGCGATCCAGTCGACGGCGACGGGGGCGCCGTTGGCGGTGAGGGTGCGGGCCATGGCGTCGGACTGGGCGAGGGTGAAGAGGGAGTCGGACTGGCCCTGGACGATGAGCGCGGGCACCTTGATGCGGGCGCCGACGGCGGAGGGGCTGCGGGCTTCGAGGAGGGCGCGGGCGGCGGCGTCGGGCTTTCCGCTGACGGCGACGCGCTGGTAGAGGGAGCAGAGTTCGGCGGTGAAGCGGCCGCAGCCGTCCGCCGCCCCGGTCGGGGCCGCGCCCGGCTGGTTCCCCTGGTTCCCCTGGTTGCCCTGGTTGCCCGCCGAGAAGAAGATCCCGGCCCAGAGCTTCTTGAAGACGTCGTTCGGGAAGAGGGCGTCGGCGAGGTTCCAGTAGGTGATCTGAGGGGCGACGGCGTCGACGCGCGGGTCGTGTCCGGCGGCGAGCAGGGAGATCGCACCGCCGTAGGAGGCGCCGGTGACGCCGACGCGCGGGTCGCCTGCCGTGTCGAGGAGGACCTCGGGGCGGGCCGCGAGCCAGTCGATCAGCTTCCGGACGTCCGCGACCTCGCGGTCGGGGTCGTTGAGGCCGATCTCCCCCGTGGAGGCGCCGAAGCCGCGGGCGGACCAGGTGAGGACGGCGTAGCCGTCGCGGGCGAGCTGTTCGGCCTGGGCGCGGACGTCGTTCTTGGAGCCGCCGAAGCCATGGCCGAGGAGAACGGCCGGGCGGCGTTCGCCCCCGCCGCTCGTGAAGTAGGAGGTGTCGAGCCGTACACCGTCGATGTCGAGCGCCCGGTCCGCGCGCTGCACGGGTGGCGGTTCGTCCGAGGCGACGGCGGTCCAGGTGCCGGCACCCGCGAGGACGGCGAGGACGGCGGTGACCGCGGCCCACCGGGGAAGTCGGAGTCGCATGCGTCGAGCCTATGCGGGCCGACTCGTGCGGCACTGCGGTCCGGAGGGGGAGGCGCCCGACCTCCTGGGGTCGTACGCGCGGCCTCGCCGTACACCAGGCGCGGTACGCGCGATCGCCGGCGACCCCGACGAGGACGGCCCCCGGGGCGCGGTGTCGTGCGCGCTCCGGGGGCCGTTCGTCATGAGCCGCTCGTCACGGCCGCGACCGGAAGGTCAGTGGTTGCGGGGGAAGCCCAGGTCCACGCCCGCCGGGGCGTCGGACGGGTCCGGCCAGCGGGTGGTGACGACCTTGCCGCGCGTGTAGAAGTGCACGCCGTCGTTGCCGTAGATGTGGTGGTCGCCGAAGAGCGAGTCCTTCCAGCCACCGAAGGAGTGGTAGCCCACCGGCACCGGGATCGGCACGTTGACGCCGACCATGCCGGCCTCGACCTCCATCTGGAAGCGGCGGGCCGCGCCGCCGTCACGGGTGAAGATCGCGGTGCCGTTGCCGAAGCGCGAGCCGTTGATGAGGGCGAGGCCCTCCTCGTACGTCTCGGCGCGCAGCACGCAGAGCACCGGGCCGAAGATCTCGTCCTGGTAGGCCGCGGCCGTGGTCGGCACGTGGTCCAGGAGGGACAGGCCGATCCAGTGGCCGTCCTCGTGGCCCTCGACGGTGTAGCCGGTGCCGTCGAGGACGACCTCGCAGCCCTCGGCCGCCGCGCCGGTCACGTAGGAGGCGACCTTGTCGCGGTGGACGGCCGTGATGAGCGGGCCCATCTCGGAGGTCGGGTCGTTGCCGGGGCCGATCTTGATCTTCTCGGCGCGCTCGCGGATCTTGTCGACGAGCTGGTCGCCGATGGAGCCGACGGCCACGACCGCGGAGATCGCCATGCAGCGCTCGCCGGCGGAGCCGTACGCCGCCGAGACGGCCGCGTCGGCCGCCGCGTCGAGGTCGGCGTCCGGGAGGACCAGCATGTGGTTCTTCGCGCCGCCGAGCGCCTGGACGCGCTTGCCGTTGGCGGAGGCGGTGGTGTGGATGTGGCGGGCGATCGGGGTAGAGCCCACGAAGGAGATCGCGGAGACGTCCGGGTGCTCCAGGAGGCGGTCCACGGAGACCTTGTCGCCGTTCAGGACGTTGAAGACACCGTCCGGGAGGCCCGCCTCGGCGAGCAGCTCGGCGATCTTCAGGGCCGGCGACGGGTCCTTCTCGCTCGGCTTGAGGATGAAGGTGTTGCCGGTCGCGATGGCGATCGGGAACATCCACATCGGCACCATGGCCGGGAAGTTGAAGGGCGTGATGCCCGCGACGACGCCCACCGGCTGGCGGATCGAGGCCACGTCCACGCGGTTCGACACCTGGGTGGAGAGCTCGCCCTTGAGCTGGACGGTGATGCCGCAGGCCAGGTCGACGATCTCCAGGCCGCGGGCGACCTCGCCGAGCGCGTCCGAGTGGACCTTGCCGTGCTCGGCGGTGATCAGCTCGGCGATCGCGTCGCGGTTGGCGTCGAGCAGCGCGCGGAACGCGAAGAGGATCGTGGTGCGCTGCGCGAGGGACGAGGTGCCCCAGGTCGCGAAGGCGGCCTTGGCGGCGGCGACGGCGGCGTCCACCTCCTCGACGGAGGCGAGCGCGACACGGGTGGTCACGGCACCGGTGGCCGGGTCGGTGACCGGGCCCCAGTTGCCCGACGTGCCCTCGACGGCCTTGCCACCGATCCAGTGGTTGACAGTCTTGACGGTGTTCGTCATGACGAAATGCTCCTTCAGAGATGGCGGCGTCGGGCGGTGACGTGCCGGTCGTACTCCTCGCGGGCCTTGACCGCCGACGGGCGGGTCGACGTCTCGGCCACGGGCACATCCCACCACGCCTGGGCCGGGGGCGGGCCCGACACTGTGTCTGCCGTTTCGGTCTCGACGTAGACACATGTGGGAACCGTCGCGGTCCGCGCATCCGCGAGGGCTTCTCGCAGGTCACGCACGGTGCGGGGGCGCAGCACGCGCATGCCGAGGGAGGCGGCGTTGGCCCCGAGGTCGACGGGGAGCGGCGCTCCGGTGAAACCTCCGTCCGGGTCCCGGTGGCGGTAGTCGGTGCCGTACCGCTCGGCGCCGACGGCCTCCGAGAGGCCGCCGATGGAGGCGTAGCCGTGGTTCTGCAGGATGACAAGACGCAGGGGCAGCCGTTCCTGCACGGCGGTGACGATTTCGGTGGGATTCATGAGGTACGTACCGTCGCCGACGAGCGCCCAGACGGGTCGGTCGGGCGCGGCGAGCAGGACGCCGAGGGCCGCCGGGATCTCGTAGCCCATGCAGGAGTAGCCGTATTCGACGTGGTACTGGTCCGTGGAGCGGGTCCGCCAGAGCTTGTGGAGGTCGCCGGGGAGCGAGCCGGCGGCGTTGATCAGGATGTCGCTGCCGTCGACCAGAGTGTCGAGTACGCCGAGGACCTGGGCCTGGGTGGGCCGGGCGTCCTCGTCGGGGACGGCGTAGGCGGCGTCGACGCGGGTCCGCCAGCGGAGTCTCTCCTCGGCGTACTCGTGCACGTAGTGCGGGGTGACGTGGTGCGGCTCCAGGAGCGTGTGGATCTGTTCCAGGCCCTCGCGGGCGTCCGCCACGAGCGGGAGCGCGGCCAGCTTGTGGGAGTCGAAGGCGGCGATGTTGAGATTGACGAACCGTACGGAGGGGTGGCCGAAGAGCGTTCCCGAGGCGGTGGTGAAGTCGGTCCAGCGGGTGCCGACTCCGATGACCACGTCGGCGGTGCGGGCCAGGTGGTCGGCGACGGCGGTGCCGGTGTGGCCGATGCCGCCGACGTTCTGGGGGTGGTCGTGCGGCAGCGCACCATTGCCGGCCTGGGTGGAGGCGACCGGGATGCCGGTCAGCGCGGCGAAGTCGTGGAGCGCCTCCTCGGCCCCGCTGTACCGGACGCCGCCGCCGGCGACGATCAGCGGACGGGTGGCCCGGCCGATCGCCGCGACCGCCGCGTCCAGTTCGTCCTCGTCCGGGGAGGGGCGGCGGACCCGCCAGACCCGCTCGGCGAAGAACTCGACCGGCCAGTCGTACGCCTCCGCCTGGACGTCCTGGGGCAGCGCGAGGGTGACGGCGCCGGTCTCGACGGGGTCGGCGAGGACCCGCATGGCGGCGAGCGCGGCCGGGATCAGCGCCTCGGGGCGGCCGATCCGGTCGAAGTAGCGGGAGACGGGCCGCAGGCAGTCGTTGACCGACACATCGCCGGCGTAGGGGAGTTGGAGCTGCTGGAGGACGGGGTCGGCGGGGCGGGTGGCGAACGTGTCGCCGGGGAGGAGCAGGACGGGCAGGTGGTTGATCGTGGCGAGGGCGGCGCCGGTGACGAGGTTGGTGGCGCCGGGGCCGATGGAGGTGGTGACGGCGTGCGCGGAGAGCCGGTTCGACTGGCGGGCGTAGCCGACGGCGGCGTGGACCATGGCCTGTTCGTTGCGGCCCTGGTGGAAGGGCATGAGGCCGGGGTCCTCGACCAGCGCCTGGCCGATCCCGGCGACGTTCCCGTGGCCGAAGATGCCCCAGGTGGCGGCGATCAGCCGCTGCCGGGCCCCGTCGCGCTCGGTGTACTGGGCGGCGAGGAAGCGGACGAGCGCCTGGGCGACGGTCAGCCGGATGCTCATACGTATCCCTCCGCGTGGTCCGGGTGGAAGGAGATCTTCCACTCCCGCTCGGCTCCGGGGCCGGCCATGACGTTGAGGTAGTAGAGGTCGTGACCCGGCTGGGCGATCGACGGCCCGTGCCAGCCGTCCGGTACGAGGACGGCGTCGCCGTCCCGGACCTCGGCGAGGAGCTCGGCGCCGCCGGGCCGGGAGGGCGAGATCCGCTGGTAGGCGAGGCCGTGCGGGCCCGCGATCTCGTAGTAGTAGATCTCCTCCAGGACGGACTCGGCGCCCGGGCGGTGCTCGTCGTGCTTGTGCGGCGGGTAGGAGGACCAGTTGCCGCCGGGCGTCACGACCTCGACGGCGATCAGCCGGTCGCACGCGAAGGCGCCGGCCGCGGCGAAGTTCCGCACCTCGCGGGCGCGGTTGCCGCTGCCCCTCGTCTCGACGGGAACCTCCGGCGCGGGGCCGTAGCGGGCGGGGAGTCGTCGCTCGCACTTCGCTCCTGCCAAAGCGAAGCGGCCTCCCGCACCGGAGGCGATCTGGGCGTGGGCGTCGCGCGGTACGTAGGCGAAGTCGGTCACTCCGGCGAACACGCTGTCGCGGCCCAGGAGTTCGAGGACTTCGCCGTCGACGCGCACGCTACAGGCACCGGCGAGGGGAAGCACGACCCATTCGGAATCCCCGCTGTCGAAGGCGTGGGTCTCCCCCGGCCCGAGGGTGAGGACCCGGAGGGCGGAGTGCTCCCAGCCGGCCCGGTCGGGGTCGATGTGGAGCGCGTACGGCCCGCGGGCGGCGGACCCGGAGGGCAGGTGGAGGCGCGCGGTGCGCGAGGGGCCGGAGTTCATGACGGGATCCCTACCCGCCTCTCCGGGATCGTTCCCGTGCCCGTCGCGAGCGCCTCGGCGATCTCCTCCGCCGTGGGCATGGCTGAGGAGCAGGCGAGGCGGCCCGCGACGATCGCGCCGGCGGCGTTGGCGTGTCGAAGGGTCCGTGCGAGGTCCCAGCCGGCGAGGAGGCCGTGGACGAGCGCCCCGCCGAACGCGTCGCCCGCGCCGAGCCCGTTGACCACCTCCACCGGCAGCGGCGGCACCTCGGCCGCCGTCCCGTCGGCGGCGAGGGCGAGGACGCCCTCGGGCCCCCGCTTCACGACGGCGAGCCGGACCGCGCCGGTGGCGAGCAGGGCGCGGGCGGCGGCGTACGGTTCGCGCTCCCCCGTCGCGACCTCGCACTCGTCGAGGTTGCCGACGGCCACGGTCGCGTGGCGCAGCGCCTCGGCGTAGTACGGGCGGGCCTCCGCCGGGTCCGTCCAGAAGACGGGCCGCCAGTCCAGGTCGAGGACCGTCACCTCCCGGCCGGCGCGGGCGCGCAGCGCCTCCAGGGTCGCGGCGCGGCTCGGTTCGGCGCAGAGGCCGGTGCCGGTCGCCCAGAAGACCCGGGCGGCGCGGATCGCTTCGAGGTCGAGCTCCCGCGGGTGGATCTCCAGGTCGGGGGCCTTGGGCCGGCGGTAGAAGTGGAGCGGGAAGTCGTCGGGCGGGAAGAGCTCGCAGAAGGTGATGGGGGTGGGGTACTCCGCTACCTCGGTCACCCAGCGGTCGTCGACGCCGAAGCGCTTGAGGTCGTGGTGGAGCGCGGCGCCGAAGGGGTCGGCACCGGTGCGGGAGACGAGCGCGGTACGGCGGCCCAGCCGGGCGGCGGCCACGGCCACGTTGGCCGGGGAGCCGCCGAGGAACCTGCGAAACGTCTCGACGCGGTCGAGCCCGACGCCGCTCTGGAGCGGGTACAGATCCACGCCGAGGCGCCCCATGGTGATCAGGTCGTACGGCTCCGTCTCCACGCGCCACCTTTCGCCTCCGGCCCCGCCCCCAGGTCTAGTCGGCCGCCCGGAGGCGTGTCAACGATATGTCCGGACATTCGGACGCCGGGCGGCTCGCCACGCCCGCTCCCCTGCCCGCTTGACGCTGCTCGCGGGCCCCGGCCAAGGTGGCGGACATGACGAAGCCGTCGCGTCCGTCTCGTCCCTCGCGTCCGTCCCGTATCCGGATCGGCTCCGCCCCGGACTCCTGGGGGGTGTGGTTCCCCGACGATCCCCGGCAGGTGCCGTGGCAGCGGTTCCTCGACGAGGTCTCCGGTGCGGGCTACGAGTGGATCGAGCTGGGGCCGTACGGCTATCTGCCCACCGATCCGGCCGTCCTCGCGGAGGAGACCGCGCGGCGCGGGCTGCGGGTCTCGGCGGGGACGGTCTTCACCGGGCTGCACCACGGCCCGGGCGTCTGGGACCGCACCTGGGCCCATGTCGCCGAGAACGCCGCCCTCGCGCAGGCCATGGGCGCCGGTCATCTCGTCGTCATCCCGTCGTTCTGGCGGGACGACCGGACGGGCGAGGTCCTGGAGGAGCGCACGCTCACCGCGGAGCAGTGGCGGGATCTGACCGGTCTGACGGAACGGCTGGGGCATGAGGTGCGGGAGCGGTACGGGCTGCGGCTCGTCGTCCACCCGCACGCCGACACCCACCTCGACGGCGAGGAGAGCGTGACGCGCTTCCTCGACGCCACCGACCCCGAGGCCGTCGCGCTCTGTCTGGACACCGGGCACTACGCCTACGCCGGCGGGGACAGCGTCAAGCTGATCGAGAGCTACGGGGAACGGATCGGCTACCTCCATCTCAAGCAGGTCGACCCGGAGGTCCTGGCCCGGGTGGTGGCCGAGGAGGTGCCGTTCGGCCCGGCGGTGGCCCAGGGCGTGATGTGCGAACCGCCGTCCGGGGTGCCCGCCCTGGAACCGGTGCTCGCCGCCGCGCAGGGGCTGGACGTGGACCTCTTCGCGATCGTCGAGCAGGACATGTACCCGTGCGAGCCGGACACTCCGTACCCGATCGCGCTGCGCACCCGGCGCTTCCTGCGCTCCTGCGGCGTGTGACCGGCGCATAGCCCGCGCATACCCGTGTGACCAGGGGTGACGCACGCGGACACACCGGCGGTCGCGTGCATCACTTCCGTCACACAGGTCCGTACCCCGTCACACGTGTCTCCGTTACGCGGGTCTTCCGTCACAGGCGCTCGACAGCCGCTCTCCTCCTGTCGGCAGGGGTCGTTCAACGGGCACAGGCTCAGTGATCACCAACGCCCGCCCGCAGCGCCCCCGAACGGCACCCCCTGCCGCCGCTGCGCGGTGCGCAGGGAGGTACCAGGCATGACGGACAGAAGGCTCTGGTCGTACAAGGACATCGCCGCGCACATCCGCGTCCAGCCGGACACGGTCCGCTCCTACCGGAAGCACGGCCTCCTGCCGGCGCCCGACCGGGTCGAGTCCGGTAAGCCCTACTGGTACGCGGACACGATCCGCGCCTGGGTCGCCAGCCGCCCCGGCAACCGGGCCCGCCGCGAGTAGGACCTGTCCCCCTCCCCCGGCACGCGACGACGCCGGGCCCCGGAGTGTTCCGGGGCCCGGCGTCCTGACGTCGGAGGGTCAGCCGCGTGCGGAAGCGCTCTCGCGCCGCTCCTCGGCCGCCTCCTCGGCGACCTCCGTGGCCTTCGGTTCCGGCCGTGGCGCGGGCCCGTCCGACTCGCTGACGCCGAAGCGGTCGTGGAAGCGGCGCAGCGGCGCCGGGGCCCACCAGGTGAAGCGGCCGGTCAGCTTCATCACGGCGGGGACGAGGAGGCTGCGGACCACCATCGCGTCCATGACGACGGCGAGGGCGACACCGAGGCCGAGCATCTTGGTGTTGGTGACCCGTGAGGTGCCGATCGCGACCATGACGACGGCGAGGATCACGGCGGCGGCGGTGATCAGGCCGCCGGTCCTGCGCAGGCCGAAGCGGACGGAGTGCTCGTGGTCGCCGGTGGCGTCGTACTCCTCCTTGATACGGGAGAGCAGGAAGACGCCGTAGTCCATGGAGAGTCCGAAGGCCACGCAGAACATGAGCACGGGCAGCGTGGTCTCGATGTCCCCGGTGGAGGTGAAGCCGAGGAGCCCGGCGAGGTGGCCCTCCTGGAAGACCCAGACGACCGCGCCGAACATCGCCGTGAGGCTGAGGGCGTTGAGGACGACGGCCTGGACGGGGACGATCACGCTGCCGGTGAGCAGGAAGACGAGGAGCAGGGTGGCGAGGACGACGATCGCCGCCGCCCAGGGCAGCCGCTCGCCGAGGGCGTCCTTGGAGTCGACGAGGACGGCGGCCTGTCCGGTGACGGAGGTCTCGAAGGGCGCGGGCGCGGCCCGGAGTTCGCCCACGACCCGCTGGGCTTCGGCGCCGACGGTCTCGCCCTCGGGCACGACGGTGAAGTAGGCGTGGCCGGCGCCGCCGCCCGCGGTGACGGGGCCGTCGGCCCGGTCGACGCCGTCGAGGGCGGCGATCCGCTCGCGGAAGGCCTCGTACTGGGCGGGGGTGGCCTCACCCTCGGCGAGGACGGTGATCCCGCCGCCTGGGTTGCCGGGGAAGCCGTCGCGGAGCTGGTCCTGGACGACCCGGGAGGAGGCGGTGACGGGGAGCTGGCGGTCGTCGGCGGTACCGAACTTGACGCCGAGGAAGGGCAGTCCGAGCAGGACGAGACCGGCCGCGGTGGCGACGGCGAAGACCGGCGCGCGGCGCATCACGAGGTCGGCGACCCGGGCCCAGCCGGACCCGTCGGCGTCCTCCCGGGGCGGGCGGCCGCGCCGGAGGAGGCGCCGCAGGTCCAGGGAGTTGACCCGGTCGCCGAGCAGCACGAGGGCCGCCGGGAGCAGGGTGAGCGCGGCGGTGGCGGCGAGGACGACGACGGCGATCCCGGCGTAGGCGAAGGAGCGCAGGAAGTACTGCGGGAAGACGAGCATCGCGGAGAGCGAGACGGCGACGGTGAGCGCGGAGAACAGTACGGTCCGTCCCGCCGTGCGCAGGGTGGTGCGGACGGCGGTGTACGTGTCGGCGCCGGCGGCGAGCTCCTCGCGGTAGCGGCGGACGACGAACAGGGCGTAGTCGATGGCGAGTCCGAGCCCGAGGGCGGTCGTCAGGTTCTGCGCGAAGACCGAGACGTCGGTGAACTCGGTGATGCCGCGCAGGACGGCGTTGGTGCCGAGGATGGCGACGATGCCGACGCCGAGCGGCAGCAGGGCGGCGACGGCGCTGCCGAAGACCATGACGAGGAGGACGAGGGTGAGGGGCAGGGCGATGAGCTCGGCCCGCAGCAGGTCCTCCTGGATGATCACCTGCATCTCGTGGCGGACGGCGAGGCCGCCGCCGAGGGTGACCTCGACGGGGCCGTGGGTGCCCCGGTACTCGGGGGCGATCCGGTCGAGGATCGCGGCGGCGTCCTTCTCCTCGCCGGCGATCCGCGCGGCGATCACCGCCTGGCGGCCGTCCTCGGAGCGGAGCGCGGGCGAGCCGGTGGACCAGTACGAGCCGACGCCGTCGACGCCCGGCTCGGCGTCGAGCCGCTCGGCGAGCTTCCGGGCCTCGGCGGCGACGGCTGGGGCGTCGACGGCGGCGGTCCCGGCGTCTCCGGCGGCTCCGGCGGTCCCGGTGTCTCCGGTGCCTCCCGCGGCTCCCGTGTCGAGGAGGAGGAGCAGGTTGG
This sequence comes from Streptomyces sp. NPDC058650, assembly GCF_042717315.1. Lineage (NCBI taxonomy): Bacteria > Bacillati > Actinomycetota > Actinomycetes > Kitasatosporales > Streptomycetaceae > Streptomyces > Streptomyces sp. NPDC058650. Next base: position 264,697 of record NZ_JBHXRL010000008.1, read on the forward strand.
GCTGCGAGCCGGGGAACTCCCGGGCCAGCGCCTCCGTCGCGTACGTGGACTCGGCGGCCGGGTCCTCCCAGCCGCCGCTGCCCATCCGGTCGGCGACGCCGCCGCCCGCCAGGACGGCGAGGGCGGTGAGCACGAGCGCCACGAGGAGCGTCAGGCGCGGCCGGGCGGTGACGAACCGCGTCCACCCGCCGCCCGCGCCCCCGCCGGGAGCTGATTTCTTGACTTCGGCCATGACGCGGTGTCCCCTTCACCTGACCCATGTGCGCGCTTCCCGGCAGGTCACATGGGTCGCCCATTGCCATAGAATGACAAACACGAGTGATCGCTCGCGTTTCCTTAGAATGCGAGCGACCTCTCGCATTTGTCAACGTGTGGTGAGGAAGCTGGGGACAGCCATGTCCGAGAAGCCCGAGATGTCCGAGGAACCGAAGCCGCGCCGCCGTCAGGCGCGCGGCGAGCGCCGCATCACGCAGCTGCTCCAGGCCGCCGCGAACGTCTTCTGCGCGAACGGCTACACGGCGGCCAGCACCAACGCGATCGCCCGCGAGGCGCACGTCTCGCCCGGCACGCTCTACCAGTACTTCCCGAACAAGGAAGCCATCGCCGTCGAGCTCGGCGGCCGCCTCATGCACGAGATGCGCGAGGCCCACGGCCAGGCCTTCACCCCGGAGAACCTGGCGCTGCCGCTGCCCGAGCTGCTCGACGCGGTCGTCGACCCGCTGATCGAGTTCAACTGCGCCAACCCCGTCTTCCTCGCCCTGATGCACGGCTCCGAGATCCCCGGCCGGATCGCGGAGGAGCACGACGCCCTGCACGCCTCGCTGATCGAGCGGGTCCGCCTCCTGATCGCGCACTACCTCCCGGACAGCCCGCCCGAGGAGTGCGTCCGGATCGCGGACATGGCCTTCGCGGTCTTCAAGGGGGGCCTCCAGCTGGTCCTCGCCGCCCCCGAGGGACCCGAGCGGGACGCCACGGTCGCCGAACTGAAGCGGGTCCTCCTGCGCTACCTCGACCCGGTCATCGGCGGCACCCACGCCGACGACGCCGGACTCACCACGTCTCGGACCCCCTGACCGCCTCGGAGGGCAGCGCCTTCTCCCCGGCCCGCGCCCGCAGCTTCAGCGCGAGCAGCGGGAAGACGAGGACGGAGACCATGCCGGCGCCGACGAGCGCCGCCGCGTCGCCCGCCGACAGCTCGTGACCCTCCACGCCGATGGTCGTGATCGCGACGACGAGCGGCAGGGCGGTGGAGCCGTAGAGGACGAGCCCGCTCCGGTCCTTGCGGTCGAGGTCGCGCGGGGCGAGGAACCAGATCGGCCCGCCGCGCACGACCAGGAAGAGCAGCAGGAAGACCGGCAGCAGGAGCAGGGTCCGGCCGCCGGAGAGGAGCGAGTCCAGGTCGAACTCGATCCCGGTGACGACGAAGAAGACCGGGACGAGGAAGCCGAAGCCGACGGCCTCGATCTTCTCCAGGATCTCCGGGCCGGCCTGGGGCGCCGCCCCGGTCAGCACGAGCCGGGTGATGAGCCCGGCCGCGAAGGCGCCGAGCAGGACGTCGAGCCCGAGCGCCGTCGAGGCCCCCAGCATCAGGGCGAGCAGCAGGAACACGAACCGGACGGCGAACTGGCCGCTGCTGTGCAGGGTCTTGGCGATGATCCGGGAGAACCACGGCGGGCGCGGGCGCAGCGCCCAGAAGACGGCGGCGGCCGTGAGCGCGGCGAAGACGGCGAGGAGCACGGTCGATTCGACCGCGGCGCGCCCGCTGAGCAGCAGCGCCATCGCGATGATCGGCCCGAACTCGCCCACCGCGCCGAAGGCCATGACGACCGAGCCGAACCGGCCGTGGAGCTCGCCCGCGTCCCGCAGCACGGGCAGGACCGTGCCGAGCGCGGTGCTGGTCAGCGCCACCCCGATGAAGACGCCCTTGGCATAGCCGCCGCCCAGCAGGATCCCGGTGCCGAGCCCGAGGACGAGGGCGGCGACCCAGGCCCAGACCGCGCGCTTGAGGGTGTCGCCGCGGACCTTGCCGAACTCGATCTCGTACCCGGCAAGGAAGATCAGCATGGTGAGGCCGAGCTCGGAGAGGCCGTCGATCAGCTCGTCGGAGTGGGCCCAGCCCAGGACGTCGGGGCCGATGAGGATGCCGAGGAGGATCTCGAAGATGACGAGGGGAACGGGGAGCCTGCGTCCCACTCCGTAGGCGAGCAGCGGCGCCAGGACGGCGATCGCCATGATCAGGATGAGCGTGGTCCCCGAATGCGACATAACGGGTATTTACCATAAGCTCCGGTCGGATCGCGACGGAGCACCTCGCCTGCCGGGTCGGCCAGGGAGCGGGACTTGGCGCGTGCGATCGCACGGCGGAGGAGGGAGTCGCGGCGGAGCCATGGCGGAGTCATGGCGGAGTCATGGCGACCGACGACAACGCGGCGAGCGTCCGCGCCACGGCGCTCGCGCGGCGCGAGCCGGCCGGGACTGGCATTCATACCCCCTAGGGGTATAATCTCGGTTTTGTACGGCTCTGAACCCCCGAAGGAGAACGCCATGCCCGCTGAGACGAAGACCGAACTCACCACCGTCTACCAGGTCAAGGGCATGACCTGCGGCCACTGCGAGGGCGCGGTCTCCAGCGAGATCTCCGAGCTCGCCGGCGTCGTCTCGGTCACGGCCGTCGCCTCGACCGGCCAGGTCACCGTCGTCTCCGCCGCCCCGCTCGACGAGGACGCCGTGCGCGCCGCCGTCGACGAAGCCGGCTACGAACTGGCCTGACCGACCCCCCGTGGTCGACACCCCGCAGGGCCGTACCGTTGACGGGTACGGCCCTGCTCTCGTTGGGAAGCGCTCATGACGTCCACGATCACCGAGCTGACGATCGGTGGCATGACCTGTGCCTCCTGCGCGGCCCGCGTCGAGAAGAAGCTCAACCGGATGGACGGGGTGACCGCGACGGTCAACTACGCCACCGAGAAGGCCCGGGTCGAACATCCCCCGGAGCTCGAGGTCGACGACCTGATCGCCACCGTCGTCAAGACCGGCTACACCGCCGAGGAACCCCTGCCGCCGGAGCCCGAGCCCGACGAGGCCGAGGCCGCCGAAGAGGACCCCGAGCTCGCCTCGCTCCGGCAGCGGCTGACCGTCTCCACCGTCCTCGCCGCGCCCGTGATCCTGCTCGCCATGATCCCCGCGCTCCAGTTCGAGAACTGGCAGTGGCTCTCGCTCACCCTCGCCTCCCCCGTCGTCGTCTGGGGCGGACTGCCCTTCCACCGGGCCGCCTGGACCAACGCCAAGCACGGCGCCGCCACCATGGACACCCTGGTCTCCCTCGGCACCCTCGCCGCCTACGGCTGGTCGCTCTGGGCCCTCTTCCTCGGCGACGCCGGCATGCCCGGCATGCGCCACGGCTTCGACCTCACCGTGGACCGCGCCCACGGCACCTCCACCATCTACCTGGAGGTCGCCGCCGGGGTCGTCACCTTCATCCTGCTCGGCCGCTACCTGGAGGCCCGCGCCAAGCGGAAGGCGGGCGCGGCCCTGCGGGCCCTCATGGAGCTCGGCGCCAAGGACGTGGCCGTCCTGCGCGGGACCACGGAGGTACGGATCCCGGTCGCGGAGCTGCGGGCCGGCGACCTCTTCGTCGTACGCCCCGGGGAGAAGATCGCCACCGACGGCACCGTCACCACCGGCGCGTCGGCCGTCGACGCCTCCCTGCTCACCGGCGAGTCGATGCCGCTGGACGTCACCGAGGGCTCCGAGGTGACCGGCGGCTGTGTCAACGTCTCCGGCCGGCTCGTCGTCCGGGCCACCACCGTCGGCGCCGACACCCGGCTCGCCCGGATGGCGAAGCTCGTCGAGGACGCCCAGAACGGCAAGGCCGAGGTGCAGCGGCTCGCCGACCGGATCTCCGCCGTCTTCGTCCCGGTCGTGCTCCTCATCGCGCTCGGCACCCTCGTCACCTGGCTCCTGCTCACGGACGACCCGACCGCCTCCTTCACCGCCGCCGTCGCCGTCCTGATCATCGCCTGCCCCTGCGCCCTGGGCCTCGCGACCCCGACCGCGCTGCTCGTCGGCACCGGCCGCGGCGCCCAGCTCGGCATCCTCATCAAGGGCCCCGAGGTCCTGGAGTCCACCCACCGCGTCGACACCGTCGTCCTCGACAAGACGGGAACGGTGACCACGGGCCGCATGCGGCTGGTCGGCGTGCGCGTGTACGGGGGCGGTTACGGCACCTCGGGCACCGACGAGACGGAGCTGCTACGGCTCGCGGGCGCCCTGGAGCACTCCTCCGAGCACCCGGTCGCCCGCGCCGTCGCGGCCGGCGCCGCCGAGCGGTGCGGCGAACTCCCCGTACCGAAGACCTTCGAGAACGTCCCCGGGCTCGGCGTACGCGGCTCCGTCGACGGCCGGCTCGTCCTCGTCGGCCGCGCCGCCCTCCTCACGGCCGAGGGCGTCGAGGTGCCCGACACCGCCGAGCCCGGCGCCGTACACGTCGCCTGGGACGGGGTCGCCCGCGGCACCCTGACCGTCGCCGACACCGTCAAGGACACCAGCGCCGAGGCCGTCACCCGGCTGCGCGGCCTGGGACTGAGGCCCGTCCTGCTCACCGGGGACCACCGGGCGGTCGCGGAAGCCGTGGCGGCGGAGGTGGGCATCGACGAGGTGATCGCCGGGGTGCTGCCCGAGGAGAAGGCCGGGGTGATCCGACGGCTCCAGGAGGAGGGCAGGACCGTCGCGATGGTCGGCGACGGGGTCAACGACGCCGCCGCCCTCGCCACGGCGGACCTCGGCCTGGCGATGGGAACGGGCACGGACGCGGCCATCGAGGCGAGCGACCTGACCCTGGTCCGCGGCGACCTCCGCGTCGCGGCGGACGCCATCCGCCTCTCCCGCCGCACCCTGGCGACGATCAAGGGCAATCTCGCCTGGGCCTTCGGCTACAACGTGGCCGCCCTGCCCCTGGCGGCGGCCGGCCTGCTCAATCCGATGATCGCGGGCCTCGCGATGGCCTTTTCGTCCGTCTTCGTCGTATCCAACAGCCTGCGGCTGCGGCGCTTCACGTGAATTCACCTACACGTGACGCACAGGACCTTCACAAAGAGATCTAGATCACAGATATTGGGGGGTAACCATCTGGGCTGTTCGCGAGTCTAAGTGGGCGATGCCGAGAACGTCTTGGGGGACGTTCATGGGATGTCTTGGGGGACGTCCCTAGGCAAGCGTTGGCCGGGGCACGTGCACCGGGGAGCTTTGAGCGGCCCTCCCGTACGTACCCCGGCAGACCGCGTCGCGCCCGAACCCGCGCAGCTGCTGCTGACGCCGGCAGACGCCCGGCCCGGATCCCGTGGGGGGAATCCGCACCGGGGGATATGGGAAGCGCCCCGACCGTCGACCCGTGGGGGGATCGGCGGCGGGGCGCTTCTCGCTGTCTTGGGGCTCGGTTCGCCCCCGGGGCGCTCCAGTCGGTGTCGAGAGGGCGATCGTGCTCGACCCTCCTGCGTCGGGCCTCCGCGCGTTCGCCCTCTCGACACCGACGCGCCCCTTCGGCTCACTCGCCGGGGCGCAACGGGTCCCTGAGGTCCTAGCGGGCCTCGACCGGGACGAAGTCGCGGAGGACCTCGCCCGTGTAGATCTGGCGCGGGCGGCCGATGCGGGAGCCCGGCTCCTTGATCATCTCGTGCCACTGGGCGATCCAGCCGGGAAGGCGGCCGAGCGCGAAGAGCACGGTGAACATCTCGGTCGGGAAGCCCATGGCGCGGTAGATCAGGCCCGTGTAGAAGTCCACGTTCGGGTAGAGGTTGCGCGAGACGAAGTACTCGTCCGAGAGCGCGTGCTCCTCCAGCTTGAGCGCGATGTCCAGCAGCGCGTCGTCCTTGCCGAGCGCGGAGAGGACGTCGTGCGCGGCCGCCTTGATGATCTTGGCGCGCGGGTCGAAGGACTTGTACACCCGGTGGCCGAAGCCCATCAGGCGGACGCCGTCCTCCTTGTTCTTCACCTTGCGGATGAAGGAGTCGACATCGCCGCCGTTGGCCTGGATGCCTTCCAGCATCTCCAGGACCGACTGGTTGGCGCCACCGTGCAGCGGGCCCCACAGGGCCGAGATGCCGGCGGAGATCGAGGCGAACATGTTCGCCTGCGAGGAGCCGACCAGACGCACGGTGGAGGTCGAGCAGTTCTGCTCGTGGTCCGCGTGCAGGATCAGCAGCTTGTCGAGCGCGGCGACGACGACCGGGTCCAGGTCGTACTCCTGCGCCGGGACCGAGAAGGTCATGCGCAGGAAGTTCTCGACGTACCCGAGGTCGTTACGCGGGTAGACGAAGGGGTGACCGATCGACTTCTTGTACGCGTACGCCGCGATCGTCGGAAGCTTCGCGAGCAGCCGGATCGTGGAGAGGTGGCGCTGCTTCTCGTCGAACGGGTTGTGGCTGTCCTGGTAGAAGGTGGACAGCGCGGAGACCACCGACGACAGCATCGCCATCGGGTGGGCGTCCCGCGGGAAACCACGGAAGAAGTTCTTGACGTCCTCGTGGACCAGCGTGTGCTGCGTGATCTCGTTCTTGAAGGTCGACAGCTCGTCGACCTTGGGCAGCTCACCGTTGATCAGCAGGTACGCCACCTCAAGGAAGGTGGAGCGCTCGGCCAGCTGCTCGATGGGGTAGCCGCGGTACCGCAGGATCCCCTGCTCACCGTCGAGGTAGGTGATCGCGGATTTATAGGCGGCGGTGTTGCCATATCCGCTGTCCAGGGTGACCAGACCGGTCTGGGCTCGGAGTTTCCCGATGTCGAAGCCCTTGTCGCCGACGGTGCTCTCGACCACCGGGTAGGTGTATTCACCGTCCGCGTACCGCAGTACTACAGAGTTGTCGCTCACGTCATCCCTCACCGACGTAGTGCCTCTTCTTCGAGGTGCCCTGACTGTCTCTACCATCCCCCATTTGGCTCAGGAGAGTGCACTCGGGGTCGACCATTGGGCCAATCGGCGGCACTCAGTGCCGCCAACCTTCACATCCTGCCCCCTTCGCCCCGGTTCCGGTAGCCCTCCGTGATCTTTCACACGGGGGAGCCACCTGTGAGCCGATGGGACAGTGCGGTAAAGCGCCTGCCCGCCGAGACCGTGCGGACCGCCTGGGCGATCGCCCGGCGGGAGCCGACGAGGACGACCAGCTTCTTGGCCCTCGTCACAGCCGTGTAGAGCAGGTTGCGCTGGAGCATCATCCAGGCACTCATCGTGACCGGGATGACCACCGCCGGATACTCGCTGCCCTGCGAGCGGTGGATGGTGACCGCGTACGCGTGGGCCAGTTCGTCCAGCTCGTCGAAGTCGTACGGCACCTCCTCGTCCTCGTCCGTCCGCACGGTCAGCCGCTGCTCGACGGTGTCGAGGGCGGTGACGACGCCGACCGTGCCATTGAAGACGCCGTTGACGCCCTTGTCGTAGTTGTTCCTGATCTGGGTGACCTTGTCACCCACCCGGAAGACCCGGCCTCCGAACCGCTTCTCCGGCAGGTCGGGACGGGCCGGGGTGATCGCCTGCTGGAGCAGTCCGTTGAGCGCGCCCGCGCCGGCCGGGCCGCGGTGCATGGGGGCCAGGACCTGGACGTCCCGCGGGTCGAGGCCGAACTTCGCCGGAACGCGCCGGGCCGCGACCTCCACGGCGACCCGCGCTGCGTCCTCGGTCTCCTCCTCCACGAAGAGGAAGAAGTCCGGCAGGCCCTGGGTGAGGGGCGGGGTGCCGGCGTTGATCCGGTGCGCGTTGGTGACGACCCCGGACTGCTGGGCCTGCCGGAAGATGCGGGTCAGCCGCACGGCGGGGACGGGGCTGCCGGGGGCGAGCAGGTCGCCGAGGACCTCGCCCGCGCCGACCGAGGGCAGCTGGTCCACGTCCCCCACGAGCAGCAGGTGGGCACCGGGGGCCACGGCCTTGACCAGCTTGTTCGCCAGGAGCAGGTCGAGCATGGAGGCCTCGTCGACGACGATCAGGTCGGCGTCGAGCGGCCGGTCCCGGTCGTAGGCCGCGTCCCCGCCCGGTTTGAGCTCCAGGAGCCGGTGGACGGTGGAGGCCTCGGCGCCGGTCAGCTCGGCGAGCCGCTTGGCGGCCCGCCCGGTGGGCGCGGCGAGGACGACCTTGGCCCGCTTGGCGCGGGCCAGCTCGACGATCGAGCGGACCGTGAAGGACTTGCCGCAGCCGGGACCGCCGGTGAGGACCGCGACCTTGCGGGTCAGGGCGAGCCGGACCGCGTCCTCCTGCTCGGGCGCGAGCGAGGCCTCGGTGCGGTCGGCGAGCCAGGCCAGCGCCTTGTCCCAGGCCACGTCCCGGAAGGCGGGCATCCGGTCCTCCTCGGTCCGCAGGAGCCGTCCCACCTGCCCGGCGAGCGACAGCTCGGCGCGATGGAAGGGCACCAGGTACACGGCGGTGACCGGCACTCCCTCGGGGCCGGGCACCGACTCCCGTACGACCCCCTCGGGGTCCTCGGCGAGCTCGGCCAGGCATTCGATGACGAGCCCCGTGTCGACCTGGAGGAGTTTGACGGCGTCGGCGATCAACCGCTCCTCGGGGAGGAAGCAGTGGCCCTGGTCGGTGGATTGCGACAGCGCGTACTGGAGGCCGGCCTTCACCCGGTCCGGGCTGTCGTGCGGGATGCCGACGGCCTGGGCGATGCGGTCGGCGGTGAGGAAACCGATGCCCCAGACGTCGGCGGCGAGCCGGTAGGGCCGGTTCTTCACGACGGAGATGGAGGCGTCCCCGTACTTCTTGTAGATCCGCACGGCGATGGAGGTGGAGACCCCGACCCCCTGGAGGAAGACCATGACCTCCTTGATCGCCTTCTGCTCCTCCCACGCGGCCATGATCTTCTTGGTCCGCTTGGGGCCGAGCCCCGGGACCTCGATCAGACGCGCGGGGGCGTCTTCGAGGACGTCGAGGGTGTCGAGCCCGAAGTGCTGGGTGATGCGGTCGGCGAAGACTGGCCCGATGCCCTTGACGAGCCCGGATCCCAGATACCGGCGGATGCCCTGGATGGTGGCGGGCAGAAGCGTCGTGTAGTTGTCGACGGTGAACTGCTTCCCGTACTGCGGATGGGACCCCCAACGGCCCTCCATCCGCAGCGACTCCCCCGGCTGCGCGCCGAGCAGCGCGCCGACGACCGTGAGCAGGTCACCGGCACCGCGCCCGGTGTCGACACGGGCGACCGTGTACCCGCTCTCCTCGTTGGCGTAGGTGATCCGCTCCAGAACCCCTTCGAGCACTGCCGGACCGCGACCCTCGTTGGACATGCCCCGACCGTAGCGAAGGCCTCGGACAGCCGGGGCGCCCTGGGGACAACTGGGGACAGCTCGCGTCTCAGGGGCGCCGGGAGCCTCAGAGCGCCGCTGTCAGGTCCAGCTCGACCCGCTGCCCGGGGAAGCCGAGCTGCGCGACCCCGAGCAGCGTGCTCGCCGTGGTGAACGCGGGCCCGAGGGCGGACGCGTTGAGCCGTTCCCAGACGGCGGCGAGCACCGGCCGCTCGTCGCTCACGACGTAGATCACGGACCTGACCACCCGGTGCGGCGTCGCGCCGACGGCCGACAGCGCGGCCAGGGCGTTGGCGACGACCTGGTCGACCTGACGGTCCATGTCGTCCCCGACGAGCGCCCCGTCCGGTCCCAAGGGGCACTGTCCGGCCAGGTAGGCCGTACGGCCCGCCTCCACGACCGTGACGTGGTGGTATCCGGGGGTCGCGTGCAGGCCCTCCGGGTTGACGCGCTGTATCTCCGTTGTCATGGTCCTCATCGTGAGGACCGTGGGTCCGCGCGGCAACGGAGATTCCGCCGACATGCCGACTCGGGACCCTGGGCCTAGCGTTTTCGGCATGACTGACTCTTCCTTCCAGGACGACGTCCTGACCGAGCTCGGGGACGACCGGCTCCAGGAGATCGCCGGGCTTCTCGGCACCGACGCCACCGGGGCGCAGGAGCTCGTGGGGAGTTCGGTGGCCGAGCTCTCCGGCGAGCTGCGCCAGGCGGCGGCCGAGCCGGCCAGCGCGGACGAGGTGCGGGCCGCCGTCGACGAGGTGGCCTCGGCCGAGCCGCCGCTGCAGGGCGTCGCCACGTTCGGCGGTCTGGCGGCCGGGGGTCTGATGGCCGGGGTGCTCGCCAAGCTCGCCCGACCGGCGGCGAGCGCGGTCGCGAAGCGCACCGGCCTCCCGCCCGCGACGGTGAACCGCGCCGTCGACATGCTGGTCCCGGTGGTCGTCGCCGCCCTCACCAAGCGCGCCGCCTCGAAGAAGGGCGGCGGCAGCGGTCTGGGGGACCTGCTGGGCGGCGGTACGAAGAAGTAGCGGAGCCCATCCCGCGCCCTGCGGGGAGGGGCCGATGCCCGTGGCCGTACCCGCACGTCTGCCCGTGCCCGTAACAGCACGTCTGCCCGTGCCCGGCCCCCCCACGGCCGCCCGGCCCCCCACGGCTGCCCGGCTCCGCACGGCCGGGCAGCCCACACCGCGCGCCCCGCCGCACCGGGGCCGCGGTAGCTCGTCACACCGCCAGGAAGCGGTCCAGGGTCTCCTCCAGGACCTCGACGCCGTCGCGTGCCCACAGGTCGTCGTTGAAGAGCTCCACCTCGACCGGGCCCGTGTAGCCGGCCTTCTCGACCAGGTCCGCCCAGGCCCGCAGGTCGATCGCGCCGGTGCCCAACTGGCCCCGGCCGTTGAGGACTCCGGCCGGGAGCGGGGTCGTCCAGTCGGCGAGCTGGAAGGAGTGGATCCGGCCTGCCGCGCCCGCGCGTTCCACCGCGGCCGGGGCGCGGTCGTCCCACCAGAGGTGGTACGTGTCGACGGTGACGCCCACCTGCTCGGCCGGGAAGCGCTCCGCGATGTCCAGGGCCTGGTCGAGGGTGGAGACGGCGCAGCGGTCGGAGGCGTACATCGGGTGCAGCGGCTCGATGGCGAGGCGGACGCCCCGCTCCCCCGCGTACGGGGCGAGTTCGCCGATGGCTTCGGCGATGCGGGCCCGGGCGGAGAGCAGGTCCGGGCAGGTCGGGGTGAGGCCGCCGGAGACCAGGACGAGGGTGTCGGTGCCGAGCGTCACGGCCTCGTCGATCGCCGCGCGGTTCTCCGCGAGCCAGCCGTCCGCCGTGAAGAAGCCGCCCCGGCAGAGGGTGGTGACGGTGAGGCCCGCGTCCCGGACGAGAGCGGCGGCGGCCTCGACCCCGTACGCCTGGACGGGCTCGCGCCACAGGCCGACGCCCGGGATGCCGAGGCGGACGCAGTGGGAGACCAGGTCGGGCAGGGTGAGCTGCTTGACGGTCATCTGGTTGACGCCGAAGCGGTCGAGGTTCACCGGGCGACTCCGTGGACTCCGAGCAGGGACCGCATCCGGGCCTCGGCGAGGGCCGGGTAGGGGAACAGGCCGAGTCCGTCGGCGAGTTCGTAGGCGCGGGCGAGGTGCGGGAGCGAGCGGGCGGACTGGAGGCCGCCGACCATCGTGAAGTGGTCCTGGTGCCCGGCGAGCCAGGCGAGGAGGACGACGCCCGTCTTGTAGAAGCGGGTCGGGGTCGCGAAGAGGTGGCGGGAGAGCCCGACGGTGGGGTCGAGGATCTCGCGGAAGCCCGCGACGTCGCCGGTGTCGAGGGTCCGCACCGCCTCGGCGGCGAGCGGGGCGAGGGGGTCGAAGATGCCCAGCAGGGCGTGGCTGAAGCCCTGTTCGTCGCCGGCGATGAGCTCCGGGTAGTGGAAGTCGTCGCCCGTGTAGCAGCGGACGCCCTCCGGGAGGCGGCGGCGCAGCTCGACCTCGCGCCGGGCGTCGAGGAGGGAGACCTTGATGCCGTCGACCTTGTCGGGGTGGGCGGCGATCACGTCGAGGAAGGTCTCCGTGGCCGCGTCCAGGTCCGCCGAGCCCCAGTAGCCCTGGAGCGCCGGGTCGAACATCGGGCCGAGCCAGTGCAGGATCACCGGCTCGCTCGCCTGCCGGAGGAGGTGGCCGTACAGGTCGAGGTAGTCGTCCGGGCCGTTCGCGGCGGCGGCGAGGGCGCGGGAGGCCATGAGGATGGCCTGGGAGCCGGTCTCCTCGACGAGCGCGAGCTGCTCCTCGTAGGCCTTGCGGACCGCCACCAGGTCGGCGGGGCCGGTGAGTTGGTCGGTGCCGACGCCGCAGGCGATGCGGCCGCCGACGGCCTTCGCCTCGGCGGCGGAGCGGCGGATCAGCTCGGCGGCGCCGGCCCAGTCGAGGCCCATGCCGCGCTGGGCGGTGTCCATGGCCTCGGCGACCCCGAGGCCGTGGGCCCAGAGGTGGCGGCGGAAGGCGAGGGTGGCGTCCCAGTCGACGGCGGCGGGTGAGTCGGGGGTGGTGTCGGCGTACGGGTCGGCGACGACGTGCGCGGCGGAGAAGACCGTACGGGAGGTCAGGGCGCCGCCGCCTCCGAGGGCGAGGGGCTCGGTGCGGGGCTCGTACGCGCGGACGCCTCCGCCCGCCTGCGGGAGGCGGATCACAGGGAGACCTCCGGGACGTCGAGGCGGCGGCCCTCGGCGGCCGACTTCAGGCCCAGCTCGGCGAGCTGGACGCCGCGGGCGCCGGCGAGCAGGTCCCAGTGGTACGGCTCGTCGAGCGCGACGTGGCGGAGGAAGAGCTCCCACTGGGACTTGAAGCCGTTGTCGAACTCGGCGTTGTCGGGGACTTCCTGCCACTGCTCGCGGAAGGCTTCGGTCGCCGGGATGTCCGGGTTCCAGACCGGCTTGGGGGTGGCCGAGCGGTGCTGGACCCGGCAGTTGCGCAGGCCCGCGACGGCGGAGCCGTGCGTGCCGTCGACCTGGAACTCGACGAGTTCGTCGCGGTTGACGCGGACCGTCCAGGAGGAATTGATCTGGGCGGTCGCGCCGCCCTCCAGCTGGAAGATGCCGTACGCGGCGTCGTCGGCGGTGGCCTCGTAGGGCTTGCCCTGCTCGTCCCAGCGCCGCGGAACGTGTGTGGCGACGTGCGCGGTGACGCTCGTGACCCGGCCGAAGAGCTCGTGGAGGACGTACTCCCAGTGCGGGAACATGTCGACGACGATGCCGCCGCCGTCCTCCGCGCGGTAGTTCCAGCTGGGGCGCTGGGCGTCCTGCCAGTCGCCTTCGAAGACCCAGTAGCCGAACTCGCCGCGCACGGACAGGATCTCGCCGAAGAAGCCGCCGTCGATGAGCCGCTTGAGCTTGAGCAGGCCGGGGAGGAAGAGCTTGTCCTGGACGACGCCGTGCTTGATGCCCTGCTCGGCGGCGAGGCGGGCGAGTTCCAGGGCGCCGGCGAGGTCGGCGGCGGTGGGCTTCTCGGTGTAGATGTGCTTGCCGGCCGCGATGGCCTTGGTGAGGGCGTCGACTCGGGCGGAGGTGACCTGGGCGTCGAAGTAGATGTCGATGCTGTCGTCGGCGAGGACGGCGTCGAGGTCGGTGGACCACTCGGTGAGGCCGTGGCGCTCGGCGAGCGTGCGCAGGGCGTGGTCGCGGCGGCCGACGAGGACGGGCTCGGGCCAGAGGGTCTCGCCGTTGCCGAGGTCGAGGCCGCCCTGCTCGCGCAGGGCGAGGATCGAACGGACGAGGTGCTGGCGGTATCCCATGCGTCCGGTGACGCCGTTCATGGCGATGCGGACTGTCCTGCGTGTCACGAAAGTTCCTCTCCCCGGCATTCCGCGCCTCGATAGAAAGCGCTTTCTGTCTGGGAGGAAGCTAACCTGCCGACATCACGCCGGACAAGGGCCTCGGAGGTACGCACACGATGACCGTCACCCTGGCGGACGTGGCCGCCCGCGCCCGGGTCTCCCCCGCGACCGTGTCCCGGGTCCTGAACGGGAACTACCCGGTCGCCGCGTCGACCCGCGAGCGGGTCCTGCGGGCGGTGGACGAGCTGGACTACGTCCTCAACGGCCCCGCGAGCTCACTGGCCGCCGCCACCTCCGACCTGGTCGGCGTGCTGGTCAACGACATCGCCGACCCCTTCTTCGGGATCATGGCGAGCGCGGCGCAGAGCGCGATCGGGGAGGTCGCGTCGGGGCGGGCCGGGGGCGAGAAGCTCGCCGTCGTCTGCAACACCGGCGGCTCCCCCGCGCGCGAGCTGACCTACCTGACCCTGCTCCAGCGGCAGCGGGCCGCGGCCGTCATCCTCATGGGCGGCTCGCTGGAGGACCCGGAGCACCTGGCGGCGACGGCGGGCAAGCTGGCGAAGCTCGCGGAGGCGGGGACGCGGGTCGTGCTGTGCGGGCGCCCGCCGGTGCCGGGCGACGCGAACACGGCGGCGCTCGTCTTCGACAACCGCACCGGCGCGCGGCGCCTGACCGAGCACCTGCTCGGCCTCGGACACCGGCGCATCGGATACGTGGCGGGGCCGGCCGACCGGACGACGACCCGGCACCGGCTCGAAGGCCACCGGGCGGCGCTCGCGGCGGCGGGGGTCGCCGAGGGCCCGACGGTCCACGGCCCGTACGACCGCCGGTCCGGCTACGAGGCGGCCGGCGAACTCCTCGACCGTGACCCGGATCTGACGGCGGTCGTCGCGGCCAACGACACGGTGGCGCTCGGCGTCTGCGCGGCCCTGCGGGAACGGGGCCTGTCCATCCCGGACGACGTGTCGGTGGCGGGCTTCGACGACCTGCCGTTCTCGGTCGACGCGGTCCCGGCCCTCACGACCGTACGACTGCCACTGCACGAGGCGGGCGCGAGGGCGGGCCGCCTGGCGATGGGCGCGGAGGAGCCTCCGGCGGGGGGCCCGGTGAACGTCCCGGGGGAGCTGGTGGTGCGGGGGTCGACGGCCCGGCCGCGGGGGTAGCGGGGCGCCGTTGTCGTGACGTGTACCGACACACGGAGGCCCCCAGGACACCACCGGCCATGAACGCGCCCAGCGCCTGGGAAGCGCTGGCCGGTGCGAGCCTGCCAGGGGGCTACCGCGTGGAGATCACGGACGGAAAGATCACCCTGACACCGCGCAGCTCTACGTGATCATCGACCCGTCCGACAGCACCTGCACGATCCACAGCCGCCCCACCCGTCGGGGCACCTACGACGAGCAGGGCAGATCGCCTTCGGCGAGGACCTGCTCCTGCCCCTCGAAGGGCGCGGGATCGTCGTGAAGACGGACGGGTTCCCGCGCTCCGACAGCTGACCTACCGCTCCGGCGTCAGGCCCGTCGCCGCGAGGACCGCGTCCACCGTCTCCTCGACCGTCTGGTGCGCGTTGTCGATCCAGACGCCCTCGCCGGTGAGTTCCTCGCGCATGGCCTCGTCCAGGAAGGCCCAGTTGGTCGTGAGGCGCTTGTGGCGGGCGTTGTTGCGTTCCCAGGCCTTGTCCGGGCCGGGGGCCAGGATCACCACGTGGAGCGGGACCGTCTTCGCGTGGGCGCGGTAGAAGTCCAGGTGGGAGCGGCGTACGACCACGTCGTCGAGGACCGGCAGGAAGCCGGCCGCGGCGAAGCTGTCCGCGAGGAGGCAGGCGTTGCGGGCGCGCAGCAGGATCTGACGGTCCGCCTCCGGGTCGCCGTCCGGGCCGGGCCAGTGGCAGCCCTGGACGATCAGCTCCTGGAGGTCGTCGACCTCGATGTGCGCGGAGCGGGCGAAGCGGGCCGCGAGGGCCGCCGCGACGGTCGACTTGCCGCTGCCGGGGATGCCGGCGAGCAGGACGGCGCCGGGGGCGGGCTCGGGGGTGTCGACGGTGATGTGCGCGAAGGTCATGCGGGCCTTTCCTCGCCGGTGGGACCGGACGACGATACGGCCGCGGGCTCGCGGGACGCCAAGGAATTCCCCGGCGGTACGGCCTCCGGGGCCGGGCTCGCTTCGTTCCCCGGCCGCACGGCCGGCGCGGAAGCCGGGCGCGCTTCGTCGTCCGGCCGCTCGGACGGCGCGCCGAGCGGGCGCGCCTCGTCGCCCGCCCGCTCGGACGCGGAAGCCGGGCGGGCTGCCTTCCCCGGCCGCACGGACGGCGCGGGAGCCGGGCGTGCCTCGTCGCCCGCCCGCTCGGCCGCGGAAGCCGGGCGCGCTTCCCTCCCCGGCCGCACGGACGGCGCGGGAGCCGGGCGCGCCTCGTCACCCGCCCGCTCGGACGCGGAAGCCGGGCGGGCACCCTCCCCCGGTCGCACGGCCTGCGTGGCGGCCCGGCGCGCTCCCGGTGCGAAGGACGTCAGCGCCACTCCCCCGACCAGCAGCGCCGCCGCGCACCAGCGGAGCGGGCTCACGCCCTCCCCCAGGAACAGGGCGGCCGAGGACATGCCGAAGACGGGGACCAGGAGCGAGAAGGGCGCGACGGACGAGGCCGGGTGGCGGCGGAGCAGCCACCCCCAGGCGCCGAAACCGAAGACGGTCGTGACCCAGGCGACGTAGAGGATGACGCCGACGCCGGTCCAGTCGAGGCCGCGCAGGGCCGCGAGGTCGCGCTCCGGGCCCTCCAGGAGGAGGGAGAGGGCGAGGAGCGGCAGGACGGGCACGGTGCTGACCCAGACCATGAAGTTGAGGGCGTCGGGCGGGGAGGCCTTGCGGGTCAGGACGTTGGAGACGCCCCAGCAGGCCGCCGCGGCGATCACCAGGGCGAAGCCCGTGAGCGCCCCCGCCGCGCCGTCGAACGCCCCCTCGTCGACCGCCGCGACGCCGATGCCGGCGAGGGCGACCGCCATGCCCGCCACCTTGAGGCGGCCGGGGCGTTCGCCGAGGGCCGCGAAGGCGAAGAGGGCGGTGAAGACCGCCTGGACCTGGAGGACGAGGGAGGACAGTCCGGCCGGGGCCCCGAGGTCCATGCCGGTGAAGAGCAGCCCGAACTTGGCCACGCCCAGGACGAGTCCGACGCCCACGATCCACTTCCAGGCCACGGTGGGGCGGCCCACGAGGAAGACGGCCGGCAGAGCGGCGGCGAGGAAGCGGAGGGCGGAGAACAGCAGCGGCGGGAAGTGGTCGAGGCCGATCTCGATGACGACGAAGTTGACGCCCCAGACGGCCGCGACGAGCGCGGCGAGCGCGAGGTGGGCCGGGGCGAGGCGGGTGGGGGCGGAGGAGGGGGAGGAGGGGGAGGGCGAGGGGGCGGGGCTCATGGTGTCGAGCATGCGCGCGCGTCACCATGTAGCACCAGCACGGGTTCCTTCATGGTGGGATGAAGCATCTCTTCATCCTCCGATCTCTCCGACGGGAGTTCCTCGTGCTGGATCTCGGCCGCCTGCGCGCCCTCCACGCCGTCGCCGTCCACGGCAGCGTCGGCGCCGCCGCCTCCGCCCTCGGCTACACCCCGTCCGCCGTCTCGCAGCAGATCGCGAAGCTGGAGCGCGAGACCCGTACGACCCTGCTCGAACGCAGCGGGCGCGGCATCCGCCTCACCGACGAGGCTCACCAACTTGCCTCCACCGCTCAGCAGTTGCTGGCCCTCGTGGAGGAGGCCGAGGTGCGGATCGAGGAGCGGCGCGGTCTGCCCTCCGGGCGCCTGACGATCGGCTGCTTCGCGAGCGCGGCGCGCGGTCTGATGCCCCGGGCGCTCGCGGAGCTGGCCCGGCGTCACCCCGATCTCGACGCCCGCCTGTCGGAGGTGGACCCGCACCTCTCGATCGACCTGGTGGCGCGGGGCGTGATCGATCTGGCCGTGGCGCACGACTGGGACATCGCCCCGCTGCCGACGCCGCCGGGGGTCGAGCGGGCGGCCGTCGGTGACGACCTGTGCGACATCCTCGTCCACCGGGACCATCCGCTGGCGGCCCGGGAGTCGGTGCGGCGGGAGGAGCTGGCGGACGAGCGGTGGATCTCGCAGCCGCCGGGGACGGTCTGCCACACCTGGCTGACCCGGACGCTGCGGACCACGGGGTACGAGCCGTTGATCGTCCACCAGGCGGAGGAGAACCACACCCAGGTCGCCCTGGTGGCGGCCGGTCTGGGCATCGCGCTCGTCCCGCGGCTCGGTCGCGGGACGCTGCCGCCGGAGGTGACGCCGGTCCGTCTCGACCCGGTGCCGACGCGCCGGCTGCACGCCATGTGGCGGACGGGAGCGGCGCGGCGCCCGGCGATCCGGGAGACGGTCCGTACGCTCCAGGAACTCTGGCCCTCCGTCACGTCCGCCCCGGAGGCGTAACCGACCGGGAGGCGTATCCGACCCGGAGGCGTAGGCGACCGGGAGCCGCAACCGACCGGGACCCGGGCGCGGCGATTCCTGCGCGGGTCCTTGACCTGGCAGTTACTTTCGGGCTATCCGTGACTCCTTGGAAGTTTCCTTCAACCTTGCACGGCCGGAAGGAGCATCAGTGCACCACCGCGCCCCCGCCCCCTCCCCCTCGCCCTCCCGACGCACCCTCCTCACGGTGACCGCCGCAGCCGCCGCGGCCGCCGTCACCGGGGTCACCGCCCCCGTCGCCCATGCGGAGACCGCCGACAGGAACCTCCAGCGGATCATCGACCGGATGTCGCTGGAGGAGAAGGTCGGCCAGCTCTTCGTGATGCGGGTGTACGGCCACTCCGCGACCGCCCCCGACCAGGCCGACATCGACGCCAACCTCAAGGAGATCGGCGTCCGCACCGCCGCCGAGCTGGTCGAGCGCTACCACGTGGGCGGCGTCATCTACTTCTCGTGGGCCCACAACACCCGTGACCCGCACCAGATCGCCGAGCTGTCCAACGGCATCCAGCAGGCCGGGCTCGCCCAGCCGACCCCGGTCCCGCTGCTCATCTCGACCGACCAGGAGCACGGCATCGTCTGCCGGGTCGGCGAGCCCGCCACCCTGGTGCCCGGGGCGATGGCCCTCGGCGCGGGCGGCTCGCTCGCGGACGCCCGTAGGGCCGCGCAGATCGCGGGCACCGAGCTCGCCGCCGTCGGCATCCGGCAGAACTACGCCCCGGTCGCCGACGTCAACGTCAACCCGGCGAACCCGGTCATCGGCGTCCGTTCCTTCGGCTCCGACCCCCGGGCGGTCGCCGGTCTGGTCGCCGCCCAGGTCAAGGGCTACCAGCGAGCCGGGGTCGCGGCCACCTCCAAGCACTTCCCGGGGCACGGCGACACCGCCGTCGACAGCCACTACGGCCTGCCGACGATCACCCACACCCGGGCGCAGTGGGCCGAGCTCGACGCGCCGCCGTTCGAGTCGGCCATCGACGCGGGGATCGACTCGATCATGACCGCGCACATCGTGGTCCCCGCGCTCGACCCCAGCGAGGACCCGGCGACCCTCTCCCGGCCCATCCTCACCGGCATCCTGCGCGAACAACTCGGCTACGACGGCGTGGTGGTCACCGACTCGCTCGGCATGGAGGGCGTGCGCACCAAGTACGGCGACGAGCGCGTCCCGGTCCTGGCACTCAAGGCCGGGGTCGACCAGCTGCTCAACCCGCCGAACCTCGACGTCGCCTGGAACGCGGTCCTGGCGGCGGTCGGGAACGGCGAGCTGACGGAGGACCGGCTCGACGAATCGATCCTGCGGATCCTGCGGCTCAAGGCGAAGCTGGGCCTCTTCCGGCAGCCGTACGTGACGCGCGCGGGCGTCGACCGGGTGGTCGGCACCAAGGCGCACCTGGCCCAGGCGGACCGGATCGCCGAGCAGACCACGACCCTGCTCCTCAACGAGGACGGCTTCCTGCCGTTGAGCCCGTCCGGCCACGGCAGGGTCCTCGTCGTCGGCGCCGACCCGGCCTCGCCGTCCGGCACGACCGGGCCGCCCACCACCACCCTGGCGACGGCCCTCGGGGAGCTCGGGTTCACCGCGACCGCGCTCTCCACCGGGATCACCCCGACGGCGGCGAAGATCGAGGAGGCGGTGGCGGCGGCGGCCGGGCAGGACGTGGTCGTCGTGGGCACGTACAACGTCACCGCGACCAGTCCGCAGCGCACGCTCGTCGCGCGGCTCGTCGCGAGCGGCGTCCCCGTCGTGACGATCGCGATCCGCAACCCGTACGACATCGCCCGGATCAGCGGCCAGCGGGCGACCCTCGCCGCCTACTCCTGGACCGACGTCGAACTCCGCGCCGCGGTACGGGTCCTGGCCGGGCGGGCCCGGCCGAAGGGACGGCTGCCCGTCCCGGTGCAGAGCGCGGACGATCCGACCCGGGTGCTCCACCCCGTCGGGTACGGCCTGTCGTACCGCTAGGCCGTCTCGTACCGCTGACACGCGATACGGGTGTGCCCGGCGGTCCGATGGGGATCGCCGGGCACACCCGTACAGAACAACAGCGGAGGTTACGGGCGCAGCCCGTGCTCCCGCGTCACGTCCTCGTCGACCGGCTTGTCGAGGCGGGCGTCGAAGCGCGCCAGCGGCTGCGCCGCCTCGACGGCCGGGGCGGAGACGCCGGCCCAGGCCAGGATGCGGGCGGTGGCGTTCTCCCGCTCGGCGTCGACGAGCCCGGCGACGTTCGCGCCGTGGTTCGCGCCCGGCGCCGTGTAGACGTAGCTGTCACGCGCGCCCTTGCCGAGGCGGAACGGCTCGGCGCTCCACGGGTCGTTACCGCCGTTGACGAAGAGCATCCGGTTCGCGTTCTTGCGGACCCAGTCGTCGACGTCCCGCATGACATGCGGCTGGAACTTCATCGGGATCGAGCTCGGGACGAAGTTGCGGGCCGGCTGGTAGCCGTAGCGGCTGAGGCCGTCGAGGTGCGGCTGCTTGATGCTGGGCGAGCCGAGCTGGGTGGCCGCCTGGTAGTAGTACGGCGTGTAGTAGTCCAGGCCCTGGTCGGCGTAGGCGGCCCAGCCGGAGTGGGCGTCGATCGTCTCGTAGACGGTGTCGTCGCTCGCGGTCGCCGCGTCCGGGATCTGGTCGCAGACGTCCTGGCCGGCGTACTGCCAGAAGGCCCAGACGAAGTCGAGGACGACGGCCTCGTAGGCCTTGTCGAGGCTGCCGACCGTGTTGAAGGTGACGCCCTCGGTCTCGGCCCACTCCTTGAACTTCTTCTGCAGCGGCTCGCGGCGGACGAGGGCCTCGCGCTGGATGTTGTTCAGGCGGTCGCGGCAGTCCTTGGTGCCGACGTTCTCGAAGAACCGGTCGTAGGCCGAGTCCTCCTTCTCCACCACGTCGTTCGGGGCGACGTACGCGACGACGCCGTCCATGTCGCGCGGGTAGAAACGCTCGTAGTACGTGGCGGTCATGCCGCCCTTGGAGCCGCCGGTGGAGAGCCAGTTCTCGGCGTAGATCCGCTTCAGCGCGGTGTAGATCCGGTGCTGGTCGCTGGCCGCCTGCCAGATGTCCAGCTTGGACCAGTCGGCGGGCTGCGGACGCGACGGCGTGAAGAAGCGGTACTCCATCGAGATCTGGTTGCCGTCGATGATCCGGGTCGGCTCCGCCCGGCTGGGGGTGGTGCTCAGCCCGTAGCCGCTGGTGCGGAAGACGGAGGGGCGGCTCGTGTCCTTGTGGAGGACCGACAGCCGCTGCTTGAACGTGCCCGCCCACGGGCGCTGGTGGTCGACCGGCTGGACGTACTCCAGGACGAAGTAGCGGTAGCCGGCGTAGGGCTTCTCCTCGATCAGGCTCATCCCGGGGATCGCCAGGATGCGGTCCTTGATGTCCGCGCTCTGCGCATCGGCGACGGCCGTGGTGCTGCCGGCCTCCGTGTCCGCGGCGGTGGCCACGCCCGTGGAGCCGACGGTGCCTATGAGCACCGAAAGCGACACCAGCCATCTGAGCGACTTGCGCATTCGTCCTCCCCTTGGTTCACAACGGTGTCGCGAACCTAGCGGGGGCACCGTGTGGACCGCCAGACCCAGTTGCTCCTTACCCTTGGACTTTCCTGTGCATCAGCAGAGGAACCGGGCCGGAGTCAGCACAAGATCCAGCCCGTGGACCTGCCCTGCCCGGCCACCGAACCGTAGGCGCGGACACAGCGGTTGAGGGCGTGGACGGTGACCGGGCCGGCCTGCCGGCCGAACCGCCCGGCCTTGACGGCGGGGCGGCCGCCGCGCGGCTGGAGGGAGACGGTCATCGGGCGGGCGGCGCCGGGGCGCTTGGCGACGGTGACGGCGCAGGCGTAGTGACGGGTCCGGTAGAGGCGCAGCTCGCCGGTGGCGAAGCGGTAGGTCTTGGTCGGGCGGCCCTGGCAGACGGAGGCGGCGTCGGCGGTGGAGCCGCCGGGGCCGGGCCCGGGGAGCACGAGCAGGGCGAGAGCGGCGAGGAGCGGGACGAGGACACGGGCGAGCAGCCGCCGGCGGCGTGGTCCGTGCGTCGTGTCCGTGGGCATGCGTTCCCCTCCCGAGCGGGTCAGCGCGTCTCCGTACGGACGTACGGAGATGCGGACGTACGGGCGTACGACGCGCCAGCCACCGGAATGGTTGCCTCCGGGCGCCGGGGAGGGTCGCGGCCCCGGGTGCCGGGGAGGGACTCGTGCGTCCTACGCGAACGTCGTGAGGACGCACAGCAGGAAGACGGCCTCCGCGCCGAGCTGCGTCCACAGCGCCGCCCGGCGGACATCGGCGCGGGAGGTGCTCCGCACCGCCACGAAGGCCGCGCCGGCGATCACCAGGCTCGCGACGTACAGGAAGCCGGGGGCGCCGCCGCAGCCGGTCCCCTTGGCGATGCAGCGGGAGGCGTCCTCGGTGGTGAGGACGAGGAAGCCGGCGAGCACGGTCGCGGGCAGCAGCAGGCCGGCCCAGATCAGCGCCCGCTTCCGCAGCCGCGCGCCTTCGACGTCCGGAGGGGTGATCGGGACGGGCGAGGCGGCGCGGGGGCGGAGGTCGGGGCTCATGCCCTCATCCAAGCCCGCGGGGGTGAGGGACGGGAATCCGCCCGGATACTCATCCGGACGGACGACTCGTACTCACCCGCGTACACACGCCGGTAAACCCGCCCATACTCACCCGCGCACACACGCCGCGGTAAACCCGCCCGCGCACACACGCCGGTCAACACGCCCATACTCACCCGCGCACACACGCCGGCAAACACGCCCGTGCTCACCCGCGCACACACGCCCGTACCCACCCGCGCACTCACACCCGCTCGGGCTCCGCCTCCTCCTCGGCCTCCCCGATGAACGTGCGCCACAGCGCCGCGTACCGGCCGCCCAGGGCGAGCAGTTCGTCGTGGGTGCCGTCCTCCGCGACCCGCCCGCGGTCCATCACGACCACCCGGTCGGCGCGCGCCGCCGTGGTCAGGCGGTGGGCGACGACGAGCGTCGTCCGGCGGCCCGCGAGCCGGTCGGTGGCCTGGTTGACCTGGGCCTCGGTGGCGAGGTCGAGGGCCGCCGTGGCCTCGTCGAGGAGCAGGACGTCCGGGTCGACGAGCTCGGCGCGGGCGAGCGCGATGAGCTGGCGCTGACCCGCCGACAGGTTCCGTCCGCGCTCGGCGACCTCGTGGAGGTAGCCGCCGTCGAGCGTGGCGATCATGTCGTGCGCGCCGACCGCGCGGGCCGCCGCCTCGACCTCGGCGTCGGTCGCCTGGGGGCGGCCGTAGGCGATGGCGTCACGGACCGTCCCGGCGAAGAGGTACGCCTCCTGGGGGACGACCCCGAGCCGGTGGCGGTACGCGGTGAGGTCCAGGTCCCGCAGGTCGGTGCCGTCGGCGGTGACCCGGCCGCCCGTCGGGTCGTAGAACCGCGCGACCAGCTTGACCAGGGTCGACTTGCCCGCGCCGGTCTCGCCGACGAAGGCGACGGTCTGCCCGGCGGGGATGCGCAGGTCGATGCCGCTGAGGGCCTCTTCCTTGGTGTCGTACGCGAACGACACGTCCTCGAAGGCAATCTCGCCGCGCAGCGACTTCACGTCCCGGGGCGCGTCGGCGGCGGCCGTCGACGTCGGCTCCCGGAGCAGCTCCTGCATCCGCTTCAGCGAGACCGCGGCCTGCTGGTAGCCGTCGAAGACCTGCGAGAGCTGCTGCACGGGGGCGAAGAAGAGGTCGATGTAGAGGAGGTAGGCGACGAGCGCGCCGGTGGTGAGGGTGCCGCCGTCGATGCGGTTCGCGCCGACGATCATGACGGCCGCGGCGGCCACCGAGGACAGCAGGGTCACGAAGGGGAAGTAGATCGAGATCAGCCACTGACCGCGGACGCGCGCCTCGCGGTAGTCGTCGCTGCGGGCGGCGAACCGGTCCGCGCCCGAGCGCTCGCGGCGGAAGGCCTGCACGATCCGCAGCCCGGAGACCGACTCCTGGAGGTCGGCGTTGACGACGCTGATCCGGTCGCGCGCCAGCTCGTACGCCTTCACGCTCGACCGGCGGAAGAAGTACGTGGCGACGGCGAGGACCGGCAGGGTCGCGAAGACGACCAGGGCGAGCTGGAGGTCGAGCACGAGCAGCGCGCCCATGATCCCGAAGAACGTCACGACCGAGACGAAGGCGGTGACCAGGCCCGTCTGGAGGAACGTGGACAGGGCGTCCACGTCCGTGGTCATGCGGGTCATGATCCGGCCGGTGAGCTCGCGCTCGTAGTAGTCCAGGCCGAGCCGCTGGAGCTGGGCGAAGATCTTCAGGCGCAGCGCGTAGAGGACGCGCTCGCCGGTGCGGCCCGTCATCCGGGTCTCGGCGGTCTGCGCGACCCACTGCACGAGCACGGTGACCAGGGCGAGCGCGGAGGCCGCCCAGACGGCGCCGACCGCGAGCCGGTTCACGCCCTCGTCGATGCCGTGCCGGATCAGGACCGGCAGGAGCAGGCCGGCGCCCGCGTCGAGCGCGACCAGGCCGAGGCTGATGAGCAGCGGGACGCCGAAGCCGCGGAGCAGCCGGCGCAGACCGTACGCGTCCTCGGGCGACACGGCCCGGGCCTCGTCGATCCCGGGGGTGTCGTCGGCGGGCGGCAGGGCCGCGACGGCGGCGAGCAGCTCGGGGGTGGCCCCGGGCGCGGGGCTCTCCTCGGCGGCTCCGGCGTCCCGTACCCACAGGGCCGGGGTGATGCCCCGCTCGGCGTCGAACTCGGCGTCGAGCTCGGCCCGCAGCGTGGCGTCCTCGGGGACCTCGGCCGGGGTGACGTGGCCGGGCGAGACCGCGCCGAGCTCGTCGGGGTCGGTCAGGAGGCGGCGGTAGAGCGCGGAGCGCTCCTCCAGCTCCTCGTGGGTGCCGATGTCGGAAAGGCGGCCGTCGTCGAGGACGGCGATGCGGTCGGCGAGGCCGAGGGTGGAGCGGCGGTGGGCGATGAGGAGGGTCGTACGGCCCGCCATGACCGACTTCAGGGCCTCGTGGATCTCGTGCTCGACCTTGGCGTCGACGGCGGAGGTGGCGTCGTCGAGGAGGAGGAGCCGGGGGTCGGTGAGGATCGCGCGGGCGAGCGCGACGCGCTGGCGCTGGCCGCCGGAGAGGGTGAGGCCGTGCTCGCCGACCGTGGTGTCGTACCCCTCGGGCAGCTCGGCGATGAACCGGTCGGCCTGGGCGGCACGGGCGGCGGTCTCGATCTGCTCCTGGGTGGCGTCGGGGGCGCCGTACGCGATGTTGGCGCGGACCGTGTCGGAGAAGAGGAACGAGTCCTCGGGGACGAGCCCGATCGCGGAGCGCAGGGAGTCGAGGGTGAGCTCGCGGACGTCGTGGCCGCCGACGAGGACGGCGCCGTGGGTGACGTCGTAGAAGCGGGGCAGGAGGAGCGAGACGGTGGACTTGCCGGAGCCGGAGGCGCCGACGACGGCGACGGTCTCGCCGGAGCGGATGTCCAGGGAGAAGCCGTCGAGGACGGGCCGCCCGTCCTGGTAGGAGAACGAGACGTCGTCGAACTCGACCGTCGCGGGCGCGTCGGCCGGGAGGTCCTTCGTCCCGTCCTGGATCACCGGCTCGGTGTCGACGAGGTCGAGGACCCGATCGACGCCCGCGCGGGCCTGCTGGCCGACGGTGAGGACCATGGCGAGCATCCGGACCGGGCCGACGAGGGAGGCCAGGTAGGCGGAGAAGGCGACGAAGGTGCCGAGGGTGATCTGGCCCTTGTAGGCGAGCCAGCCGCCGAGGGCGAGGACGGCGACCTGCCCGAGGGCGGGCACGGCCTGGAGGGCGGGGGTGTACCTCGAGTTCAGCCGGATCGTCCGCAGCCGGCCGGCGAAGAGCTTGCGCCCGGCCTCCCGGATCTTGCCGGTCTCCTGGTCCTCCTGGCCGAAGCCCTTGACGACCCGGACACCGGTCACGGCCCCGTCGACGACTCCGGCGACCACCGCGGCCTGCTGCTGCGCGTGCCAGGTGGCCGGGTGGAGGCGGGTGCGGCTGCGCTTGGCGATGAACCAGAGGGCGGGGGCCACGGCGAGCGCGACGAGGGTGAGGGGGATGGAGAGCCAGGCCATGACGGCCAGCGAGATGACGAAGAGCAGGACGTTCCCGATCGTCATCGGGAGCATGAAGAGAAGGCCCTGGATGAGCTGGAGGTCGCTGGTGGCGCGACCGACGACCTGCCCGGTGGACAGCTCGTCCTGCCGCCGCCCGTCGAGCCGGGTGATGGTGCCGTACATGTCGGTACGGAGGTCGTGCTGCACGTCGAGGGCGAGGCGGCCGCCGTAGTAGCGGCGGATGTAGGTGAGGACGTACACGAGGACGGCGGCGCCGATGAGGAGGCCGGTCCAGGTGCCGAGGTCCCGCGTCTTCGTCCCGATGACGTCGTCGATGATCACCTTGGTGACGAGCGGCACCATGGCGAGGACGGCCATGCCGACGAGCGACGACCCGAGCGCGAGCACCACGTTGGCCTTGTAGCGCCACGCGTACCCGGCCAGCCTGCGCGCCCACCCCTGTTGCCGCTCTGCTTGCCGTTCCGCCGTCTGTTTCTGCCCCGCCGCCGCCACGAGTGGCCTCCCGTTCGTCCTGCGCTACCGGAAGGCCCAACACGCCTGGGCTGCGATTTCATCCCGCCGCAACAATTCGGGACGGCACCGGTCCCGGGTCCCGGGACCGTCCGCCCCCCACGCCCCGGGCGTGCACCCGGTGGACGGCACCGGGGTGTTCCCTGCCGGGACGGCCGGGGTAGGGAGTCACGGGCCGCCGCGGGGCGGTGCACTCGAAGGCCAGGAGGGGACGACATGTCGGAGGCCGAGCGCAGGCCGGCGTATCTGTGCGGGCAGCTCCACGCCGCGCTGCGCGCGCTGGAGAGCATCGGGGCGCGGACCAACAGACTCGCGGAGACCGGGGTGCTGTACGAAACGGCCCGGTCGCCCCAGAACAAGCTGCGCCAGCACCTCAAGCTGGCGGGCGAGCACATCGTGGCCGCCGTGGAGCGCGGCGGGGCGCACGCGAAGGCGGCGACGGAGGTCTTCCAGGGCATACCGGCGTTCATCCCGGCCAAGGGGATACCGTCGGGCGCCCTCGGCAACACCGATTCCGCGCTGTTCAGCGAGGGCTACAACGAGCAGCTGAGCACGTACAAGGAGAAGTACGGGGCGCTGTTCGCCTGAGGGCGGGCGCCCCGGACCCGGCGCCCAGGCGTGGGCGGCGGGTCCGGGGGCGCGCTAGCTCAGAGGTGCGTCGGCTCGAACATCCGCAGCAGGGCGGGCAGCACGACCACCGAAGGGCCGGGGGTCGCCAGGGCCTTCGCCAGGTCGGCCGCGAGCGTCTCCGGGGTCGTCGTCGCCGCCGGGACGCCGAAGGACTCGGCGAGCGCGACGAAGTCCGGGCGGGTGAGCTCGGTGCCCGTGGTCTCGCCGAACGCGCCCGTCATGTACTCGCGCAGGATGCCGTAGCCGCCGTCGTCGACGATCAGCCAGGTCACGTCGAGGCCGTACTGCCTCGCCGTGGCCAGCTCCGCGATCGAGTACATCGCGCCGCCGTCGCCGGAGACCGCGAGGACCGGCTGCGACGGGTCCGCGGCGGCCGCGCCGAGGGCGGCGGGGAAGGCGTAGCCGAGGCCGCCGGCGCCCTGGGCGGAGTGCATGGTGTTCGGGTGCCGGGCGTCGAAGGCCGACCACGCCCAGTACGCGAGGATCGTCATGTCCCAGAAGCTCGGGGCCCGGTCCGGGAGCGCCTCGCGCACCGCGGCGACGATCCGCTGCTCCACGCCGAGGTCCTGGGCGGCGATCCGCTCCCGCACCTCGGTCAGGACGGCCGAGACCCGCTCGGGGGCGGTCGGGTCCGTGCGCTCGCCGACCGTCTCCAGGAGGGCCTGGAGGGCGATCCGGGCGTCCGCGTGGATGCCGAGCGCCGGGTGGTTGGACTCCAGCTTGCCCGCGTCGGCCTCGATCTGGATCACCCGGCCGCGCGGGGCGAACGTGTGGTAGTTCGAGGACAGCTCGCCGAGGCCCGAACCGACGACGAGGAGGACGTCGGCGTCCTCCAGGAAGTCGGTGGTGTGCCGGTCCTCCAGCCAGGACTGGAGCGAGAGCGGGTGCTCCCAGGGGAAGGCGCCCTTGCCGCCGAAGGTGGTGACGACGGGCGCGTCGATCCGCTCGGCGAGCGCGAGGAGCTTGCCGGAGGCGTCGGAGCGTACGACTCCGCCGCCCGCGATGATCACGGGCCGGGCGGCCTTCGTCAGCAGGTCGGCCGCGACGGCCGTGAGCTCGGGGCGCGGGACGACGTCCTCGGGCGTCGCGTCCATGGCGGTGACCACCGGCAGGGTCGTCTCGGCGAGGAGCACGTCCTGCGGGATCTCGACCCAGACGGGCCCGTGCGGGGCGGTGAGCGCCGACTCCCAGGCCGCCGCGATCGCGGACGGGATCTGGGACTGCGTACGGACCGTGTGGACGGACTTCACGACGTCCCGGAAGGAGGCCTGCTGGTCGCGCAGCTCGTGGAGGTAGCCGTGCCGGCCGCCGCCGAGACCGGCGACGGGGATCTGGCTGCCGATCGCGAGGACCGGCGCGGACGCGGCGGCCGCCTCCTGGAGCGCGGCGAGGGACATGAGCGCGCCGGGCCCGGTGGAGAGCAGCAGCGGGGCGGCCTCGCCGGTGATCCGGCCGTACGCGTCGGCGGCGAAGCCCGCGTTGTTCTCGACGCGGAGGCCGACGTACCGCAGGGCGGAGCGGCGCAGGGCGTCGAACATGCCGAGCGCGTGCTGGCCGGGCAGGCCGAAGACGGTGGTCGCGCCGAGGCCGGTGAGGGTCTCGACGACGAGGTCGCCGCCGTTGCGCCCGGAGGGCGGGTTGAGCGCGGCGGTCGTCTGCGCCTCCGTGGGGCGGAGTACCAGATCGTGGTCGTGGGTCATGACGTCCCTCTGGGCGTGGCGTGGTGGGTGCGGTGCGGCCCGGCCGGCCGGGCGCGGCGCGCTGCTCGCGGCGAGCGTGCCACACCCGACGGGAACGCCTACTGCGCGGTGCGGCTCGCCGCGATCTGGCGGGACATGATCGTCGTGAGCTCGTACGCCGTGTGCGACGCGGCGACCGCGGTGATCTCGGCGTGGTCGTAGGCCGGGGCGACCTCGACGACGTCGGCGGAGACCAGGTTGCAGGAGGAGAGGCCGCGGAGGATCTCCAGGAGCTCGCGGGAGGTCATGCCGCCGGCCTCGGGGGTGCCGGTGCCGGGCGCGTGGGCCGGGTCGAGGCAGTCGATGTCGATGGAGATGTACAGCGGGCGGTTGCCGATGCGCTGGCGGAGCTGGTCGGCGACCTCGTCGGCGCCGCGGCGGTAGATGTCGGCCGAGGTGACGATGCCGAAGCCCATCTTCTCGTCGTCGGTGAGGTCCTGCTTGCCGTAGAGCGGGCCGCGGGTGCCGACGTGGGAGAGCGCCTCGGTGTCGAGGATGCCCTCCTCGACGGCCCGGCGGAACGGGGTGCCGTGCGTGTACTCGGCGCCGAAGTACGTGTCCCAGGTGTCGAGGTGCGCGTCGAAGTGGAGCAGGGCGACGGGGCCGTGCTTCTTGGCGACGGAGCGCAGCAGCGGCAGCGCGATGGTGTGGTCGCCGCCGAGGGTCATCATGCGGGCGCCGGTGCCGAGGACGTCGTCCGCGGCGGCCTCGATGGTCTCGACGGCCTCGTTGATGTTGAAGGGGTTGGCGGCGATGTCACCGGCGTCCGCGACCTGGGCGAGGGCGAACGGGGAGGCGTCCTGCGCCGGGTTGTAGGGGCGCAGGAGGCGCGACGCCTCGCGGATGGCGTTGCCGCCGAAGCGGGCGCCGGGGCGGTAGGAGACGCCGCTGTCGAAGGGGACGCCGACCACGGCGATGTCGGTGGTGCCGACCTCGTCGAGTCGCGGCAGCCGGGCGAACGTCGCGGGACCGGCGTACCGCGGGGTGCGGGACGAGTCGATCGGGCCGCGCGGGGTGTTCTGGTCGCTGCTGCTCATGGTCGGGTCCTCCTGGGGTGTGGGTGGGTCCGGCTCGACAGTAAGTGGCCCGAAAGCGACATTGAAGTGTACGTTCCCTCCACTGTACGGACAGCAGATGTACGAAGGGTCCACTCCGATGGCCACGCCGACGTCACCGCCCGCACCGGAGCCCGGCTCCACTCCCCCCGCGCCGCCGGTCCCGCTGGCGGCGCTGCTCGCCCGCCGGGACCTCGGGCTGCGGCTGCTCGCCGGGCCCTCGGACGTCCCGCTCCACTGGGTGCACACCTCGGAGATGGCCGACCCGTATCCGTACCTCCTCGGCGGCGAGCTGCTCATGACGGCGGGCGTCCTGCTCACCGACCCGGCGCACTACGTGGCGCGGGTGGTGGAGGCGGGGGCGGCGGCGCTCGGCTTCGGGGTGACGCCCGTCTACGACACGGTCCCGGCGGCGCTCGTCGAGGCCTGCGCCCGGCACGGCCTCCCCCTGGTCGAGGTGCCGCCGAAGACCCCGTTCACGGCGGTGGCGCGGGCGCTGTGGCGGCTGATGGCGGAGGCCCGGCTGCACGAGCTGCGCCGGGTGACGGAGGCGCAGCAGTCCCTGGCGACGGCCGCGGCCCGGCCCGCCCCGGTCCCGGCGGTGCTCGGCGCACTGGCGTCCCGGCTGGGCGGGCGGGCGGTGCTGTTCGGTGCGGACGGTACGGAGTCGGCGGCGGCGGGCCGCGAGATCCCGGCGGAGGCGGCGGGGGCCCTGCGCGAGCTGGTGGGGGTCCTCGGGCCGCGCCCGAGGGGGGAGCGCGCCGATCAGGACGGATCAGCGAGCGGCGCCCTGGGGCCCCGGATCCAAGGCGGAGGAGAGAGTCGACGCGGAGCGTCGGCGACCGACGACAACGCGGGAGACGGGGTCGCAGGGCGCCGGGAGCCCGTCCTGATCGGCGCGCTCCCCCCTAGAGGCCCGGCCTCGGCGAGCGGGGACGGCGGCGGGCGGCGGCTCGCGGCGTACGCGCTGGGCGGCGGGGACGGCCTGACGCTCGGCGTGGCGACGGAGCGGCGCGATCCCGGCGACCACACGATCGCGGGCGTCGCGGTGGTGCTGCTCTCGCTCCTGACGGCCCCGCACCGGGGCGCGGACGTGACGGTACGGGACGGGGCCCTGGTCCGCCTGCTCCTGGGCGCGGCCCCGGAGGAGGCGGCGGCCACCCTTGGCGCGGGCCCCTGGACGGTGGTCCACGCCCGCGGCGGCGACGGCACCCCGTTCGCGGCGACGGCGCTGGCGGCGGCGCTCGGGACACCCCTGGTGGACACGGGGGCGAGCGGGGGCGCGGGGACGGGCGTCGGCGCCGAAGCCGCACCAGGGGCCGGGACCCGAGCCGCGCCCGGGGCCACGGCCGGAGCCGCGCCCGGGACGGCCGAAGCCGCGCCCGGGGCCGCGCCCGCCGCCGGCACCGTACGTCTCCTCCTCCCCGCCTCCGCCCCCGCCCCGGCCCCCCAGCCCGGGTGGACGCTCGGGGTCGCCGCCCCCGTCGACGCCCGGGACCTCGCCGCAGCCGACGCGGAGGCCGCGCGGGCCCTGCGGCGCGCGGAGGCGTCCCGTACCCCCCTGGCCCGGCACCGGCCTTCCGGGTTCGCGGGGCTCGTGGACCCGGCGGAGGCAGCCGCGTACGCCCGTACCCTCCTCGCCCCGCTGGCCGAGCCGCTCACCGAGACCCTGCGCGTCTGGCTGTCGCTGCACGGCAGCTGGGACCGGACGGCGGTGGCGACGGGCCTCCACCGCAACACCGTCCGGCAGCGGATCGCCCGCTGCGCGGCGCTCCTCGACCGGGATCTGGACGATCCGGACGTCCGCATGGAGCTGTGGTTCGCCCTCGGGTCCGCGTCCGGGTGATCCCGGGCCGGATCAGTAGAGCTTGTTGACGGCGGTCTTCGTCGTCGTACGGAAGGCGGTCAGCGGGGCGTCCTTGAAGTCGCCCATCTGACCCCAGCGGACGAGGGTGACGGTGCGGCCGTCGCGGCCGACGGAGAAGAGGTGGATGTCGGTGATGCCGATCTGCGGGTCGGCGGTGTCCAGGCTGTAGACCCAGGCACCCTCCTCGACGGCGAGCTTGCCGTGGGAGGCGCTGACGGCGTGCAGGCCCGGGTTCTGCCGCTCAAGCAGGGGCCCGCAGCCGGCGAGGGCCTTGCGGAGGGTGTCGACCAGCTTGACGGCGTCGGCCTCGGTGCGGGCGACGGTGGTGATCTGGACGCCGTTGGTGTCGAGCTCGGTGTTGAACTCGCGGTAGCGGGTGTTCTGCGCCGGGATCTTGTAGGGGGCGCAGAGGGCGCCGCCGTTCTCCGGGATGCCGGTGAAGACCTGGGTGGCGGTCCACGGCGTCGACGACGGCGGCATCTGGGAGGCGGCGAGGAAGGCGGGCTGGGCGGCGGCCTGCGCCGGGGCCGTGGCGAGGGCCGCGAGGCCCAGGGCGGCAGCGGCGGCGGTGGCGAGTGCGGTACGGAGCTTGTTCATGGTGGTGGATCCCCCGTCGGGTCGTTCGGTCAGTGCTCAACCAGCGTCGGGCCGGCGCCCGCCGCCTGCAACGGTGACGCGCCCACCATCCGTCCCGGAACCATTCCACCCCCGCTGACGTGCAAGGACGTGAAGGG
Source organism: Streptomyces sp. NPDC058650 (assembly GCF_042717315.1). Classification (NCBI taxonomy): domain Bacteria; kingdom Bacillati; phylum Actinomycetota; class Actinomycetes; order Kitasatosporales; family Streptomycetaceae; genus Streptomyces; species Streptomyces sp. NPDC058650. Next base: position 297,346 of record NZ_JBHXRL010000008.1, read on the forward strand.
TGGAACGCAGGGTCGAGGGGGATGGAATGCCGAAGGACGCCGCCGTCGAGGAGTTCGCGCGGCTCGTGCGCGCGCTGAAGGCGCGGGACGGGAGGAGTTACGAGGCGCTGGGCCGGCGCCTGAGCGTCAGCGCGTCCACCCTCCACCGCTACTGCTCCGGCGCGACCGTCCCGGAGGAGTTCGCCGTGGTCGACCGCCTCGCCCTGCTGTGCGGGGCGGACGAGGAGGAGCGGCGGGCCCTGGAGGTGGCCTGGACCCGCGCGGACGGCGCCCGCCGCCCTCCGGCACCGGAGCCCGAAGCGGAGCCCGAGCCCGACGCGGAACCCGAGCCCGGCCCGGAGCCCGAGCCCCGCCCGGAGCCCGAGCCCGGCCCGGAACCGAAGCCGGCGCCGGAGCCCGAGCCGGCCCCGGAGCCTGCGTCCGAGCCCGAGCTGGAACCCGTGCACGCGCGCGTGCCGGGCCTCCCGTCCGAGCGGCGGAGGCGCCGGTGGGGGTGGGTGGGCGTGGTCTGCGGGGCGCTGGCGGTCGTGGGGACGGTGACGCTCGGAGCCGTACTCCTGCCCGGGAAGACCCGGGAGCGGGCCGCCGAACCACCGGCGCCGCTGACGTGGACCGTCGCCTCGGACCTCTGGAAGAACGGGTGCGGGCACACCTACCTCGCGGAGCGGACGCCCCCTCCCCCGCCGGAGGCGGCCGACGCGCGGAGCTGGGCGGCGGCGCAGGGGGCCGTGGACGGCGGGGAGACGCTGGTGCGGGTGTCGGTGCAGGGGAAGGGTGCGGCGGCGGTGGTGCTCCAGGCGCTGCACGTGCGGGTGGTGGAGCGGGGCGCGCCGCTGCCGTGGGCGGCGTACCGGATGGACGACGGGTGCGGCGGGGCGGTGACGCCGCGCCGTTTCGAGGTGGACCTGGACCGGCCGCGGCCGGTGGCGCGGGCGCTGGACGGGTACGACGCCTCCGGGGAGGAGGGCCGGGCGCTCCCGGCGGTCTCCTTCCCGTACGCGGTCAGCGCCGCCGAGCCGGAGGAGCTGCTGGTCTTCGCGGGGGCGGCGGGATGCGACTGCCGCTGGTACCTGGAGCTGGAGTGGAGCTCGGAGGGGCGCCGGGGCACGGTCCGGATCGGGGACGAGGACGGTGCACCCTTTCGGACGAGCGGGGCGAAGGGGCGGCCCGTGTACGGGTACGACTCCGTGGGGCGGGCCTGGATCACAGGCGAGAAGTCTGGACAGAGCGGGTGACCGATGGGTAACTTCGAGAGAGAACCCTGAGCAAGCGCTTAGACAACTGGGCCCGCCCCGCACACCGGAGGAGACGCACCGTGCGCCGTACCGTATTCAACGAGGACCACGAGGCGTTCCGGGAGACCATCCGCGCCTTCATCGAGGCCGAGGTCGTTCCCGTCTACGACGAGTGGTTCGCGGCGGGCCAGGCGCCCCGCGAGTTCTACGACAAGCTCGGCGAGCTGGGCATCTTCGGCATCAACGTGCCCGAGGAGTTCGGCGGCGCGGGCCTGGACACCCACAAGTTCGAGGCCGTCCTGTACGAGGAGACCTCGCGCGCGGGCGTCCAGTTCGGCGGCTCCGGTGTGCACGTGCTGCTCGCCCTGCCGTACATCAAGATGCTCTCCACCGACGAGCAGAAGAAGCGCTACCTGCCGAAGTTCGTCACCGGCGAGGAGATGTGGGCGCTGGCGATGACCGAGCCGGGTACCGGCTCCGACGTCGCGGGCATGAAGACCACCGCCAAGCTCTCCGAGGACGGCACGCACTACGTCCTCAACGGCTCGAAGACCTTCATCACCGGTGGCGTCCACGCCGACCGCGTGATCGTCTGCGCCCGTACGTCCGCCCCGTCGGCCGACGACCGCCGCTTCGGCATCTCCCTCTTCGCCGTCGACACCAAGTCCGAGGGCTACTCCATCGGCCGCAAGCTGGACAAGCTGGGCCTGCGCACCTCCGACACGGCCGAGCTGGCCTTCGTCGACGTCAAGGTCCCGGTCGAGGACCTGATGGGCGAGGAGGGCAAGGGCTTCTACTACCTCGGCCACAACCTCGCCTCCGAGCGCTGGGGCATCGCCTTCGGCGCCTACGCCCAGGCCAAGGCCGCCGTCCGCTTCGCCCAGCAGTACGTCACGGACCGCACGGTCTTCGGCAAGCCGGTCGCCTCCTTCCAGAACACCAAGTTCGAGCTGGCCGCCTGCCAGGCCGAGGTGGACGCGGCCGAGGCCGTCGCCGACCGCGCCCTGGAGGCCCTGGACGCCGGCGAGCTGTCCCCGGCCGAGGCCGCGAGCGCCAAGCTCTTCTGCACCGAGGTCGCGCACCGCGTCATCGACCGCTGCCTCCAGCTGCACGGCGGCTACGGCTACATGAACGAGTACCCGATCGCCCGCCTGTACGCCGACAACCGTGTCAACCGCATCTACGGCGGCACCAGCGAGATCATGAAGTCGATCATCGCGAAGTCGATGGGCCTGTAGTCCACGTGCCCGACCCGCACGACGAGCACTGTGCTCCGGACGCCCTGGATGCCCTGCTCGATCTGCTCGACCTGGAGCGGATCGAGCGGGACATCTTCCGGGGCGAGTCCCGCTCCGCGCTCGTCCCCCGCGTCTTCGGCGGCCAGGTGGCCGCCCAGGCGCTGGTGGCGGCGGGCAGGACCGTGCCCGAAGACCGTCTCGCGCACTCCCTGCACGCGTACTTCCTGCGCCCCGGGGACCCGGGCGCGCCGATCGTCTACACGGTCGACCGCATCCGCGACGGCCGTTCCTTCACCACCCGCCGGGTCGTCGCCGTCCAGCACGGGCAGCCGATCTTCCACCTCTCCGCCTCCTTCCAGGCGTACGAGGAGGGGCTCGACCACCAGTCGGACATGCCGGCCGCGCCGGACCCGGAGTCGCTGCCGACGGCCGCCGAGATGCTGCCCCGGCACCTGCCGGCGGAGGTCGCGGACCGGCTGGTCGAGGCGCGGGCGGCGGTGGACCTGCGGTACGCCGACACCCCGCCCTGGGGTTCCGTCGGGCAGCCGCGCGAACCGCGCTCGCAGGTGTGGTTCCGTACGAACGGCAAGCTGGCCGACGACCACCTGCTGCACGTCTGCCTGGCCACGTACGTCTCCGACATGACGCTGCTCGACTCCGTCCTGCTCGCGCACGGGCGGGGCGGCTGGGCCGTCGGGGACGTCGTCGGGGCCTCCCTCGACCACGCGATGTGGTTCCACCGGCCCTTCCGGGCCGACGAATGGCTCCTCTACGACCAGGAGTCCCCCTCCGCCTCCGGCGGGCGCGGGCTCGGCCAGGCCCGGATCTGGACCCAGGACGGGAAGCTGGCGATCTCCGTCATCCAGGAGGGTGTCGTGCGCGTTCCGCGCTGATGACCGGACATACCGTCCGATCATGGCGGAGAACGGCGCAGGCGCGGGGAACGGCGAGAGCACCTTCACCGTGATCGTGGCGGCGGCGGCGAACCTCGGGATCGCCGTCGCCAAGGCCGTCGCGGGTGTCGTGGGGGCACCTCCCATGCCCGAAGGGCTATGGGGGAGGGTCCAGCGCGATGCTGTCGGAGGCCGCGCACTCGGTCGCCGACACCGTCACCGAGGCCATGCTGCTCACCGCGCTCAAGCGGAGCGACAAGCCCGCCGACGAGGACCATCCCGTCGGGTACGCGGGCGAGCGGTACGTGTGGGCGATGCCGGCGGCCGTCGCGACCTTCGTCGGCGGCGCGGTCTTCTCGATCTACGACGGCATCCACACACGCGGGACGCGGTCCGCGAGGAACTGCTCACCGTCCCGCACATCGTGGACGTCCTCGACCTGACGACCCTCATCCAGGGGCCCTCCGAGGTCCTGGTCGCCGCGAAGATCGACTTCCGGGACGTCGCCTCGGCGGAGCAGATCGAATGGGCCTGCGAGGACGCCGAGGCCAGCTCCGCGAGCGGTTCCCGGCGATCCGCCGGGTCTACCTGGACCCGACGCCCGGCCTGGGACAACGCCGGGCCCGGTCGCCGGAGAAGCCTCCGGAGCAGGGTTAGAGCAGGCCCGCCGCGTCCAGCGTGTACGCCGTCATCGCCTCGTAGTAACGGGGGTCGATCACGTGGTCGTCGAGCGGGATCGTCACCTGCATCGTGCCCTCGGCCTCCCCGATGAACAGGGCCGGGTCGTTGCAGTCCGCGTAACCGACGGAGTCGATGCCGCGCTGGCCCGCGCGCCCGGCCCAGCCGTGGTCGGCGACAACCAAGTCGGGGCGGCCCTCCTCGCCGAGCGCGTCGAGGATCGCGTTCATCGGCTCCGGGGAGTGGGTGTGCCAGAGGGTGGCGCCCCGCTCGAAGACGGCGACGTCGGCGAACTGCACGACGTACCCCTCGTCGGCGATCAGCCCGCCGGGGATCCGGACGATGTCGCAGCCCTGGGCGCGCAGTGCGGCGGCGACCCGGCTGTGGACGTCGATGAGCGCGCCCGGGTGCCCGGTCGCGAAGAGGACCCGCTCCTTGCCGGCGGCGGCCTTGCGGAGCCGGGCGGCCATGCGGTCGAGGCCGTCGACGGTCAGCTCGGGGTCGATGGTGTCCTGGCCGGTCCGGTGGGCCGGGTCGTCGACGACCCCGCACCGCTCGGCCATCACGGCGAGCACGTCCTGCTCGTCGCTCCAGCGATCGCCGAGCTCCAGACCGAGCCAGTAGTGCCGGTCGCCGTTGGCGAGCTTTCTGTAGTGGGAGAGGTTGTTGTCGCGCGGCGTGGCGACGTCCCCGGCGATCCGGGTACGCACGAGGTGCTCGACAAGGGCGGGACGGCTGAGTATCGGCATGGGGTTCATTCTGTCCGAGTACGCTGCGTGACGAGCAGCCCGTCCCGGTTCCCGGACCCCGCCCTCTCCCGCGCCCTACTCGGCCGCCAGGGCTCCGAACGCCCCGTGCGCCAGGCGCCGCAGCAGCGCCTCCATCGGTTCGCGCCCCAGTGCGGCCAGGTGCGGGGTCGAGTTCAGGAGCCCGAAGACGGCGTGGACGGTGGTCCGCACCTCGGCCTCGCCCACGGCCGGGTACAGCTCCCGCACCACCGGCACCCACAGCTCCACGTACTGCCGCTGGAGCTGCCGGACCCGCTTGCGGTCCTCGTCCTTGAGCCGGTCGAGCTCCCGGTCGTGCAGCGTGATCAGCGGCCGGTCGTCGAGGGCGAAGTCGATGTGCCCGTCGACGAGGGAGGCGAGCACGGCCTCGGGGTCGCCGGTGGTCTCGCCGACCCGGATGCGGCCACCCGTGAGGAGCCGCTCGCTGATGCCGACGAGCAGCTCGGCGAGCATCGCGTCCTTGCCCGGGAAGTGGCGGTAGAGCCCGGGGCCGCTGATGCCGACGGCCGCCCCTATCTCGTCCACGCCCACGCCGTGGAAGCCGCGCTCGGCGAACAGGCGGGCGGCCTCGTTGAGGATCTGCTCGCGTCGCGTCGGTGCGGTGGTCCTGGCGGTCGTGGTCATGCGATCGATTCTAGACAACCCGGTTAGCGGTCGTTAACCTGAGCGACATACGTTAACGCTCATTAACCGAGCAAGGGAGCTCGAGGGATGCAGCAGGCACCTGTGCTGACGAGCGCGGCGGATCCCGCGTCCGCGGCCTGGCAGGCCAACGAGGCGGCGCACCACGAGCTGGCCGCGACCCTGCGCGCCAAGCTCGCCGCCGCCGCGCTGGGCGGCGGTGAGAAGTCCCGCGCCCGGCACACGGCGCGCGGGAAGCTGTTGCCGCGGGACCGCGTGGACACCCTCCTGGACCCGGGCTCGCCCTTCCTGGAGCTGGCCCCGCTGGCGGCGAACGGGATGTACGGCGACCAGGCGCCCGCCGCCGGGGTCATCGCCGGCATCGGCCGGGTCTCGGGCCGCGAGTGCGTGATCGTCGCCAACGACGCCACGGTCAAGGGCGGCACGTACTACCCGATGACGGTGAAGAAGCACCTGCGCGCCCAGGAGGTGGCGCTGGAGAACCGTCTCCCCTGCCTCTACCTGGTCGACTCCGGCGGCGCGTTCCTGCCGATGCAGGACGAGGTCTTCCCGGACCGGGAGCACTTCGGCCGGATCTTCTACAACCAGGCCCGGATGTCCGGTGCGGGCATCCCGCAGATCGCGGCCGTCCTCGGCTCGTGCACGGCGGGCGGCGCGTACGTCCCGGCGATGAGCGACGAGGCCGTGATCGTCCGGAACCAGGGCACGATCTTCCTGGGCGGTCCGCCGCTCGTGAAGGCGGCGACCGGCGAGGTCGTCACCGCGGAGGAGCTGGGCGGCGGCGAGGTCCACTCGCGGATCTCCGGCGTCACCGACCATCTCGCGGAGGACGACGCCCACGCCCTGCGGATCGTGCGGAACATCGTCGCCACGCTCCCCGAGCGCGGCCCGCTCCCCTGGTCGGTCGAGCGGGCCGAGGAGCCGAAGGTGGACCCGGCCGGGCTCTACGGCGCGGTGCCGGTGGACTCCCGTACCCCGTACGACGTGCGCGAGGTGATCGCCCGGGTCGTGGACGGCTCCCGCTTCCAGGAGTTCAAGGCCGAGTACGGGCAGACGCTGATCACCGGCTTCGCCCGCGTCCACGGCCACCCGGTCGGGATCGTCGCCAACAACGGCATCCTGTTCGCCGAGTCGGCCCAGAAGGGCGCGCACTTCATCGAGCTGTGCGACCAGCGCGGCATCCCGCTCGTCTTCCTCCAGAACATCACCGGCTTCATGGTCGGCAAGGCGTACGAGCACGGCGGCATCGCCAAGCACGGCGCCAAGATGGTCACGGCCGTGGCCACCACCCGGGTCCCGAAGCTGACGGTCGTCGTCGGCGGTTCGTACGGCGCGGGCAACTACTCGATGTGCGGCCGGGCGTACTCCCCCCGCTTCCTGTGGATGTGGCCCAACGCCAAGATCTCCGTCATGGGCGGCGAGCAGGCCGCGTCCGTCCTCGCGACGGTCAAGCGGGACCAGCTCGGCGACGAGTGGAGCGCGGACGACGAGGAGGCCTTCAAGGCGCCGATCCGCGAGCAGTACGAGACCCAGGGCAGCGCCTACTACGCGAGCGCCCGGCTGTGGGACGACGGGGTCATCGACCCGATGGAGACCCGGCAGGTCCTCGGCCTCGCCCTGACCGCCTGTGCCAACGCGCCGCTGGGTGACCCCCAGTTCGGCGTCTTCCGGATGTGAAGGGCCCCCAGGAGATGCACAGCATGTTCGACACCGTCCTTGTGGCCAACCGAGGCGAGATCGCCGTCCGCGTCATCCGCACCCTGCGGGAGATGGGCGTGCGTTCGGTGGCCGTGTACAGCGACGCGGACGCCGACGCCCGGCACGTACGGGAGGCGGACACCGCGGTACGGATCGGTCCGCCGCCGGCCGCCGAGTCGTACCTGTCCGTCCCGGCGCTCCTCGACGCGGCCGCCCGGACCGGGGCGCAGGCCGTGCACCCGGGGTACGGGTTCCTCGCGGAGAACGCCGCGTTCGCGCGGGCGTGCGCGGACGCGGGTCTGGTCTTCATCGGCCCGACCGCCGAGGCGATCTCCCTGATGGGCGACAAGATCCGGGCGAAGGAGACCGTGAAGGCGGCGGGCGTGCCCGTCGTCCCCGGCGCGGCCGACCCCGAACTGGTCGAGGCGGCCCGCGAGCTGGGCGCGCCCGTCCTGCTCAAGCCGTCCGCCGGCGGCGGCGGCAAGGGCATGCGGCTCGTCCGGGACCTGGCGGTCCTGGAGGAGGAGATCGCGGCGGCGAGGCGGGAGGCGCGCTCCTCCTTCGGCGACGACACGCTGCTCGTGGAGCGGTGGATCGACCGGCCCCGGCACATCGAGATCCAGGTCCTGGCGGACACCCACGGGAACGTGATCCACCTGGGCGAGCGCGAGTGCTCGCTCCAGCGCCGCCACCAGAAGATCATCGAGGAGGCGCCCTCCGTCCTCCTCACGCCGGAGATCCGGGCGTCGATGGGCGCGGCGGCGGTCGAGGCGGCGCGCTCCTGCGGCTATGTGGGCGCGGGCACGGTCGAGTTCATCGTCCCGGGCGTCGACCCGTCGGCGTACTACTTCATGGAGATGAACACCCGCCTCCAGGTCGAGCACCCGGTGACGGAGCTGATCACGGGCGTGGACCTGGTGGAGTGGCAGCTGAGGGTGGCGTCGGGCGAGCCGCTCCCCTTCGCGCAGGAGGACATCACCCTCTCGGGCTGGGCGATCGAGGCGCGCATCTGCGCGGAGGACCCCTCGCGGGGCTTCCTGCCCTCGGGCGGCACGGTCCTCTCGCTGAACGAGCCGCAGGGCGCGGGGGTCCGTACGGACTCGGGCCTGTCGCAGGGCACGGAGGTGTCGTCGCTCTACGACCCGATGCTGTCGAAGGTCATCGTCCACGCGAAGGACCGCCCCACGGCTCTCCGCAAGCTGCGCTCGGCCCTCGCCGACACGGTCACCCTCGGCGTCCCCACGAACGCGGGGTTCCTGCGCCGCCTCCTGGCCCACGAGGACGTCGTCGCGGGCGACCTGGACACGGGCCTGGTGGAACGGGACGCGGAGTCCCTGATCCCGGAGGGCGTCCCGACCGAGGTGTACGCGGCGGCGGCGGCCGTACGGATCGCGGAGCTGGCCCCGGCGCCCCGGGACGGCTGGACGGACCCGTTCTCGGTCCCGAGCGGCTGGCGGCTCGGCGGTCGCCCGGCCCCGCTCCCCTTCCCCGTACGCGTATCGGGACTCGAACCCGTGATGGTCGAGGCGCCGGGCGGCGCCCGGGTCACGGACACCTCGGTGACCGTCACGGTGGACGGGCTCACCCATCACTTCCACCGCAGCGGCAACTGGCTGGGCCGGGACGGCGATTCCTGGCACGTGCTCGACCACGACCCCGTCGAGGCCGCGCTCTCCGGCGCGCGGCACGGGGGCGCCGACACGCTCGCCGCGCCGATGCCCGGCACCGTCACCGTCGTCAAGGTGGCCGTCGGGGACGAGGTCGAGGCGGGGCAGAGTCTGCTCGTCGTCGAGGCGATGAAGATGGAGCACGTCATCTCCGCCCCGCACGCCGGCACCGTCACGGAGCTCGACGTCACGCCCGGCTCCACCGTCGCGATGGACCAGATCCTGGCCGTCGTCGCCCCCCGGGAGGAATCGTGACCGCCGCCGGACTGCCCATGGTCGTGCCCGATCCCGCGCTCCCGGCCCGGGTGCGGATCCACGAGGTCGGCGCCCGCGACGGGCTGCAGAACGAGAAGTCGGCCGTCCCGACCGACGTGAAGGCCGAGTTCATCCGGCGGCTCGCCGCCGCCGGGCTGGACACGGTCGAGGCGACCAGCTTCGTGCACCCGAAGTGGGTGCCCCAACTGGCCGACGCCGAGGAGCTGTTCCCGCTCGTCCGCGATCTGCGTGTCCGCCTGCCGGTCCTCGTGCCGAACGAGCGCGGCCTCGACCGGGCGCTCGCGCTCGGGGCGCGGGAGATCGCGGTCTTCGCCTCCGCGACCGAGTCCTTCGCGAAGGCCAACCTCAATCGCACCGTCGACGAGGCGCTCGCGCTCTTCGCGCCGACGGTCACCCGCGCCATAGAGGCGGGGCTGAAGGTCCGCGGCTACCTGTCGATGTGCTTCGGCGACCCCTGGGAGGGCGCCGTCCCGATCGAGCAGGTCGTCCGCGTCACGAAGGCCCTCGCCGAGATGGGCTGCGACGAGCTGAGCCTCGGCGACACGATCGGCGTCGCCACCCCGGGTCACGTCCAGGCGCTCCTGACGGCGCTGAACGAGGCCGGGGTCCCCACTTCCCGTATCGCCGTGCACTTCCACGACACGTACGGGCAGGCCCTGTCCAACACCCTCGCCGCGCTGCGGCACGGGGTGACGACGGTCGACGCCTCCGCCGGCGGCCTCGGCGGCTGCCCGTACGCGAAGAGCGCGACCGGCAATCTCGCCACCGAGGATCTCGTGTGGATGCTCGACGGTCTCGGCATCGAGACCGGGGTCGATCTGGCCGCCCTCACCGCCACGAGCGGGTGGATGGCCGAACAGCTGGGCCGGCCCAGCCCTTCCCGTACCGTCCGCGCCCTCTCCCACAAGGAGTGACCACCGCCATGTCCCTCGACCACCGGCTCTCCGAAGAGCACCAGGAACTCCGCCGCACCGTCGAGGCCTTCGCGCACGACGTCGTCGCCCCGAAGATCGGCGACTACTACGAGCGGCACGAGTTCCCGTACGAGATCGTCGCCGAGATGGGCCGCATGGGCCTGTTCGGTCTGCCGTTCCCCGAGGAGTACGGCGGCATGGGCGGTGACTACCTCGCGCTCGGCATCGCCCTGGAGGAGCTCGCCCGGGTCGACTCCTCCGTCGCCATCACGCTGGAGGCGGGCGTCTCCCTCGGCGCCATGCCGGTCTTCCGTTTCGGCACGGAGGAGCAGAAGCGGGCGTGGCTGCCGAAGCTGACCAGCGGCGAGATGCTCGGCGCGTTCGGCCTGACGGAGCCGGGGGCGGGCAGCGACGCCGGCGGCACCCGCACCACCGCCGTCCGCGACGGCGACCAGTGGGTCATCAACGGCTCGAAGTGCTTCATCACCAACTCCGGTACGGACATCACGGGTCTGGTGACGGTCACGGCGGTCACCGGCCGCAAGCCGGACGGCCGCCCGCTGATCTCCTCGATCATTGTCCCGTCCGGCACGCCGGGCTTCACGGTCGCCGCCCCGTACTCCAAGGTCGGCTGGAACGCCTCGGACACCCGGGAGCTGTCCTTCTCCGACGTCCGCGTCCCGGTGGAGAACCTCCTCGGCGAGGAGGGCCGCGGGTACGCGCAGTTCCTGCGGATCCTGGACGAGGGCCGGGTCGCGATCGCGGCGCTGGGGACCGGGCTGGCGCAGGGCTGTGTGGACGAGTCGGTGAAGTACGCGCACGAGCGCCACGCCTTCGGCCGGCCGATCGCCGACAACCAGGCCATCCAGTTCATGATCGCCGACATGGAGACGAAGGCTCACATGTCCCGGATCGGCTGGCGGGACGCGGCCTCGCGGCTGGTCATGGGCGAGCCGTTCAAGAAGGAGGCGGCGATCGCGAAGCTGTACTCCTCCACGGTGGCGGTGGACAACGCCCGTGACGCGACCCAGATCCACGGCGGCTACGGCTTCATGAACGAGTATCCGGTGGCCCGCATGTGGCGCGACTCGAAGATCCTGGAGATCGGCGAGGGCACGAGCGAGGTCCAGCGGATGCTGATCGCCCGGGAGTTGGGCCTCCCGGCCTGACCCGCGACGTGCGTACGGCCGTGTCGGTCACCGCCGCGCGCGGAGCAGCGGGCACGGCCGTGTCGGTCACCGCCGCGCACGGAGCGGCGGGCACGGCCGTGTCGGTCACCGCCGCGCACGCGGTGAGACGTACGCGTCGTAACGCTCCCAGCTCCCGGTCGACGGCAGCCGCACGGAGCGCCAGGCGCGGGCGTAGTCGGGCGGTGCGGCGCCGGCGGGCACGATGACGGCCACCGGCATCCGGCGGGCGGCCGCGGCGATGCCGTCCGGGGTGATGCTCTCGTCGTGCCCGCGCGGCTGACGGGAGGAACAGCCCGCGTAGTAGCCGATCAGCACGTACTCGCGGCCGGTGACGAGGCAGGGGGGCCGGACGCCGTGACCGTGCAGCGCGGTCGCGACGGTGGTGAACTGGTCCTGTACGGAACGGCTGTTGGAGACGGCCCGGTCGAGCACGGCGTACTGCACCGCGAGGTGTCCGAGCAGGGCGACCGCGAGCAGGACGGTGGCCGCCCGCCGCCGCCGCGCGGAGCGCACCGCGGCGAACAGGGACACCGCGCACTCGCCGACGGGCACCGCCAGCAGGGCGTACGCGGGGAGCAGGAAGCGGGGGGCCGCGTAGCCGACGGTGAAGAGGTACGGAGCGGCCAGCGCGGCCGCGGTCACGGTGGCGAGCAGGGCGGGGGCTCCCCGGCCGGCGCGGAAGGCGGCGACCACGCCGGCGGCGACGGCCGCCGGCAGCAGGAACCACCACACCGCGGTGAACGGGTGGTCCCAGGGCACGTCGCAGGGCCGGCACAGGGTGCGGCCGGCGAGCGCGCGCACGTGGTCGTCCACGGACAGGTACCAGCCCAGGGAGCCCTGGATCTCCCCGGCGCGCCGCAGTCGCGCGCCGAGGCCGCCGTAGTGCGCGTACGCCTCGGCGATCCACGGCAGCGCTCCGAGCGCGAGCGCTCCGGCGAGCACGGCGGTGAGCGCGGCGGCGCGGCGCCGCCAGGCGGGCACCAGCAGCGCCGCCGCGCCGAGCGGCAGGACGAGCCAGAGCCCGTCGCCGGGCCGGAACAGGGTGACCCCGGCCGCGGTGAACCCGAGCCCCACGAGCGCCGCGCGACCGGCCCCGCCCGCGCGACCGGCCCCGCCTCCGCGGCCGCCCACGCCCGCGTGGCCGCCGCCGGCGAACCGCAGGAAGCAGCCGACCGCGGCCAACGCGCCGAACGCGCACCACAGGTTGGGCATGACCCGCGGGCCGTAGAACAGCGTGACCCACAGCCCCGTGAACAGCGCGCCCCCCGCCGTCACCACCGACGCGGGCAGGATTCCGCGCCAGGCCCGGAGCGCTCCCCAGAGGGCGACCCCGGACAGCAGGGCGAGGTAGACACGGATCGCGGCCGTGGAGTCGGTGACCGCGGCCACCGGGGCGACGAGGTACGAAACGCCCCGGGCGCGGGGGGCGCTGAAGAAGGCCGCCGGGGCGTTCCCGCCGACCTGGCTGACGTACACCGCCTCGTCCCAGCCGAGGCCCGACCCCGGGACGACAAGGGCCAGTTGGACGAGGGTGAAGACCGCCGCGAGCCCGGCCGGCCAGAGCGGCGATCCGGGCGGTGACCCGGCGGCGGTGGACGTGCGGGGGGTGGGCGGATCCGAGGCGTTCGCGGTCGTGTCGACGGTGGCCATCCCGTCCATCGTCCGACGACCGCCCCACCCACCCCTCGCGGCGCGCCGCGCGAGCGCGTCCTTCGCCTCGTCAGGAGTAGCGAGCGTCACAGCCGTCGGGGGAAGTTCCACCCTGTCGAGAAAACGTGAGGTTAGGCTAACCTATCTTCGACTTGCCCCGGCCGACACCGGCTCGTACCGAAAGCGACTCCGCCATGCCCAGCACCGCCCGCGCCACCCGTCTCACCCGTCGCGGCCTGCTGGCCGCCGGCGGCGCTCTCGGGCTCGGCGCCGCGCTCGCCGCCTGCGGCGGCGAGACGAAGAAGGACGGCGGCTCCACCGCCCCCTCCGCCTCGGCGAAGTCCGGCCCCTGGGAGTTCAAGGACGACCGCGGCCTGGCCGTGAAGGCGAAGTCCACCCCGAAGCGGATCGTCGCCTTCACCGGCACGGCCGCCGCCCTGCACGACTTCGGCATCGAGGTCGTCGGCGTCTTCGGCCCGACCTACGTCGAGGACCCGAAGACCAAGGAGCGGAAGCCGGACGTCCAGGCGGGCGACCTCGACATCAACAAGGTCGCGGTCATCGGCAACGTCTGGGGCGAGTTCAAGATCGAGGAGTACCTCAAGCTCAACCCCGAGGTCCTCATCACGGACATGTGGGAGAAGAACGACCTCTGGTACGTGCCGGCGGAGCAGAAGGACAAGATCCTCAAGATCGCCCCGAGCGTCGCCCTGTGGGCCTCCGACCTGTCGATGCCGGCCGTCCTCCAGCGCCACGCCGACCTGGCCGCCTCGCTCGGCGCCGACGTCCGGACCGCGCAGATCAAGGCCGACAAGGCCCGCTTCGAGGCCGCCGCCGAGCGCGTCCGCAAGGCCGCCAAGGCCAAGAAGGACATCAAGGTCCTCATCGGCTCCGGCTCCCCCGACCTGTTCTACGTCTCCACCCCGGCCCGCCCGACCGACACGCTCTTCTTCAAGGAGCTGGGCGTCAACCTGGTCGTCCCGACCAAGCTGGACCAGGGCGGCTGGTTCGAGGGCCTCAGCTGGGAGAACGTCGACAAGTACCAGGCCGACGTCATCATGCTCGACAACCGCACCGGCACCCTCCAGCCGGAGCAGCTGAAGGCCAAGCCGACCTGGGGCGCGCTGCCCGCCGTCAAGGCCGGCCAGGTCATCCCGCGCGTGACCGAGCCCGTCTACTCCTACGCCAAGTGCGCCCCGCTCCTGGAGGACCTGGCGAAGGCCCTGGAGAACGCGAAGAAGGTGTCCTGACCCATGACGACCGCCGACACCGCCCCGTTCCAGTTCTTCTCCCTCCAGGTCGACCGGACCCGGCGGCTCGGCCCGTCGCTGGTCCGCGTCACCTTCACCGGCGAGGACCTGAAGGGGTTCGCCTCCGGGGGCCGCGACCAGTCGCTCTCCCTCTTCCTGCCGCACCCCGGCCAGGAGGCGCCCGTCCTGCCACCGCTCGACAACCCGGACATGTACGCGATCCTGGGCGCCTGGCGGGCCATGCCGGACGACGAGCGGGCCGTGATGCGCTCGTACACGGTCCGCGAGCAGCGCACGGATCCGAACGAGATGGACATCGACTTCGCGATCCACGAGGACGGCGGACCGGCCTGCCGCTGGGCCGGGCGCGCCGCGCCCGGTGACCGGGTGGTCGTCCTCGGCCCGGCGGTCGCCGCGAACACGGGCGTCCGCTTCCAGCTCCCCGAGGACGCCGACTCCGTGCTGATCTGGGCGGACGAGACGGCCCTGCCGGCCGCCTCGGCGATCCTGGAGTGGCTGCCGGCCGAGACCCGCGCGCAGGTGTTCCTCGAAGTGCCGTACTCCGGCGACCGCATGGACCTCGTGACCGAGGCGGACGCCACGGTCACCTGGCTCGTACGGGAGGAGGGGGCGCCCACCGCCGTGGACGCGGTGCGCGGTGCCGAGCTGCCCGGCGAGGCTCCGTACGTCTGGATCGCGGGCGAGTCCGGCGCGGTGAAGGCGCTGCGCCGCCACTTCGTGCGCGAGCGCGAACTCGACCGCCGCCGGGTGACGTTCGTCGGTTACTGGCGCAAGGGGCTGTCCGAGGACGCCCTGCGCGAGGTGCCGGACGAGACGCAGGACGACGCGTAACCCTCCCTCCATGGCCCCCCGACCCCGACGGGTTGGGGGGCCATTGCGTTGCGAAATTAGGTTAGGCTAACCTTACTTTCACACCGCACCCCTCAGCGGCATCCCACAGCGTTCCTCCCGAAAGGGCCCCCACATGCGCTCCCACCTGCTCAACGACGCCACGGCGGAGAGCTACCGGCGCTCCGTCACCGAAGGGGTCGAGCGGGTGGCGGACAAACTCGCCACGACGCGCCGCCCGTTCAGCGGCGTCACGCCCGCCGAACTGGCCCCCGTCATCGACGCCGTCGACCTCGACCGGCCGCTCGGTGACTCCTCCGCCGCCCTCGACGAGCTGGAGAGCGTCTACCTCCGCGACGCCGTCTACTTCCACCACCCCCGCTACCTGGGCCACCTCAACTGCCCGGTGGTCATCCCCGCCGTCCTCGGCGAGGCCGTCCTCTCGGCCGTCAACTCCTCGCTCGACACCTGGGACCAGAGCGCCGGCGGCACCCTCATCGAGCGGAAGCTGATCGACTGGACGACCGGCCGGATCGGCCTCGGCCCCGCCGCGGACGGCGTGTTCACCAGCGGCGGTACGCAGTCCAACCTCCAGGCCATGCTCCTGGCCCGCGAGGAGGCCAAGACGACGGACCTTTCCAGGCTCCGCGTCTTCTCCTCCGAGTGCAGCCACTTCAGCGTCCAGAAGTCGGCCACCCTGCTCGGCCTCGGCGCCGACGCCGTCATCTCCATCCCGGTCGACCGGAACAAGCGCATGCAGTCCGTCGTCCTCGCCGCCGAGCTGGAGGCCTGCCGCGCCGAGGGCCTGACCCCGATGGCGATCGTCGCCACCGCCGGCACCACCGACTTCGGCTCCATCGACCCGCTGCCCGAGGTCGCCGCCCTCGCCGACGACTACGGCGCCTGGATGCACGTCGACGCGGCCTACGGCTGCGGACTGCTCGCCTCCCGCACCCGCCGCCACCTCCTGGACGGCATCGAGCGGGCCGACTCGGTCACGGTCGACTACCACAAGTCCTTCTTCCAGCCGGTGAGTTCCTCCGCGCTCCTGGTCCGCGACGGCGCCACCCTGCGCCACGCGACGTACCACGCGGACTACCTCAACCCGCGTCAGACCGGGGACACGGGGGCACCTCCCACGTCCGAAGGACTGTGGGGGAAGATCCCGAACCAGGTCGACAAGTCGCTCCAGACGACCCGCCGCTTCGACGCGCTCAAGCTCTGGATGACGCTGCGCGTGATGGGCGCCGACGGCGTCGGCGAGCTCTTCGACGAGGTCTGCGACCTGGCCCGGGAGGGCTTCGCGCTGCTCGCCGCCGACCCGCGCTACGACGTCGTCGTCGAGCCGCAGCTCTCCACCCTCGTCTACCGCTACATCCCCGAGGCCGTCACCTCGCCCGCCGAGATCGACCGGGCCAACCTCTACGCCCGCAAGGCGCTCTTCGCCTCCGGCGAGGCCGTCGTCGCCGGCACCAAGGTCGACGGCCGCCAGTACCTCAAGTTCACCCTGCTCAACCCCGAGACGACCGCGGCCGACATCGCCGCCGTCCTCGACCTGATCGCCGGCCACGCCGAGCAGTACCTGGGAGAGACCCTTGTCCACGCCTGAGACGACCGGGACGTACGACTTCATCGGTATCGGGCTCGGCCCGTTCAACCTCGGACTCGCCTGCCTGGCGGAGCCCATCGACCACCTGGACGGTCTCTTCCTGGAGTCCAAGCCGGACTTCGAGTGGCACTCGGGGATGTTCCTCGAAGGCGCCCATCTCCAGACGCCGTTCATGTCGGACCTGGTCACCATGGCCGACCCGACGTCCCCGTACTCCTTCCTCAACTACCTGAAGGAGAAGGGCCGGCTGTACTCGTTCTACATCCGCGAGAACTTCTACCCGCTGCGGACCGAGTACAACGACTACTGCCGCTGGGCCGCCGGAAAGCTGACGTCCGTCCGCTGGTCGACGACCGTCGCCTCCGTGACCTTCGACGAGACCGACCAGGTGTACGTCGTCACCATCGAGGCCGGGGAGACCTTCCGCGCCCGCCGGATCGTCCTCGGCACCGGCACCCCGCCGTACGTCCCCGAGACCTGCGCCGACCTCGGCGGCGACCTGATCCACAACTCGCGCTACCTCCCCAACAAGGAGGCGCTCCAGAAGAAGAAGTCGATCACCCTGGTCGGCAGCGGCCAGAGCGCGGCGGAGATCTACTACGACCTCCTGTCGGAGATCGACGTCCACGGCTACAAGCTGAACTGGGTGACCCGCTCCCCCCGCTTCTTCCCCCTCGAATACACCAAGCTCACCCTGGAGATGACCTCCCCGGAGTACGTGGACTACTTCCACGCGCTCCCCGAGCAGACCCGCTACCGCCTGGAGACCCAGCAGAAGGGCCTCTTCAAGGGCATCGACGGCGAGCTCATCGACGCGATCTTCGACCTGCTCTACCAGAAGAACCTCGACGGCCCCGTCCCCACCCGGCTGCTCACCAACTCCGCCCTGCACGCCGCCGCGTACGACGACACCACCGGCACGTACACGCTCGGCTTCCGCCAGGAGGAGCAGGAGAAGGACTTCACCGTGGAGACGGAGGGCCTGATCCTCGCGACGGGCTACAAGTACACGCCCCCCGCCTTCCTCGCCCCGATCCACGACCGCATCCGCTGGGACGGCCAGGGCCGCTTCGACGTGGCCCGCAACTACTCGATCGACACGACCGGCCGCGGGATCTTCCTCCAGAACGCCGCCGTGCACACCCACTCGATCACCGCGCCCGACCTGGGCATGGGGGCGTACCGCAACGCGTACATCATCGGGGAGATGCTGGGCTCCGAGTACTACCCCGTAGAGAAGACCATCGCTTTCCAGGAGTTCGCCGCATGACCATCCGCTTCCGCCCGCTCGATCCCCTCAAGGACGCGGAGCTGATCCACGCCTGGGTGACCCACCCCAAGGCCGCCTTCTGGATGATGCAGGACGCCAGACTGGAGGACGTCGAGCGCGAGTACACGGCGTTCGCCGCCGACCCGCACCACCAGGCCTTCATCGGCCTGGTCGACGAGGTCCCCGCCATCCTCATGGAGCGCTACGACCCCGCCCACCTGGAGCTGGTCGGCCTCTACGACCCGCTCCCCGGCGACGTCGGCATGCACTTCCTCGTGGCCCCCACCGACACCCCGGTGCACGGCTTCACCCGCAAGGTGATCACCGCCGTGATGGCGGAGCTGTTCGCCGACCCGGCGACGGCCCGCGTGGTCGTCGAGCCCGACGTGGCCAACAAGGCCGTCCACGCGCTCAATGAAGCAGTCGGCTTCGTGCCGGAGCGCGAGATCCAGAAGCCGGAGAAGAAGGCGCTGCTGAGCTTCTGCACCCGGGAGCAGTTCGAGGCGGCAGTGGCGGTGTCGATATGAGCACGATCAACCGGGTCGACCCCGTAGCCCACCTGACCCCCGACCGCTGGGCGACCGCCAACCGCGCGCTGATCCGCAAGGGCCTCGCCGAGTTCGCCCACGAGCGGCTCCTCAACCCGCAGGAGCTGGGCGAGAGCCGCTACAAGGTCCTCAGCGACGACGGCGCGACCGAGTACCGCTTCACCGCCGACCGGTTCGCGCTCGACCACTGGCAGGTCTACCCCGACTCGATCAGCCGCCACCGCGGCGACGAGCAGCTCCCCCTGGACGCCCTCCAGTTCATCACCGAGCTGCGCGGCGCCCTCGGTCTCAGCGACGAGATCCTGCCGGTCTACCTGGAGGAGATCTCCTCCACGCTCGCCGGTACGGCGTTCAAGGCGACCAAGCCGCCCGTCACCTCCGCCGAGCTGGCCCACGCCGGCTTCCAGGCGATCGAGACCGGGATGACCGAGGGCCACCCCTGCTTCGTCGCCAACAACGGCCGGCTCGGCTTCGGCGTCGACGAGTTCCGGGCGTACGCCCCCGAGGCCGCGAGCGACATCCACCTGATCTGGCTGGCCGCCCGCCGCGACCGCACCACCTTCACCGCCGGGGCGGGCGTCGACTACGAGGCGTTCATCCGCGCGGAGCTCGGCGACGCGACGGTCGACGGCTTCGCGACGGTCCTCGCGGACCGGGGCCTGAACCTGGCCGACTACCTCCTGATGCCGGTCCACCCCTGGCAGTGGTGGAACAAGCTGTCCGTCACCTTCGCGGCCGAGGTCGCCCAGCAGCGCCTCGTCTACCTGGGCGAGGGCGACGACACGTACCTGGCGCAGCAGTCGATCCGTACGTTCTTCAACGCCTCGGACCCGGCCAAGCACTACGTCAAGACGGCGCTCTCGGTCCTCAACATGGGCTTCATGCGGGGCCTGTCGGCCGCGTACATGGAGGCCACGCCGGCGATCAACGACTGGCTTCACCAGCTGATCGAGTCGGACTCCGTCTTCGCGGCGGCCCGCTTCTCGATCATCCGGGAGCGGGCGGCGGTCGGCTACCGGCACATGGAGTACGAGGCCGCGACCGACCGCTACTCCCCGTACCGCAAGATGCTGGCCGCGCTGTGGCGCGAGTCCCCGGTGCCGTCGCTCGCCAAGGGCGAGCGCCTGGCGACGATGGCCTCCCTCCTCCACGTGGACCACACGGGCGCGTCCTTCGCGGGCGCGCTGATCAAGGAGTCGGGCCAGGAGCCGACGGCGTGGCTCCGCCAGTACCTGGACGCCTACCTCCTCCCGATCCTGCACAGCTTCTACGCCTACGACCTGGCGTTCATGCCGCACGGTGAGAACGTGATCCTCGTCCTCGACGAGCAGGGCACGGTCTCCCGCGCGATCTTCAAGGACATCGCCGAGGAGATCGTCGTCATGGACCCGACGGCGGTCCTGCCGCCGGCGGTGGAGCGCGTCCGCGCCGAGATCCCCGAGGACATGAAGCTCCTCTCGGTCTTCACGGACGTCTTCGACTGCTTCTTCCGCTTCCTGGCGGCGACGCTGGCGACGGAGGGCGTCCTCGACGAGGAGCGCTTCTGGCGGACGGTCGCCGAATGCGTACACGGCTACCAGGCCGCGAAGCCGGAACTCGCGGACCGCTTCGCGCAGTACGACATGTTCGAGGAGACCTTCGCCCTGTCGGCCCTCAACCGCCTCCAGCTGCGCAACAACAAGCAGATGGTCGACCTGTCGGACCCGTCGGCGGCCCTCCAGCTCGTCGGCGACCTGGCGAACCCGATCGCCCGCTTCGCCTGACCCCCCCAGACCGATGCGAACCCCGCCGGAGTACGGTCCTCCGCCGGGGCTCGCGTCTTTTCGGCACGGAGCCTCACTCGTACAACCATCCGGCCGGTCGCGGGTCTCACCCGGCGAAAGGGGAACACATGCGCAAGATGATGAAGCGGGGACTGGCGTCACTGCTGGGCCTCGCGACGCTGGGTACCGTCGCCGTCACCACGGCCGCGCCGGCCCAGGCGGCCGTGAGCGACTGCCCGGCGGGCTACTTCTGTGCCTGGACGCAGGAGGACGCGAAGGGGTCGATGCTCAAGACGAAGACGAACATGGCCACGATGGGTTCGTTGGGCACCCGGTTCGGCTCGTACATCAACCGGACGTCCGTCTACGCCTGCCTTTACGAGTCGCCGGACTACAAGGCGTACGAGGGCTACTGGTCGGAAGCTCCGTCGTCCAACGGCTCCTGGACCACCGGTCCGATGACCACCATCGCCTCGGTGAAGTTCGTCCGGACGAGGCGTGAGTGCTCCCAGCCCGCGTACCCGTATTGGTATGCGGAGACGTCCCCCAAGGCGGCCGGCTTCGGTGACCTGAACGGTGACCGCAAGGCCGATGCCCTCGTACGGGACCTGGTGGGACGGCTGTGGTTCCTGCCCGGCGACGGCTCGGGCCGGCTGGTCGGCGCCGGCGGCTGGAACTCGCTGGACGCCCTCGTGCGCCACGGGGACCTCACCGGCGACGCCCGCGAGGACGTCGTCGCCCGCGAGCGTTCGACCGGCAGGCTATGGCTGTACCCCGGGACGGGGACGGGCGGCTTCGGCACGCGCAAGCTCATCGGGTCGGGCGGATGGAACGGCATGGACCGGATCGCCGGCGTCGGCGACCTGTCCCGGGACGGCCGCGCCGACCTGCTGACCGTCGAGAAGTCCACGGGCAAGCTCTGGCTCTACCCCGGCACCGCCTCCGGCGCCCTCGGGGCCCGCAAACCGATCGGCTCCGGCGGCTGGAACGCCATGAACGCCCTCGTCGGACCCGGTGACACGAACGGCGACGGTCGCGTCGACGTGATCGCCCGGGAGAAGTCCACGGGCAAGCTCTGGTTCTACCCGGGGACCGCCTCCGGTGGCCTCGGGGCCCGCAAGCTGATCGGCTCCGGCGGCTGGAACGCGATGGACACCTTCCTCGCGGTCGGCGACACCACCGGCGACGGCCGCCCCGATCTCGCGGCCCTCACCAACAGCGATTACGCCATCGACGGCAACCGGGGGAACCCGGGATGGCTGGTCGGCTACCGCGGCCTCGGCACCGGCGCCTTCGCGGCCGGCGAGCTGACCAACGGCGACTGGTGGGGCCTCAACGGCGCCTTCTGACGGCGCGCGCGACGTCTCGTACCCGGCGGGGCAAGGCCCTTCCCTGCCTCGCGGCCACGAGGCAGGGAAGGGCCTTGCCGGAACGGCAAGAACAATTGCCCGCGCCAGTACGGGCGTCGCAGCCTGGTTCCGGTCCAGACGATCGAAACCGAGAGGCTGCGCAATGACTGTCAACAACCGCGTCCACCACGTCCGTTCCAGCGAGCTGGACGGTTACGCCGCCATCAGCGGAGGCACGGTCGGCTCGAAGAAGCTCTGGATGGGCCGGGTGGAGAACCCGCCGCTGAGCTCGACGGACAACCATCATCACGGCGACTCGGAAGCCGGGATCTACGTGGTCAGCGGTCACCCCGTGTTCGTCTTTCACGACGGCACCCAGGAGGTACGACTCGCCGCCGACCCGGGAGACTTCTTCCTCGTCCCCCCGTTCGTCCCGCACCGGGAAGAGAACCCCGACCCGAACGAGCCCGCGGTCGTCGTGATCGCCCGGACCACCCAGGAGCCGATCAAGGTCTCCGTGCCCGAGCTGTACCAGCGTGAAGAGACGGACACGCGGGCGAGCCGTTCGATGCCGTAGGGCTCGAACCGCGAACCCACTCGCCGGTCGCCGGCGAAGCCCACCGCCGACACATAGAGGAGCGGGACGTTCCGCCATTCTCGGCGCGGGCGTTGTTCCTGAGCGTGGCGATGGTCCCGGAATCGACGGGACCATCACCACCGTCGCGTCCACGGTGCTCAGGCACGCGCTCCGGACCGGACTGAGCCGGAAGCGTGTTGGCCAGATAGTGCCGCTCCTCCGGAGTGAATCCCCTCTCCAGGAAGTTGCCGTGTTCCGTCGTCGGGTTCGCGACGAAGGGCGGGTGCAGCGGCCACGCCTTCCGGCCGGAGAGCTGGACGATCTCCCGTCTCGTCCTGGATCTCGCGTCGCAGAACGCTCAGGGCCGGCTTGACCGTCTGGAGCTGCCGGACCGAGACCGTGCCTCCGTCGTCGAGGTGGGCGCGGATCGCGCCGGGCCGGGGCATGTCGCCGTCGATGTACGCGTACCGCTCCAGGACCCTGCCGTCCTTGACCAGGACGACGTTCCGGGCGGGAACACATTCGGCGTCCACGAGAGCGTTGAGGTCGCCGATGGACCACAGGTGCGCCAGGGCACCGGGGTCGCGGCGGAAGAGCGTCGGCAGGGTGGGCCAGTTCTTGAGGATCTCCGGGACGTTGTCCGCGAGTTCAGCGAGCGGCAATGCTCACCCTGCTGGTGAGTTTCCTTTGGGTTCCCTTGTGCACCGGCCACTCCGCAGGCAAAGGCACCTGCAGCGAGCTGCCAGGGTGGGCCGGCCCGAACTCACACCGCGATCCCCTCCGATCAGGTGATCACGCTGTGTCACCGACCCATCTCGTCGATTACCCAGCGTCGCTATGGCAGGTTGGCCACGAGCCGGGGTCCACCGGCCGGGAGCGGAGGTCTGACGCCATGCTGACTCGAATCGCGCGTGGCCTCGCCGGAACAGCAGTGGTCGTGGCCCTCGCCGCGTCGGCGGCCTGCGGGGGCGAGGGCGGCAGCACAACGAAGGACGGTCCGAGGGAGAGGACGGAGACCACGGAGGCACCGTCGACGCCCTCGGACTCGGGCGAATCGATCGGGTCGCTCTTCCCGGGAAAGGGCGCAGGCGGTCAGTCCGCCCCGATCGACGTGCCGACCACCAAGGTGGGCGAATCGGCGGGCGGGAAGGTGAAGGTCGTCAACACCTCCGACGAGCCCATGAATTTCTCGAATCCACAGACATTCACCGACAACCCGGACATGGGAGACGCGGCGGTGGATCTCGGCACCTGCACCGGCACGCTGGCCCCCGGCGAGGAGTGCGAGCTGGACTTCCGGTTCATGCCGTACGAGACGGGGTCCTACTCCGGAGTGCTGACCGTCGAGACCTCACAGGGCGAAACGCTCACTGTGCCCTTCTCCGGCGAGGCGGTGGGGGACGAGCCCTCGCCCACCACCGAGACGCCCGAGCCTTCACCGACCACCGAGACGCCCGAGCCCGCACCCACCACCGAGACGCCCGAGCCCGCACCCACCACCGAGCCGACCCCGATCGATCCCGAGCCCGAGCCCGAGCCCGAGCCCGAGCCCGAGTCCGAGGTCAGTTGACGGCCGAGGTCAGCGCCACGCGCACGGTGTCGTCGTCTGGCAGCACGACCGTCATGTACTGATCCATGTCCCGCGTTTCATGGGAGACCAGGTAGAAGCGGGCCGGAGACTTCACGAGCAGGCGGAATCCGGTGTACCGATGCCGATACGGGCCCTTGGCGGTGCCCAAGTCCTTGTACGTGATGCCCTTCGCGTCGTGCGCGACCGGGATGCGCGAATAGACCAGCACCGGCAGGCTCTTCTCGTTGCCCGCTTCGATGGCCGACCGGGCCTCGGTCGCCGCGCTCGCGGCCACGTATTGGCTCACAGCGAAGAACAGGCTCATGGCCAGCAGCCCGATCAGCAGGGCGCCGCCCGCGGACCACATCCGCTCGGCGGTCCCCTCACGCCGGTGCTCGTCCTCGCTCCGCTGGAGACGCTGCCGCACGGCGAAGAACGCCAGAGTGGCGCCCAGAGCCACCAGGAGGGGCGGGACGAACGGTCTCCACCACCAGCTCGCGGGGAGGGGGAGCCAGATGCGCAGTCCGAAGAAGACCGGAAATCCCAGCAGCGCCATGAACAGGCCGACGACAAGGAGCACCCGGCACACCGTGCGGCGCCGGCGCTCCTTCCCGGGGCCGGCCAGCGTGTGTCCGACCCGACCGAGCACCAGCAGCACGACCAGTCCGCAGATCAGCAGGAACCACACCGGGCCGAAGACCGCATCCGGGCTCTTGGCCAGGTAGGACTGGACGGACAGCTGGAGGTCGGCCGCCGGCACGCCGAAGGTCGCGTAGTAGGTGTCGGCGTACAGACTGCCGAAGTAGTACAGCAGGCCGATGACAGCGGTCCCCGGCGCCACGATGTAGGCCGCCTTGTCGAAGAACGTCACCCGCGACGGCTCGGGCGCTGGCTGGGACGGTTCCCCTGACGGCACGGACATGCCGCCAGTCTCCGCACCACCGCCCGGCCGCGCACGATGAGCCCGCCACCCGGCCGAACTCCGCCCTACTCCCAGGGCACCTGCGGCGAGCGGTAGTAGGCGATGCCCAGCGCGTCGAAGCGCGGGGCCTGTTCCGCGAGGCGGATCTTGTACGTGTCCCAGTCGTGGGTCTCCGCCGGGGACCAGCCCAGTTCGGCCAGGCCCGGGAGGCGCGGGAAGGCCATCACGTCGAGGTCGTCCGTCGTGGCGAGGGTCTCCGTCCACAGGGGGGCTTCGACGCCCCGGACGGCGCTCTCCGGGGCCCCCGGCAGATACGTCGCCGGGTCCCAGTCGTACGAGCGCCGGACCTCGACCGTGCCGGCCCAGGCGAGGCCGAGCGGGGTGTCCTTCGTGTACTTCATGTCGAGGTAGGAGCGGTCGGCGGGCGAGAGGATCAGTCCGGCGCCGTTCCGCGCGGCGGCCGCGACCCGCTCCTTCTCGGCGGCGGGGGTGCGGTCGAGGCCCCAGTACTGGACGAGGGCGCCCTCGGCGGGCTTCGTGCCGGTCAGCTGGTGCCAGCCGACGACCGTCTTGCCGTACTTGGCGACGAGCGGCTGCACCTTGTCCATGAAGGTCACGTAGTCGTCGTGGCTGGTGGAGTGGGCCTCGTCGCCGCCGATGTGGACGTAGCGGCCGGGGGTGAGGGCGGCGATCTCGCGGATCACGTCGTCGACGAAGTCGTACGTGACGTCCTTGGGCACGCAGAGGGAGCTGAGGCCGACCTTGACGCCCGTGTAGAGGGGCGGGGCGACGCCGTCGCAGTTGAGTTCGGCGTAGGAGGAGAGGGCCGCGAAGGTGTGGCCCGGCACGTCGATCTCGGGGATGACCTCCTGGTAGCGGGAGGCCGCGTACCGCACGATCTCCTTGTACTGCTCCTTCGTGTAGAAGCCGCCGGGGCCGCCGCCCACCTCGGTGGAGCCGCCGTGGGTGGTGAGGCGGGGCCAGGAGTCGATGGCGATGCGCCAGCCCTGGTCGTCGGAGAGGTGCAGATGCAGGGTGTTGATCTTGTAGAGGGCGAGCTGGTCGATGAACCGCTTCACCTCGTCGACGGTGAAGAAGTGGCGGGAGACGTCGAGCATCGCGCCCCGGTAGGCGTAGCGCGGGGTGTCGGTGATCGTGCCGCCGGCGATCTTCCAG
Source organism: Streptomyces sp. NPDC058650 (assembly GCF_042717315.1). Taxonomy (NCBI): domain Bacteria; kingdom Bacillati; phylum Actinomycetota; class Actinomycetes; order Kitasatosporales; family Streptomycetaceae; genus Streptomyces; species Streptomyces sp. NPDC058650. The sequence goes on from NZ_JBHXRL010000008.1 coordinate 323,098, forward strand.
GGGCCCGGCTGGACGGTGCGGCGCTCGACGGCGGAGGGCAGCTGCTGGCGGAGGGTCTGGACGCCGCGGAAGAGACCGGCGGGTTCACGGGCGGTGAGGGTGACGCCGTCGGTTCCGGAGCGGAGGCGATAGCCCTCGTCGCCGAGCTCGCCGGCGCCGGGGTCGAGCCGGAGGCGGATGCCGCCGCGGGCCGCGGCCTCGTCGACGATGTGCAGCGGGAAGCCGGTGGCGGGGCGGAGCAGCCCGGCGAGGTAGCGACCGACGGCCCGGGACTCGCGGGAGGTCTCGTCGATGCCGATGCGGGTGGCGCGGGTGAGGGTGTACGGCTCGCCCTCGGGGGTGACGGAGGCGGGTACGGGCACGATGCGGCCGAGCGGGCGGACCTCGGGTTCGGCGGCGGCCTTGCCGTCGGCGCCTCCGGTGTCGGCGGTGGCCTCGCCGCAGCCGACACCGGCGGTGGCGACCAGGAGGAGTGATCCGATGAGGCGAGGGATCCTTCGGCGCTGACTCACGGGCATGGTCCCCTTCGGGTGATCGACACGTCTTCGGGTGATCGGCACGTCCGACGGCCGTCTGTTCTTCTCTTCAGTTCTGTATATCCAGTCGGCAACCATGCGTACCGCCACCCCTACGCCGGGTCAAGGTCTGGACCAATATCCCCGTTTTCGATGGCGACCATGGAAGTCCTGCCCGATTTCGGGCAGGATTCTTGCAAAGAGCGCCGAGTACCCCTCAGTATTCACGGGTGCTCGAACGCCGCCCGTCGCATGACGACCTCGTCGACCATCTGGTCCGCAGCACCGCGCTCCAGCGCGGTGAGGCCGCCCGGGTGGTACTCGACGTGCTGGCGTACTTCGACGAGACGACCGAGGAGTTCGTCCGCCGCCGCCACCGCGAACTGCAGTCCGGCGGGGGCGTGAACGCCGAGATCTTCGAACGGATCGCGGCGGAACTGCCGCACCGGGCCGTGGCGCCACCGGAGCTGTCGCTCCGGCAGCTGCGCCGCATCGTCTACGGCTGAGGCAACGGCGCGACCGCGGTCACGGAAAGCACCATCACAGACCTGGAGGGGTTTCACCTTTATGTGCGGAATTGTCGGTTACATCGGAAAGCGCGACGTCGCCCCCCTGCTCCTTGAGGGCCTGGCGCGTCTGGAGTACCGGGGATACGACTCCGCCGGCATGGTCATCACCAGCCCGAAGGCCGGCGGCCTGAAGATGGTGAAGGCCAAGGGCCGCGTCCGGGACCTCGAAGCCCGCGTCCCCAAGCGCTTCTCCGGCACCACCGGCATCGCCCACACCCGCTGGGCCACCCACGGCGCCCCCAGCGACGTGAACTCGCACCCGCACCTGGACCCCGAGAACAAGGTCGCGGTCGTCCACAACGGCATCGTGGACAACGCCCAGGAGCTGCGCGCGAAGCTGGAGGCGGACGGCGTCGTCTTCGCCTCCGAGACGGACACCGAGGTCATCACCCACCTCATCGCCCGTTCCCAGGCCGACACCCTTGAGGAGAAGGTCCGCGAGGCCCTCAAGGTCATCGAGGGCACCTACGGCATCGCCGTGATGCACGCCGACTTCAACGACCGCATCGTGGTGGCCCGCAACGGCTCCCCGGTCATCCTCGGCATCGGCGAGAAGGAGATGCTCGTCGCCTCCGACGTCGCCGCCCTGATCGCCCACACCCGCCAGGTCGTCACCCTCGACGACGGCGAGATGGCCACCCTCAAGGCCGACGACTTCCGCACCTACACGACCTCCGGGACGACCACCACGGCGACCCCGGAGACCGTGGAGTGGGAGGCCGCCTCCTACGACATGGGCGGCCACGACACGTACATGCACAAGGAGATCTCCGAGCAGCCCGACGCGGTCGACCGCGTGCTGCGCGGCCGGATCGACGACCGCTTCTCCACCGTGCACCTGGGCGGCCTGAACCTCGACGCCCGCGAGGCCCGCACGATCCGCCGGATCAAGATCCTCGGCTGCGGCACCTCGTACCACGCCGGCCTCATCGGCGCCGGGCTCATCGAGTCCCTGGCCCGCATCCCCGCCGACGCCGAGCCGGCCTCGGAGTTCCGCTACCGCAACCCGGTCGTGGACCCCGACACCCTCTACATCGCCGTCTCCCAGTCCGGTGAGACCTACGACGTGCTCGCCGCCGTCCAGGAGCTCAAGCGCAAGGGCGCCCGCGTCCTCGGCGTCGTGAACGTCGTCGGCTCCGCCATCGCCCGCGAGGCCGACGGCGGCGTGTACGTCCACGCCGGCCCCGAGGTCTGCGTCGTCTCCACCAAGTGCTTCACCAACACGGTCACCGCCTTCGCGCTGCTCGCCCTGCACCTGGGCCGCATCCGCGACCTGTCCGTCACCGACGGCAAGCGGATCATCGAGGGCCTGCGCAAGCTGCCCGCCCAGATCAGCGAGATCCTCGAGACCGAGGACGAGATCAAGAAGATCGCCGCGGAGTACGCGGGCGCCCAGTCGATGATGTTCATCGGCCGCGTCCGGGGCTACCCGGTGGCCCTGGAGGCCTCCCTCAAGCTGAAGGAGATCTCCTACATCCACGCCGAGGCGTACCCGGCCTCCGAGCTGAAGCACGGCCCGCTCGCCCTCATCGAGCCGGCCCTGCCGACGGTCGCGATCGTCCCCAACGACGACCTGCTGGAGAAGAACCGCGCCGCCCTGGAGGAGATCAAGGCCCGCAGCGGCCGCATCCTCGCGGTCGCGCACCAGCCGCAGGCGAAGGCCGACCACACCATCATCGTGCCGAAGAACGAGGACGAGCTGGACCCGATCCTCATGGGCATCCCGCTCCAGCTCTTCGCCTACCACACGGCGCTCGCCATGGGCCGCGACATCGACAAGCCGCGCAACCTGGCCAAGTCCGTCACGGTCGAGTAGCAGTCGGTCGGGGCCTGTCCCCCCGACCCGCGCCGCCGGGCCTGTCCCCCGGCGGTTCGACCGGACACGAGAACGGTCCTTGCCGCACACCCAGGTGCGGCAAGGACCGTTCTCTTTTCTCTTTCAGGGCTCGGTTCGCCTCCGGGGCGCTCGTGCGACTGTCGACAGCCGCGCGCCCCTTCGGCTCACTCGCCGGCGCTCGTGGTCACCCCGCGGCCGGGGCGCTCGTGCCCGCCGAGCGACGGAGGGCCATCGGCCACCCCGCCACCGCTGCCGTGGCGCCGTACCAGGCGGCGAGCCCCCCGACGGCCGCGACCCAACCGCCCGCCTTCGCCAGACCGCCGTTGTCGGCCAGCGCGCCGATGCCGATCAGCAGCAGCGCGACGAACAGCAGCCCGTACACACCCTGTCCGAACAGACCGCTCCCCGACGCGGCCATGGTCAGCGTGAGCGCGAGGAGCGCCCACAGGAGCATGAAGAGCCCGACGGCGTCCGCCGAGGCCCCGCCGCCGACGGCGGTCCCCCAGGTGAACCAGAAGGCGCCGAGCGCGGTGTACGCCGTGCCCTCACCGGTGCTGCCGCCGCGCAGGGCGATCAGTCCGACGAGGAAGAGCGCCACCCCGCCGACCCAGGTGGCGAGGCCCGCGGCATCCGCTGCCGCGACGTTGTCGATGAGACCCGTCCCGCCCAGCCCGAAGGCGAGCAGGGTCAGTCCGAGTGCGAGGTTGCCGAGAGTGGAAGTGCTGTTTCCCGCGGCGACTTCGTTGTCCACGGCGGGCTCCCTTCAGGAGTGCAGTCGTGCTGCGTGAGCTGCTGTGATCCGGTGAACCTTATCTACCCTTCACAAGCGCACAATTCACCTGAGGAAGGCCGAATTTATGGCCGGTTGGCGCCAGTTGGGGAGAGAGCCGGCGTCTCCGCCGGTCCGGACCACCCTCCTCCCGGGTCGACAGCGGGGCACGCATGGCGAGCGGGAGCGCCGAGGCGGACACGAGGGTGACGGTGACCCGGCGGGACCTCAGCGAGCCCCCGCGCGACCGAGGCGGAAGGGGACGGCTAAGGGATGACGATCACGGGCCGCTGGGCGCGGCGCGCGAGGCGGCCGGCGACCGAGCCGAAGATCCGGCCGACGATCCCGTGCGTGGAGCCGACCACGATCGCGTCGGCCGAGTACTCGCGGCCGACCTCCTCCAGCTCGTGGCAGATGTCCCCGCCGCGCTCGACGAGGATCCACGGCACCTCGGAGAGGTGCTCGGCGCAGGCCAGCTCAAGCCCGAGGACCTCGGTGCGGTGGTCCGGCACGTCGACGAAGACCGGCGGCTCGCAGCCGGCCCACACCGTGGTCGGCAGCCGGTTGGCCACGTGCACGATGATCAGGCCGGAGCCGGAGCGGCGGGCCATGCCGATGGCGTACGCGAGGGCGCGCTCACTGGACGTGGAGCCGTCGAAACCGACGACCACCCCGTGCCGGAAGGCCGGGTCGCAGGAATGGCGTGGCTGTTCTACCGCGAGGGGGTCGACCGTGGAGTCGGCGACGCGCTTGCGGTCCGCGGGTTCGGGGAATTCGTGACCGGCCATCGGTGTCTCGGCGAAGGGAGTCCTCGTGGGAAGGGACGGGGAAAGGAGGGACGGAACAACGGGTGGCGGCGGAGCTGTGTCCGGGAATCATCTTCCCAAGCCCATACCCCCAAGGGTACGGCGACACTCCTCTCCTGCCCAGAGCCCGCCGTGTCACTCCCCGGCGTGCACCCCGCTCTCGCGTGGCGTCCCAGGGAGCATGCCCGAGGGGTTCGCGATCTGGCAATGCCGGTTGTGCCCTACAGGCGTCGGTACGGGGGCCAAACGGACGTCGCGCACAGTGACCGGAACGTTCCGTTCCTCGTTGCCACAGGTCCAGCCCCCCGTCGCAGGGAGACCGCCCGTGCCCGCACCATCGACCGCCGCCGGCCAGACCTCCACCGCCCCCGCGCCCGCGCTCGGCTCGCCCCGCGGCCGCCGCCGCGCGCCCGCCGCGCCCGCCGCCCCCGCGGGCCCCTCCGCGACCGCCGCCGCGACCGCCTCGGCGGACCCGGACCGGGAAGGGGGAGCGGCCGCCGGGGCGGGAACCGCCGACCCGGCCGGTGACGTCGTCCGGTGGGCGGTCTTCTGCTGCGTCCTCGTGCCCGTGGTGCTCGTCGTCTTCGGCACCTCGCTCGGCGGAGCCGCCGGGGCCGCGCTGGGGCTCGTCTCGGTGACGGCGGCGTGCCGGGTGCTGCTGCGTCGCTCGGAGCGCGGACTTCAGGCCGAAACGGTACGAACCAGGCGCCGGAACTGAGCCGAAGACCGGCCCGACCCTCTCCGAGTTGACAGGTTCGCACACCCGAACCCATATGATTTCAGCCAACTTCCATTCGTCGGCGAGTCCTTGGCGGAACGGTTGGCCAACCCCGGTGCCGACAGCCCCCGAAGCCCCGATTCAAGGCCCCGCACCCTACGCTCGCGGGGCGTTCGCGGCGCTGCCCCTTCCCTTGGCGGCCGTCAGGTGGAACGCTTCGCGATCGATCGCTTCGCGCCAAGTGGCCTTGTCGACAATCCACCGGATGGAGAACTTGTCACGCCGGCGCCACGGGACGCAGTAGATTCGATCATGGGTACCGAAGACTGGGGTCTCGTGCAAAACCGAGGGGAAACGTGCAGGAGCGACACGACCAGGGAGACGCGAACACCGAGGGGGGCTTAGCGTCATGAGCCAGGACTCCGCCGTACCGGAGGTCGCACGGAAGCTGTCCGGACGCCGCCGCCGTGAAGTCGTCGCAGTGCTTTTGTTCAGCGGCGGCCCCATCTTCGAGAGCTCCATCCCGCTCTCCGTTTTCGGCATCGACCGGCAGGACGCGGGCGTGCCCCGCTACCGGCTGCTCGTCTGCGCCGGCGAGGACGGCCCGCTGCGCACCACCGGCGGTCTCGAACTCACCGCGCCATACGGCCTGGAGGCCATCGGCCGCGCCGGGACGGTCGTCGTACCGGCCTGGCGGTCGATCACCTCGCCGCCACCGCCGGAGGCGCTCGAAGCGCTGCGCCGTGCCCACGAGGAGGGCGCGCGGATCGTCGGCCTCTGCACCGGGGCCTTCGTCCTCGCCGCCGCGGGCCTGCTCGACGGCCGGCCGGCGACGACGCACTGGATGTACGCGCCGACGCTCGCCAAGCGCTACCCGTCGGTCCACGTGGACCCGCGGGAGCTCTTCGTCGACGACGGCGACGTCCTCACCTCCGCAGGCACCGCGGCCGGAATCGATCTGTGTCTGCACATCGTGCGGACCGACCACGGCACCGAGGCCGCGGGCGCGCTGGCGCGCCGGCTGGTCGTCCCGCCGCGGCGCAGCGGCGGTCAGGAGCGCTACCTCGACAGGTCTTTACCAGAGGAGATCGGCGCCGACCCGCTGGCCGAGGTCGTCGCCTGGGCGCTGGAGCACCTCCACGAGCAGTTCGACGTGGAGACCCTGGCCGCGCGCGCGTACATGTCACGGCGGACCTTCGACCGCCGGTTCCGCTCACTGACGGGGTCCGCCCCGCTCCAGTGGCTGATCACGCAGCGGGTGCTCCAGGCGCAGCGGCTGCTGGAGACCTCCGACTACTCGGTCGACGAGGTCGCGGGCCGGTGCGGCTTCCGCTCCCCGGTGGCGCTGCGCGGCCACTTCCGGCGCCAGCTCGGCTCGTCGCCGGCCGCCTACCGGGCGGCGTACCGGGCCAGGCGGCCGCAGGGCGATGTCGGGACGGCGGTGCTCGATCCGGTCATGCCCGTCCAGGTCGGCGCCGGCATGCGGCGCCCGGCCTCCCCCCTGGAGGGGGGGAAGCAGTACGGGGACGTCTACGCTCCCGGCCGCCCCTCCCTGCCGGGCCAGCGCAGCGCGCAGTAACACCGACCCGCGCGGCCACAAGCGGCGCACCGCAGGACCGACGGGCGTCCGGGGACACCTCCCCCGGGCGCCCGTCGGCCGTCCCCTCGGGGACCGCACACCATAAGGTGGACGCATGAACGATCGCATGGTGTGGATCGACTGCGAGATGACCGGGCTCTCGCTGACGGACGACGCACTCATCGAGGTGGCCGCACTGGTCACCGACTCGGAACTGAACGTGCTCGGCGACGGGGTGGACATCGTGATCCGCCCGCCGGACGCGGCCCTGGAGACCATGCCCGAGATCGTGCGCCAAATGCACACGGCCTCGGGGCTTCTCGACGAGCTCGCCGGCGGCACCACGCTCGCCGACGCGGAGGCCCAGGTCCTCGCGTACATCCGCGAGCACGTCAAGGAACCCGGCAAGGCGCCGCTGTGCGGGAACTCGGTCTCCACGGACCGCGGCTTCCTCGCTCGGGACATGCCTGCCCTGGAGAGCCACCTGCACTACCGGATCGTCGATGTCTCCTCGGTCAAGGAGCTGGCCCGCCGCTGGTACCCGAGGGCGTACTTCAACAGTCCGGAGAAGAACGGCAACCATCGGGCACTCGCCGACATCCGCGACTCCATCACGGAGCTCCGCTACTACCGCGAGGCGGTCTTCGTCCCGCAGCCCGGACCGGACTCGGAGACCGCGAAGCGGATCGCCGCGCGCCACGCCGCGCCCGCGGAGTAGACCCCGTCCGAACGGGGTCGCTCGCGTCCGGAATCAATGCGGGCGCGAGCACCCCCCAGGACCCTGTAGACTTCTTCTCGGCCGGTCGGGGAAACCCGAGAAAAACTCCGGTCATGGTGGGTATAGCTCAGATGGTAGAGCACCTGGTTGTGGTCCAGGATGTCGCGGGTTCGAGTCCCGTTACTCACCCTGAAGGCCGAGGCCCCGGTTCGGAAGAACCGGGGCCTCGGTCGTTTTCGTATGTCGCCGGAGTTGCCCCTAGGAGCAGCTGAAGGCCGTCGGGGGCGGGTTGGTGCCCGACCAGGCGCCATTGAAGCCGAAGGCCGCCGAGCCGCCCGCCGGGACCGTCGCGTTGTACGCGAGGTTCGTCGCCGTCACCTCCGTCCCGGCCTGCGTCGCCGTGGTGTTCCAGGCCTGGGTGAGCCGCTGGCCGGCCGGATAGGACCAGCGGACGGTCCAGCCGTTCAGCGGGGCCGTACCCGTGTTGCGGACGGTGACCTGGGCCGTGAAGCCGCCCGTCCACTGGCTCGTGACCGCGTACGTGACGGAGCACACCCCCGGGGCGGGCGGGGTGACGGGGGCGAGCGCCTCGGCGATCCCGGCGCGGGCGGGCTTCGGGGCGAGGCCCTCGTCGTACGGGGTCGCCGCGCCCTGACCGGGGAAGAAGTCCGGGATCCAGGAGTCGGAGTCGGTGAAGCCCCAGACCGTGACGCCCGCGCAGCGGGTGACGGCCAGGCAGGCGCGCAGGACGGAGGCGTAGTCGGCCTTCTGCCGCGCGAGCGTCGCGTCGGTCGCGGGCAGGGTCATGCGGATGTCGAGCTCGGTGATCGCCACGTCCACGCCGAGGTCGGCGAAGCGGCGCAGGTTGGCCTCCAGGGAGGCGGGGACCTGGCCGAGGACGAGATGGGCCTGGAAGCCGACGCCGTCGACCGGGACGCCCTGCGCGAGGAGCCGCTTCACCAGGGCGTACATGCCGTCGCTCTTCGCGCCGAGCGCGTCCGTCGAGTAGTCGTTGAGGTAGAGCTTCGCGGCCGGGTCGGCGGCCCGGGCGGCGCGGAAGGCGTCGGCGATGTACGACTCGCCGAGGGTCGCCCCGAAGACGGACTGCCGCAGGGTGCCGTCCTCGTTCAGGGGCTCGTTGACGACGTCCCAGTGGTCGATCCGGCCCTTGTAGCGGCCGGCCTCGGCGGCGATGTGGTCGGTCATCAGGGTGCGGAGCCCGTCGGCGGTCCAGGTGCCGTCGGTCACCCAGGAGGGCAGCTGGCTGTGCCAGACGAGGGTGTGGCCGCGGACGCGCTGGCCGTGGGCCTCGGCGAAGTCGACGACCCGGTCGGCGCCGGTCCAGTCGTACGTGCCCCGGGTGCGTTCGACGGAGCCCCACTTCATCTCGTTGCCGGGGGTGACCGAGTCGAACTGGGCGGCGGCGACGTCCGCGTACCCGCCGGTGAGCTTCCCGCCGGTGACGGCGGTGCCGAGGTAGATGCCCCGGGCCTCGGCGAGGTCCCGGAGCGGGGCGTCGGCGGCGGCCGCCGGAGTGGCGGGGGTGAGGGTGAGGGCGGCGGCCAGGAGGGCCGTCGTGGCGATCAGGCGACGGAGCACGTCGCACCTCCGAGGGTGAAGGCGGCCGGTACGGGGTTGGTGCCGGTCCAGGTGCCGGTGAAGCCGAAGGAGGCGGAGGCTCCGGCGGCGACGGGGCCGTTCCAGCCGACGTTCTGCGCCGTGACCGCGGTCCCCGTCCGGGCCGGGGTGGCGTTCCACATCTGGCCGATCCGCTGCCCGGCGGGGTACTCCCAGCCGAGCTTCCAGCCGGTCCAGGCGGTGGCGGAGGTGTTGGTCAGGGTGACGTCGGCCTGGAAGCCGCCCTGCCACTGGTTGGTGACCTTGTAGGAGACCTTGCAGGCGCCGGTGGGCGCGGGCGGGTCGGTGGGGTCCGGCGGGTCGGTGGGGTCGGTGCCGCCGCCGGTCTCCGTCGTGTCGCCGTAGATGATGCCGCGGCCGTTGGTGGAGACGTACACGCGGCCGTAGACCCGGGGGTCACCGGTGATCGCGCCGCCGGTCCAGCCCCACTGGTGGGCGGCGTCGTTGATCCGGACCCAGCTCGCGCCCGCGTCGGTGGAGCGGAAGACGCCCCGTACGCCGCCGATCTTCGCGCTCGTGTAGAGCGCGGGGTACGTGGCGCCGGGTGCGGCCTTGCCGAAGCCGATCGTGTCGGCCTGCTCGACGCCGGAGACCCGGGCGAAGGTCGCGCCGCCGTCGGTGGAGTGCCAGAGGCCGTACGTGGAGTCGGGGGCGCCGCCGGCGAACCAGATATCGCCCTTCTTGCCGGGGACGGCCTTGAAGCGGGCGTTGCCCTTGGCCGGGAGGCCGGTGGCGCGGGCCGTGAAGGTCGCGCCGCCGTCCGTACTGGCGTAGAAGGTGCCGTCCTTGAAGCCGTAGAAGGTCTTCGGGTCGACCCGGTCGGACTCGACGGTCGCGCCGGCGGGGATGCCGCTGGAGGCGGTCCAGGCGCCCCCGGTGCCGGTGTGGACTCCGGTGCCGTCCGGGCTCCACACGTAACGGCCGCCGTCGGCGGACGCGGCGACCGTGCCGCCGCCGGTGACGCCCGAAGGCTCCTGTCCGGCGGACCAGTTGGCGCCGTTGTCGGTGGAGAACGCGACGCGCGGTCCGCCGTCGAGGTGGCCGGAGCGGACAAGGAGGTCCGGGTTCGTCTCGGCGTAGTCGAGGCTGGTCGTGGAGGTGAAGTTCGGGGAGGTGAACATCATCGACGGGACCGTGGTGAGGTCCGTGTGGCGGAAGCCGCCGATGTCGCCGAGGGCGCTGATCAGCGGGGCGCCGGACGGCGGGGAGGCCAGGTCGAGGACGGCGGTCTCCTCGAGTCCCTTCACCATGGGCCTGATGGTGAAGTTCGTCCCGGTGTCCCACCGGGTGAGCTCGTGGGTGCCGTAGATCGTGGCGCCCGTGCCGTACATCATGCGGTTCGAGTCGAAGGGGTCGATCTCCAGGGCCTCGGTCATCCAGCCGAGCTTCGGGGTCTGTTCGGGCGGGGCCGGGGTGGCGCCCCAGGTCAGCCAGGGGACGGAGGAGACGTCCATCGTGTAGCGGTCGGCGCGGGTCGGGTACGAGCTGTAGTCCCAGGCCTTGGTCCACGTGGAGCCGGAGTCGGTGGTGCGGAAGATCTGGGTGTCCGGCCACCAGGCGCTGTAGGCGGAGACCATGACCGTGCCGGGCCGCTGCCGGTCGACGGTGAGGCCGCTGAAGCCGTGGACGGTGTCGGCCTCGGCGACCGGGCTGATGTTCTTCCACTCGCCGGTGGCGGTGGCGTACCGCCAGACCTGGCCCTTGCCGCCGTCGTACGGTCCTGCCGTGTCGCTGTACGCGAGGTAGAGGTAGCCGTTCTCCGCGTCGAGGACGCCCTTGTGGGCGAGGTGGCCGGTGGGCTGGCCGGGCAGGCGGGTCCAGGTGGCGCCGGCGTCGGTGGAGCGGTAGACGGCGTTCTCCTTGTCGCCCACGCCGACGTAGATCGTGCCGGTCGCGGTCCCGGGGGTGCCCGTGGACTCGTCGAAGGTGACCCAGACGATGCCCTGCTCGTCGGAGTTGTAGCCGCTGGTGTCGGTCGGGTCCTGCTGGTAATTGCCGGGGTTGGTGAAGGTGGTGACCTTCGACCAGGTGACGCCGGAGTCGGTGGAGCGCCACAGGCCGTTGCCGCTGGGCGCGCCGAGGTAGAGGACGCTGTTCTTGTGCGGGTCGACGGCCAGGCGTTCGCCCATGCCGCGGCCGGGCATGTTGCCGCCGAGCTTGAAGGGGAGGTCGGTGCGCTGCCAGGTGGCGCCCCGGTCGGCGGAGCGCAGGACGGCGCCGTTGCCGGGGTCCCAGTCGTTCGTGTACGTGCCGACCGCCGCGTACAGCCGGTCGGGGTCGACGGTGTCGGAGGCGAGGCCGACGACTCCGGTGTGGCCCCAGTGGTCCCAGTCGACGGAGTCGAGGAGCGGGGTCCAGGAGGAGGCGGCCTGGTTCCAGCGGTAGACGCCGCCGATGTCGGTGCGGGCGTAGACGAGGTCCTTCTCGGCCCGGTTGAAGACGATGCCGGGGACGAAGCCGCCGCCGTCGATCCGGACGTTCTTCCAGGTGTACGAGGGTGCTGCCGCGGCCGTGGGTACGGGCGTCTCCGGGGCGGCGGTCGCGGGGACCGCTCCCGCGAGGAGGCCCGCGGTCAGGGCGAGCCCCGCGAGGAGGTGGCGTGTTCTGCGCATGGGTATCCCGTCGAAGGGTGAATGGGAGCGCTCCCACTATTGAGTGGGGGTCAGAACACGGTCAAGGTCCGGGAGTCGTCGAAGACGTTCGACGACGCGGGGGCGGGGGTGTGGTGCGTGCGGGTGACTTCCGCGCGGCCCGGCGAGCTGTCCCCCGCCGCCCGGGCGGAGCCGCACTACGGTCGGGGCCCATGGGGAGCAGGAAGCGGAACGGGCCCGTCGTCGCGCTCGCCCTCGCCCTCCTCCTGGGCTCGGCGCTCTCCGGCGGCTGCGCCACCGACCCCGCCCCGCCGCCCGGGGCGGGCGTCCCGGTGCGGGAGCCCGTGGACGGGAGCGGGCGGCGGATCACGCTCACCGTCGGCGTGTTCGGCACGTTCGGCCTCCAGGAGGCCGGGCTCTACGACACGTACATGCGGCTCCACCCGGACATCGCGGTCCGGCAGACCTCCCTCACCCGCAACGACGTCTACTACCCGCAGCTGCTCACCCACCTCACCGCCGGCTCCGGTCTCGCCGACGTCCAGGCCGTCGAGGTCGGCAACATCGCCGAGGTGCTCGCCACGCAGGCGGGCCGGCTCGACGGGCTCGGCTCGGCGCCGGGGGTCGACCGGGAGGCCTTCCTGCCGTGGAAGTGGGCGCAGGGCACCGCCCCCGACGGGCGCACGCTCGCGCTCGGCACCGACATCGGGCCGCAGGCCGTCTGCTACCGCAAGGACCTCTTCGCCCGCGCCGGGCTGCCCACCGAGCGGGGCGCGGTGGGGCGGCTGTGGGCCGGGGACTGGCGCAAGTACCTGGCGGCCGGTGTCCGTTACCGCGAGCGGGCCCCGGAGGGCACCGCCTTCACCGACTCCGCCTCCGGGGTGATGGCGGCGGTCACGGGCAGCGCGGCGCTCCGGTACTACGACGAGCGGGGCGATCTGATCGTGGCGGTCAACCCTGCCGTACGGGAGGCCTGGGACCTCGCCGCCGCGTTCGCCCGGCAGGGGCTCACGGCCCGGCTCCAGCAGTTCACCCCCGGCTGGGACCAGGCCTTCGCGAACGGCGCGTTCGCCACGGTCGCCTGCCCCGCCTGGATGCTCGGCTACATCCAGGACAAGGCGGGCCCGGCCGGGCGCGGCCGGTGGGACGTGGCGGCGGCGCCCCGGCCGGGCAGCTGGGGCGGCTCGTTCCTCGTCGTGCCGTCCGCCGGGCGGCACCGCGCCGAGGCGGCCCGGCTCGCGGCCTGGCTGACGGCGCCCGCCCAGCAGGCGGTGCTCTTCGAGCGGCGCGGCAGCTTCCCCAGCGCCTCGGCCGCGTACGCGCTCCCGGCGGTCGCGGACGCCCGCCACCCGTACTTCGGCGACGCCCCGGTCGGCGAGATCTTCGCCGCGGCGGCGCGGGGCGTCCCGCGGGCCCCCGTCGGCCCGAAGGACGCCCTCGTCGCCCAGACCCTCGCCGACGTCGGCATGCTCCAGGTCGACCAGACGGGCCGCCCGCCGGAGTCGGCCTGGAAGGCCGCGATGAAGGCGATCGACAACGCGCTGGACCGGTGAGGGCGCCGTGACCGAGACGCGGACGCCCACGGACCCGCAGGACCCGACGGACCCGCCGACACCCCGACGTCCGACCCGCCCGCCGACGACCGATCCGAAGGCCGGGGCCGGGACCGGGGCCCGGGACCGGGCCGGGGCCGGGACCGGGGACCGAGCCGGAGGCGGAGTCGGAGCCGGAGCCGGGGCCGGAGCCGCCGGGGCCCCCTCCCGGGGCCTGGGGGCGCGCGGTCGGCGTCGGCGTCTCCGTCGTACCCCCGTCGGCTCGCGCTGGGCGCCGTACCTGCTCGTCGCACCGTTCTTCCTCTTCTTCGGGGCCTTCGGGATGTTCCCGCTGCTCGCCACCGCCTGGACCTCACTGCACCGGGTCGAGCTGACCGCGCCCGCCGAGCCGGAGTGGGTGGGGCTGCACAACTACGCGCGGCTGCTCGACGACACGTTCTTCTGGAACGCGCTCGTGAACACCGTCGTCATCGGGGTCCTTTCCACCGTCCCGCAGCTGCTGCTCGCGCTCGGCGTGGCGCATCTGCTCGACGTGCGGCTGCGGGGCCGGGGGTTCTACCGGGTCGTGGCACTCGCCCCGTACGCCACCTCGGTCGCCGCCGCGACGCTGGTCTTCGCGCTGTTCTACGGGCGGGACCACGGGATGGCCAACTGGGCCCTGGGGGTGGTCGGTCTGGCCCCGGTGGACTGGCAGAACGGCCCGTGGGCGTCGAAGCTCGCGGTCTCGTCGATCGTCGTCTGGCGCTGGACCGGCTACAACGCGCTGATCTACCTGGCGGCGATGCAGACGATCCCGCGCGAGCTGTACGAGGCGGCGGCGCTCGACGGGGCGTCACGGTGGCGCCAGTTCCTGCACGTGACGCTGCCGGGGCTGCGGCCCGCCCTCGCCTTCACCGTGCTGGTCTCGACGATCGGCGCGACCCAGCTCTTCGGCGAGCCGCTGCTGTTCGGGAGCGGGGCCGGTGCCTCCGGTGGCGCCGATCACCAGTTCCAGACCCTCGGGCTCTATCTGTACGAGCAGGGCTGGGTGAACCTCCATCTGGGGCGGGCCGCGGCCATCGCCTGGGCGATGCTCCTCATCCTGGTCGTGCTGTTCGGAGCCGTACGGCTCCTGCGCGGGGGCCTCGCACGGGGGCGGCGGGCCGCATGAGGACGGAGCGGGCAGGCTGGGGCACGTACGCGCTGCTCGCGCTCTTCACGGCCGTCTCCCTCTTCCCGCTGCTGTGGACGGCGGTCGCCGCCTCGCGGACCAGTACGCGGCTCGCGGCCACCCCGCCGCCCTTCCGGTTCGGGCGGAACCTGCCCGGGAACCTGGAGGTGGCCTGGACCGACGCCCGGCTGGGCGAGGCCCTGGCGAACACCGCGCTGGTCGCGGGAACGGTCGCGGCGGCCACGGTGCTGTTCTCGACCCTCGCCGGCTTCGCCTTCGCCAAGCTGCGGTTCCGCTTCCGGGGCACGCTGCTCCTGCTCGTGGCCGGGACGATGCTGATCCCGCCTCAGCTGGGGGTCGTCCCGCTCTATCTGCTGATCGCGCGGCTGCGCTGGACGGACGAGCTCCAGGCGGTGATCCTGCCGTCGCTCGTCTCCGCCTTCGGGGTCTTCTTCATGCTCCAGCACCTGCGGCGGGCCCTGCCGGCCGAGGTGCTCGAAGCCGCCCGGATGGACGGGGCGGGGACCCTGCGGACGGTGTGGCACGTGGTGCTGCCGGCGGCGCGCCCGGCGATGGCGGTCCTCGGGATGCTGTCGTTCGTGGCGGCCTGGAACGACTTCTTCTGGCCGGTCCTCGCGCTGACGCAGACCGGCAACCCGACGGTGCAGGTGGCGCTCACGGGCCTGGGGCGGGGGACGGTGCCCGACCAGTCGGTGGTGATGGCGGGCGCGCTGCTCGGGACGCTGCCGCTGCTCGTCGTGCTCGCGCTGTTCGGGCGGCACATCGTGGGCGGGGTGATGCGGGGTGCTGTGAAGGGATAGCTCCGCTCGCGGGAGTTCACCCGGACGGGGCGCAGGCCTCGCGGACGTAGGGCGCCCCTCGCGAGGTCGACGTCCGACAGCCGCCAGCGTGATCCGCCCCGGGCGATCACGCTGGCGGCATGACGACTCCCTCCACCACCGACGCCACCGACGCCACCGACGCCACCGCCGACTCGGCCGCGGACTCGGCGGCCGTCCTGACCGGTATGTACGCGGCGGAGGCCGCCTATCTGGCGGCCGGAGGCCCCGGCAGGGCCTCCTTCGCGCCGCTCGCCCCCTACTTCGCCCCCGACGTCGTCCTCCACCAGGCAGCCGCCCTGCCGTACGGCGGGACCTGGCGCGGGCACGCGGGCGTGGAGCGCTTCTTCCTCACGATGAGCCGGGTGTGGGAGTCCTTCGACATGACGGAGCAGGAGTTCCTCGCCACGGGCCGGACCGCGGTGGTCCTCACGCGCGTCCGTGCCCGCGCCCGTGCCACCGGCCGCGAGCTGACCTTCCCGATCCTGCAGACGATCAGCGTGCGGGACGGCCGGATCGCCGAGGTCCGCCCCTTCTACTGGGACACGGCCGAGATCGCCGACGCCTGCACGGTGAGGCCGGCGACGGCCGGGTAGGGGTGCGCGCCCCGGCCGGCGGTGGGGTGGTTCCGGCCGGGACGCGCGGTGTGGGGGGCCTGAGGGCCTGCCTACTTGTAGGCGGCGAAGGCCTTCGTGAAGGCGAGCGGCTGCTGGAGGATCGAGGAGCAGGTGGCGTCGGCGTAGTTCACGGCGCCGGCCGCGCACTGCTTGTCACGGGTCGAGGACCACATCGAGAGCCAGCCGAGCCCCTTCGACTTCGCGAAGTCGACGAGCTGCGTGGCGTCGTCGACCCGGAAGATCTCGGTGGTGACGTCGTTGACGCCGATCATCGGGGTGACGGCGACGGCCTTCCAGGCGGCCGCGTCGGAGAGCCCGAGGACGCCCTTGACCTGGGCCTGGGTCGCGGTCGCGGCCTGGATCGCGTACGTGCCCATGTCCGCGCTGTACGCCGGGCCGTAGTCCATCGCCATGATGTTGACGGCGTCGACGCGGACGCCGTTCTTCTTCGCGTCGGCGAGCAGGGCCACGCCCGGCTGCGTCAGGCCCTCGGGCATGACCGGCAGGGTGAAGGAGACGTTCAGGCCCGGGTGGGTCTGCTGGAGCTGGGCGATCGCCTGGGACCGGCGGGTGTTGGCGGCCGTGTCCGGCAGGGCCGCGCCCTCGACGTCGAAGTCGACCTTGGTCAGCTTGTACTGGTCGATGACCTTGCCGTACGCGGCGGCGAGCGCCGAGGACGACGAGCAGTTCAGCGCCAGTTCGTGGCCGGCGGCGCCGCCGAAGGAGACGCGGACGTCACCGCCCTTGGCGCGCAGGGCGCCGATCTGGGCCGCGACCTTGTCGTTCGCGAGGTCGGTGACCCCGCCCCAGAGCGGGGCGCAGGAGCCGCCGGAGGTGATGAAGGCGAGGTTGAACTCCTTCACGCCGGTGGCGTCGGCGGTCGCGAGCAGGTCGTACGTCGGGTAGAGCGAGGTGTCGACGTACGGGGCGTACTTGGCGGCGGTGGCTGGGACGCCGGTCGCCGTCGCGGTCGGCGTCGGGGTGGGCGCCGTGGTGGGGGGCGTGGTGGCGGTCGCCGTCGGGGTCGGCTTCACGGTGGCCGTCGCGGTGGCCGTGGCCGTCGGAGTCGGCTTCACGGTGGCCGTCGCCGTCGGCTTCGGGGAGGCGGTCGCGGTCGGCTGGTCGGTGGGGCGGCCGCTGGGGGTGGGGGCGGGGCCTCCGGCGGAGCAGGCGGCCTTGTTGATGAGGCAGCCGGTCGGGTCGCCCGCCGCGCCCGCGGCGGAGGTCACGAAGCCGACGGTGACGGACTGGCCGGGGCCGAGCTGCTTGTTCCAGCTCGCGGGCTTCACGGTGACGTGGCCGCCGGAGACGGTGTGCTCGCCGTTCCATAGGGAGCCGATGGTCGTCCCGGCCGGGAGGTCGAACTCCAGGGTCCAGTCGGACTGGGCGGCGGTCGTCTCGTTGGTGACGACGTACTGGCCGGTGTAGCCGCCGTTCCAGGCACTGGTCCGGGTGTACGCGGCGCCGACGGCGGCGGCCTGCGCCGTCCCGCCGAGCGCGAAGGCGGCGCCGCCGGCGATCGCCGCCGCGACGACCGCTCCGACGACCTTGGTCCTGGTGCTCGCCCTGCGCCGGTGCGAACTGGTGCCCATCGGGTGCCTGCCTCTGTGTGCCGGGGTGTGGGGGTGGGGTGCGGCAGCACGCTAGCGGCTGGGAAACGGACAAATGACCGCGATCGGGCCGGGGTTGGGATTCTTAGGCTCCGCTTAAGGGAGGCATCGGAACCACGAAAGGTTCGGCGCCGACCGGATTCAGGCGTCGGTGGGGATTCAGGCGTCGGCGGCGCGCCGGGTGCCCGTGCCGCCACCGCGGCGGCGGCGGGCCGGGCGGTGGCCGCGGCGGCCCGTCGTGGTGCCCGAGCGGCGCCCGTCGAGCCCGATCCAGACGCGGACCTCGGTGCCGCCGAGGACGGAGTGCCCGATGGCGACGTCTCCCCCGGTGGCCTCCGCCATCCGCCGCACGATGTCCAGGCCGAGGCCCGTCGAGCCGGGCCTGCCGCCGCTGTTGCCGCGGGCCAGGGCGGCGGCCGGGTCGGCGATGCCGGCGCCCGCGTCGGAGACCAGGACGATGACGGCGTCGTCGCCGTTGTGGACGTCGATGGAGAAGGCGGTGCCCTCGGGGGTGTGCCGGAAGACGTTGCCGAGGAGGGCGTCGAGGGCGGCGACGAGTTCGGGACGGGCCACCGGGATGCGTACCGGACGCTCGATGCCCGCGACCCGTACCCGCCGGCCCTCGTCCTCCGCGAGCGCCGACCAGAAGTCCATCCGCGCGCGGACCACTTCGGCGGCGTCGCAGCCGGCGCCGGGGCCGGTCGCCTGGGTCTGCGGCTTCGCCTCCCGGGCCGTACGGATGATGATGTCGACCTCGCGCTCCAGCTGTTCGACGGCGGATCGGGTCTGCTCGGCGGCGGGTCCCGAGCCGAGCGAGGCCGTGTTGAGCCGCAGCACGGTCAGCGGGGTGCGGAGCCGGTGGGAGAGGTCGGCGGCGAGCTCGCGTTCGTTGGCGAGGAGCTGGACGACCTGGTCGGCCATCGAGTTGAAGGCGACGGCCGCCGACTTGAGCTCCGGGGGGCCTTCCTCGGGCACCCGCGCGCCGAGCCTGCCCTCGCCGAGGTCGTGGGCGGCGCCCGCGAGCCGCTGGGCGGGCCGGACCATGCGGACGCCGAGCCGGTCGGCGACGGCGACGGAGCCGACGATCAGCGCGATGCCGACCCCCGCGAGGACGAGCCAGGCGGTGGCGACGCCGTTGGTGACCTCGCCCTCGGGGACGAAGAGTTCGACGACGGCGACCTGACCGCTGCTGATCGCGGTGGGCTGGAGCAGCGCGAAGCCGCCCGGCACCTCGGCTATGGAGGCCCGGCCGAGCCGGCGGGTGGCGGCGAGCTCCTCCGCGTCGGCCCTGCGGGTGCCGATCTCCAGCGCGGTCCCGTCCGGCTCCGCGGCGGGCACGTGGACGGCGAGCCGTCCGGCGGCCCCGTCCTCGGTGGTGGCGACGGCCTTGTCCAGCTCCTCGCGGTCGGTGGTGATCGCGAGGACGGGGGCGAGCCCGGCGGCCCGCCGTTCGGCGTTGGAGAAGGCCCGGTCGCGGGCCATCTCCTTGACGACGAGCCCGAGGGGTACGGCGAACGCGACGACGACCATGACGGTGACGGCCAGCGACACCTTGACGAGCGCCCACCTCACGGCTGCGGCTCCCGGGGCGGCTCCAGCTTCACGCCCACCCCGCGCAGGGTGTGCAAGTAGCGGGGCCGCGCGGCCGTTTCACCCAATTTCCGCCGCAGCCATGACAAATGCACGTCGATGGTCTGGTCGTCCCCGTAGGACTGCTGCCACACCTCGGCGAGCAGCTCCTTGCGCGGGACAACCACGCCGGGCCGCCCGGCGAGGAACGCCAGCAGGTCGAACTCGCGCCGGGTGAGGTCCAGCGGCGCCCCGTCCAGCTCCGCCTGACGGCGCAGCGGATCGACGGTGAGGCCGCCGACCCGGATGACCCGGGGCGGCGGCGCCTCGCCCGCGGCGGAGCGCGCCCGGCGCAGGACGGCGGCCATGCGGGCCGAGAGGTGGTCGACCGAGAAGGGCTTCACGAGGTAGTCGTCCGCGCCGGCGTGCAGGAGCCGTACGATCTCGGCCTCGTCGTCCCGGGCGGTCGCGATGATCACCGGTACGTCGGTGATCCCGCGCAGCATCTTGAGTGCCTCGGACCCGTCCAGGTCGGGCAGTCCGAGGTCGAGGATGACCACGTCGAAACGGAAATGGGCGACCTCGCGCAATGCCTCCAGAGCCGTCCCGACGCTCCGTACCGTGTGGGAGGCCTCGGAGAGCTGGCGGATGAGGGCGGAGCGCACGAACTGGTCGTCCTCGACCACGAGCACACTTGCCATGGGCCGCACCGTACGCCATTCGGGGGAACGGGTGAGCAATCCGCACCCTCCCGTACTCCCCCTCACAGGGTGGTGCACTATGGGCCGGTGCGAAGAGGACTCGTTCACGCCCTGGCCTGGTCGCTCGCCACCGGCGCGGCGGTCACCCTGTCCTGGTGGGGAGTGCACACGGTGCTGTCCGGCACGGTCTACGACCCTCCGCGCGCGCTGCCGCTCCCGGTCGGCGCCACCGACGACGCGCCGGGCACGTCCGGCAGCGATCCGCTGACCTCGTCGACGCGCCGGCCCGAGCCCCCCGCGACCTCGCCGCCGTCCCGCGAGTCCGCGCCGAGCGAGGAACGCACGGCTTCCGCCACTCCCTCCTCGGCGCCCGCTTCGACCCCCTCCGACCGGCCGGAGTCCGCGCCGGCGACGCCCCCCACCACGGCGGCCGCGCCCGCCACCACCCCCGCGCCCACCACCGCGTCCTCCGTGAAGAGCTACCCGGTCGACGGCGGCCGGGTCACCTTCGACCTCGGCGAGACGTCGGGCGAGCTGGTCGCGGCGACGCCCGCGTCGGGCTGGCAGATGCAGGTGTGGAAGCAGCCGACCTGGATCCGGGTCACCTTCACCAAGGACGGCCGCGAGCTGTCGGTCTTCTGCCTGTGGCACGACAGCGCGCCCCGCGTGGAGATCGAGGACCGGCAGAGCTGAGGGTCTCCCGGCTCAGCGGAAGACGGACGCGGGCGGTACGGGCGAGGGCTTGGCGCTCGCGTCGGTGACCGGGGCCGCCCCGCCGGCGAAGTCGGCGAGCTCCCGTCCGTGCTCCACCCGGCCCGGGTGCGGATCGGTGGCGACCCGGCGGGTCAGCTCGGCCACCGGCAGCTCACGGTCGGAGGCGAGCAGCACCGCGTTCCCGAAGCGGCGGCCGCGGAGCACCGTGGGGTCGGCGGTCAGCGCCAGTTCGGGGAAGACGGCGGCGGCCGTGGCGATCTGGCCGCGCAGATGGGTCAGGGGCGGGCCGTCGGCGAGGTTCGCCGCGTAGAAGCCGCCGGGCCGCAGGACCCGCCGGACCTCGCCGAGGAACTCGGTGCTGGTGAGATGGGCCGGGGTGCGGGCCCCGCTGAACACGTCGGCGATGACGAGGTCCGCCCAGCCGTCCTGCACCTTGGCGAGTCCGGCGCGGGCGTCGGTGGAGCGGACGCGGATGCGGGCGCCGGCGTCGAGGGGTAGTTCACGGCGGACAAACTGGACCAGGGGCCCGTCGAGTTCGACTATCTGCTGGGTGGAGCGAGGGCGGGTCGCGGCGACGTACCGGGCGAGGGTGAAGGCGCCGCCGCCGAGGTGCACGACCTGGAGCGGCCGGTTCGGCGGGGCGGCGAGGTCGGCGATGTGACCGAGGCGCCGCTGGTACTCGAAGGAGAGGTGGGCCGGGTCGTCGAGGTCGACGTGCGACTGCGGGGCGCCGTCGATGAGCAGCGTCCAGGCGCGCGGGCGTTCCCGGTCGGGTATGAGTTCGGCGAGCCCGCCGTCGACGTTCTCGACGACGGAGGCGGCGGACGCCGCCCGGTCGCGCTGTTTGTTCCTGGCCACGGACCCCATTATCGGGGCACTCGGGACGGAACCGCCCCTGCGGGCCGGACGCGGGCGCTCAGTGGCAGCCGTCGGCCGCTTCGATCAGCCGGGCCGCCTCGCCGAGCGCCTCGCGCAGGACGACCGGGTCGGTGACGGGGCCGGTGTCCTTCGGCGGCAGCAGCCAGCCGGCGGGGCGGGGGGTGTCGCCCGTCGGTTCGGGGAGCTCCGGCAGCTCGGGGAGGCGGAGGCCGCGCCCCGAGGTCCGCGTACACGCGCTGCCCGGCATGTCCCAGGCCGCGGCCGTGCCCGGCGGGACGAGGAAGCCGAGGGTGTCGCAGGCCCCGTCGTGCACCACCGGGCCGACCGCGGGGGTGCCGCCGCGGCGCAGGATGTCGACGGCCTCAAGGCCCTGCCGGACCGGCACGGTCACCAGGTCCCAGGGCTCCGCGGGGGGCTGGGGGGTGGCGTCGGCGTCCGGGGCGGGCGCGTGCCACGTGGCCGACTGCGAAACGATCTCCGACATGGGACCCCTCCTCGCTCCAGAGGAGACACGTTCCGTCTCTCCCTTACGGTTCAACGCCCGTGCGCGTCAACGGCTACGGCGCCATGCCGCTGCAAAGGATGGCAGTTCATGGCAGATCGCAGGCGAGATATCCGATTTGTAGCCAAACTCAGCGTACGCATCCGGTCACAGCAGGTACGTTCTTGCCGCCGGACCACCCGGCAGCACCAGGAGAGGGCTCGGCCATGGCGATGTCACGGGCAGTTCCCAACCTCGCCTTCCGCCGGCTCCGCGGACAGCACTCGCCGGCGGAGTTCGCCGCGGCTGTCCGCCGGGCAGCGCGGGAGATCGGCGAACAGGTCGCGTGCGACGCCCGCTACATCGGGCGCGTGGAAGCGGGCGAGATCCGCTGCCCCAACTACGCGTACGAGCGGGTCTTCCTGCACATGTTCCCCGGACTCGGCCTCTCCGACCTGGGCTTCTCCGCGCGGGAGACGGTGCGCGGCCGGCGGCAGGCCGCCCCGGCCGGGGCCTCGCCTCCCGCCGCCATCTCGACCCGGAACGATGAGGAGAGCGACGTGCTGCGTCGCGCATTCATGACGAGCGGCTCCGCCACCCTGGCGGCCGCCTCGCTGGGACTCGGCGGCCCCGCCGTCGCGATCCCCGCCCCCCGCGGCAGCCACCGGATCGGCGAGACCGAGGTCCGGGCCGTCGAGGAGGCCGTACGGCAGATCCGTCTGCTCGACGACCGGCACGGCGCCGACGGGCTCTACAAGGTGGCCGCGCAGCCGCTCCGTACCGCGTACGCGCTGCTCGACACGGGAACCATGACCCGTCGCTCCACCGAGGACCGGCTGCACGCGGGCGCCGGCGAGCTGTCCCTCTCCGTCGGCTGGCTCGCCCACGACTCGGGCCGCCACGAGGACGCGCGCTCGCACTACGCCGAGGCCCTCGCCACCGCGCGGTTCTCCGGGAACGCGGCCCTGGAGGCGCACGCCTTCTGCAACACGTCGTTCCTGGCCCGGGACACCGGCCGGTACCGCGAGGCGGTCCGGGCGGCCCAGGCGGGGCTGCGGGCCGCGCAGCCCCTCGATTCGGCCCGGCTGCTCTCGCTGCTGTCGCTGCGGGAGGCGGCCGCGTGGGCGGGGCTCGGCGACCGGTCCGCCTGCGAGCAGGCCCTCGGCCGCGCCCACGGGCACTTCGACCGGGGGCCCGCCGACGGCGACCCCGAGTGGATGTCGTTCTTCGGCGAGCCGGAGCGGGAAGCCCTGGAGGCCCAGTGCTGGGCGGCCCTCGGCGACTGGGGGCGTGCCGCCCGCCACGCCCACCGGGCCACGGTTCTGCAGAATCCGTACTTCGCCCGGAACCTCGCGCTCTACCGCGCTCACCTGGCCAAGGACCTGGCGCACGCCGGGCGCCCGGACGAGGCTGCGGCGGAGGCGAAGCGCGTCATGGACTCCCTCGACGGCATCGCCTCGGCCCGGATCCGCGGGATGCTCGCCGAGACGAGCCGGGTCCTCGCCGCGTACTGACCGCCGGAGCGCCCTACTCCAGGTGCCCGGTGTCGTTCCAGCGCTCGATCGCCGGTGCGTCGTACGCCCAGCCCAGGACCGAGAGACTCGTCGGGTCGAGGCGGATGCGGGAGGCGAACGAGACGTCCTCGCCGAGCCAGCGCGCGCCGATCGAGCGCAGGATGTGGCCGTGGGCGAAGACCAGCACGTCACGGTCGGCGGAGCGGGCCCACTGCACGATCTCGTCGGCGCGGGCCGAGAGCCGCGCGAGCGACTCTCCCTCCGGAACGCCGTCGCGCCAGATCAGCCAGCCGGGGCGGATCGCCTGGATCTGGGCCGGGGTCATCCCCTCGTACGCCCCGTAGTCCCACTCCATCAGCGCGTCCCACGGTTCGGCGCGGTCGCCGAAGCCGGCGATGGCGCAGGTCTCGCTCGCGCGGACCAGCGGGCTGGTGCGCACCTCCACGTCGGGCAGTCCCTGCCAGGGGCCGCGGCGCAGCCGCTCGCCGAGCAGCTTCGCGCCGCGCCGGCCCTCGTCGAGGAGGGGGATGTCGGTCCTGCCGGTGTGCCGGCCGAGAAGCGACCACTCGGTCTGGCCGTGCCGGGCGAGCAGGATGCGCGGTGCCATGGGAAGGCTCTCCAGGGGTTCACGGTGTGCGGACGTGCCGCTCCCATCATCGCCCACCTGAATTCGGGGTGACGTCCGGGCGACCTCGGGACGGTTGTCAGTGGTGGATGCGAGACTTCCGCGGGTGAGCGCATCCCTGGACACCGGTCTGCCACGACCGTCGCAGACGACACTCCGACAGGCTCTGGCCGAGCTGCGCGGACCGGGCACGGCGCCACGCGCCCTCGACGCTCGGGCGCTCGCGGCACTCGCCGCCAATCCGGGCTGCCGACGGCGGGCCCTGCTCGACGGCGCCGGGGTCGACAAGGCGGCGCTCGCGTCGAAGCTGGGCTCCCCCGCGCCGTTCGGCCAGTCGCAGTTCGCGATCATGCGGGGCAACTCCTTCGAGGCGAAGGTCAAGGCGGACGGCGGCCGTGAGCTGCTGCGCCTGCTCGGCGTCGAGGAGCCCGGCGCGGTCTCCGTGCCCGATCTGGCGGCGGCCGGACCCCAGGGGCGGACGGCCCGCACGGCGCTCGCGCTGCGGGAGGCGACCGGGGCCGGGGCGTGGGCGCTGCTCGACCATCCGCTGCTCGCCCTGGAGGTGGCCGGCTCCCCGGTCTATCTGGAGCCGGACGCGGTGGTGGTCGCTCCTGACGGGCGGTGGACGGTCGTCGAGATCAAGTCCTTCCCGATGATCGACGGCGCGGCCGACGCGTCGAAGGTGGGCGCGGCGGCCCGGCAGTCCGCCGTGTACGTGCTCGCGCTCGAACGGATGGCGGCGGTGACCGAGGGCGCGCGGGTCGCGCACTCGGTGCTCCTCGTCTGCCCGAAGGACTTCTCGAACGTGCCGACGGCCTCGGTCGTGGACGTCCGCAAGCAGCGGTCGGTGACCCGGCGGCAGCTGGCCCGGCTGACTCGGATCGAGGAGATCGCGGACGCCCTGCCGGAGGGCACCACCTTCGACGTGGCGGGGTGCTCGGCGGCGGAGCTGACGGAGGCCGTGGAGTCCGTGCCCCACGCGTACGCGCCGGAGTGCCTGGCCGCCTGCGAGCTGGCCTTCCACTGCCGGGCGCGGGCCCGGGAGGCGGGCGCGGTGGAGACCCTGGGCCGTGCGGTACGGGGTGAGCTGGGCGGCCTCACGACGGTCGGCGCGGTCCTGGCGGCGGCGCGCGGCGGGGGCACCCCCTGTTCGAGCACAGCCGGGAACGTGGGGGAGGGCGACCCGGACGAGCTGGTGGTGGCGGCCCTGCGCCGGGCGCGGGCGCTGCGCCAGGAGGCGCTGGGCCGGGTGTCGGCGCCGGACGCGGCGGCCCCGAGCTCCACGTCCGCACCGTCCGAGGAGGCCCCCGCATGTCGCTGATCTCCGCGCTCGCCCGGATGGAGGCCGTCGAGTCGGGCCGCGCCCAGCCGCTGGCCACCGTCCGCCACCGGCACGTGTCCGCGCGGCCGCTCGTCCTCGTCCCCCTGACGACCGCCGGTGAGGCGGGGGCGCCGCTCGGCGCGCTCGTCGGCACCGACCGCGACGAGCCCCGGCTCCTCGTGGTGGCGCAGCCCCGGGACCGTGACCTGCGGTTCTCGTTCCTCGCCGACCTGGCAGAGGAGGTCCTGCCGTACGTCGACTCGTTCACGGACGTCGTCGAGGCGGCGGAGCGGAGCGAGGTCGATCCCGAGACCGGCAAGAAGGTGAAGGTCGAGGTCGAGCTGTGCGCGGACGCGCCGCAGCTGATCGTGCCGAACCGGGCGGGCGTCGAGTACGTACGGCTGCTCGGGCGGTCGACGCGGTTCCGGCGGACGGCCGAGCAGGACCCGGAGACGCCGTTCCCCGCGCCGCCGCGCGTGCCGCTGCTCGGGCGCTGGCTGACGCACTTCGGCGAGCGGGCGCGGGTGCCCGGCTCCTCGCTACTGCTTGCCGCGACCGACCTGCTCAACCGGCACTGGGCGACCGGCCAGTCCTCCCTTGAGGACCAGCATCTGGGTGCGCTGCTCGCCTGGATCGACCCGCGGGACGGGGAGCCGGGGGCCGAGGGGGCGCTGCGGGCCGAGGCCGGCCGGGACGAGCGGGGGCAGTTGCTGTGCCCGCCCGCCGGGCCCGCGACCGACCCGGCCTTCGACAACCGGCTCCTGGCGCCCGCGATCGAGCGGTACGACCGGGCCCGGCTGGCGCTCGGCGCGGCCGAGGACGGCGAGGCGGCCGACACGGGGCTCGGTGAGCTGCACCGGGCCGAGCGGGAGATCCGGCGGCTCGTGGCCTCGCAGCTGAAGCCGACCTGGGACGCGGTCTGGCAGGCGCTGGGCCTGCTGCGGGAGCTGCCGGAGGGCGCCAGGGTCGAGGACCGCTGGACGCGCGACCGTTGGTCGTTCACCGGTCACCGGGACCGGATCACGGCCGGCGAGCCGCCGCAGCCGCGCCGGGACGACGCCGTGACGGCGGCCTCGAAGCTCGCGGCCCGCGAGCAGGCGCTGGGCCAGTTGGAGGCGCACGAGGCGCTCGACGACCCGCTGGTCCTGGCGGGGCGGCGGCTCGCGGGTGAGGCGTTCGCGGCGGAGGTGGTCGAGGTGACGATGGCCTGGACGGAGTCGAAGCGGCCCGCGCCGCGGCCGCTCCTCACGGTCCGCACGGAGGACCGGCCGCACCTCACGGAGAAGGCGAAGGTGTTCCGCTCGCTCGACGGGAAGCCGCAGGCGGCGGAGTTCGTGCGGCACGAGGAGGACGGCTCGCTGGTGCTGCGGCTCCTGGACAGGATGGGGCGGTCGAAGGAGCCGGCGGAGGGCTCGGTGCCGGAGAAGGGCGAGCGGATCGCCTGGACGCTGTTCGAGCACGAGCAGCGGGTCGGGCCGAAGCTGCCGGACCCGGAGGACACGCCGTGGACGCACGGCGGACCGCCGCTCCAGGCCGACCTCCCCGAACTGCCCGACGCCGTGACCCCCGAGG
This sequence comes from Streptomyces sp. NPDC058650, assembly GCF_042717315.1. NCBI lineage: Bacteria > Bacillati > Actinomycetota > Actinomycetes > Kitasatosporales > Streptomycetaceae > Streptomyces > Streptomyces sp. NPDC058650. The sequence continues at coordinate 349,983 of NZ_JBHXRL010000008.1, forward strand.
ATGTGCTGTGACGACCGTCGAGCCGCGTTTCGATCCTTCCGCCGAGGCCGGGCGGGCGACGGACGGCATCCTCGCGGACACCCTGCACGGCACCTCCCGGGGTGTCGTCGTCGACTCGCCTCCGGGCGCCGGGAAGTCGACCCTGGTGGTGCGGGCGGCGCTCGAACTGGCCGCCGCCGGGCGCTCCTTGATGGTCGTCGCGCAGACGAACGCGCAGGTGGACGATCTGGTGCTGCGGCTCGCCGAGAAGGAGCCCGGCCTGGAGGTGGGCCGGCTGCACTCGAACGACAGCGACCCGTACGACAAGGCGCTCGACGACCTGGCCAACGTACGGAAGTCGGCGAAGCCCGGAGAGCTGACGGGGCTGCCGGTCGTCCTCTCGACCTCCGCCAAGTGGGCGCACGTGAAGAACGTCGAGCCGTGGGCGCACGCGATCGTCGACGAGGCGTACCAGATGCGCTCCGACGCGCTGCTCGCCGTGGCGGGGCTCTTCGAGCGGGCGCTGTTCGTGGGCGACCCCGGACAGCTCGACCCGTTCTCGGTGGTGGGCGCGGAGCAGTGGGCGGGGCTCTCGTACGACCCGTCCGCCTCGGCCGTCTCCACGCTGCTCGCGCACAATCCGGAGCTTCCGCAGCACCGGCTGCCGGTCTCCTGGCGGCTGCCCGCCTCGGCGGCGCCGCTGGTGTCGGACGCCTTCTACCCGTACACGCCGTTCCGCAGCGGCACCGGGCCCGGGGACCGGAAGCTCTCCTTCGGGGTGGCGTCGGACGGTTCGGGTCCCGACCGGGTCCTCGACGAGGCGGCGGAGTCGGGCTGGGGGCTGCTCGAACTGCCGGCCCGCACCACCCCGCGTACCGACCCCGAGGCGGTCGGCGCGGTCGCCCTGGTCGTCCGGCGGCTCCTGGACCGGGGCGGCGCCGCGGTCTCGGAGCGGTCCGATCGTCCGGTGCCCCTGACGCCCGACCGGGTCGCGGTCGGCACCGCCCACCGCGACCAGGCGGCGGCGGTCCGGGCGGCGCTCGCGGGTCTCGGTGTGACGGGCGTGACGGTGGACACCGCGAACCGGCTCCAGGGGCGCGAGTACGACGTCACGGTCGTCCTCCATCCGCTGTCCGGGCGCCCGGACGCGACCGCGTTCCACCTGGAGACGGGCCGCCTGTGCGTGCTGGCCTCCCGGCACCGGCACGCCTGCGTCGTGGTGTGCCGCGCGGGCGTCACGGAGCTCCTCGACGAGCACCCGTCGACGGAGCCGGTGCGGCTCGGCGCGGCGGTGTCGTTCCCCGACGGCTGGGAGGCGAACCACGCGGTCCTCTCCCATCTGGCGGAACACCGGGTGGTGTGGGACCCCGCTACCGCCTAAACCAGGGTCCTGGAGCGGAGTCGGGGCGCGCGGCCGGGGCCTCGCGCTCTTGCGCGGCGCGGGACAATGAAAGCGGCCCGGGATCCCGGGCCGTGCCTGTGCGAGGAGGAGAAGAACGATGGCGGAACCCGCGGAGCGGAGCGGACAGCGACGGCTTCGGCCGGCACCGCTGGTCTTCGAGCCTGCCGAGGCGACCGCCGATCCGGAGCACTTCTTCGACCTGGAGTCGATAGAGGACCCGCGCGAGCTGCTGGCCCGGGCGACGGAGCTGACGCTCGCGTTCCGCGCGGCGACGGACCGCGCGACGGAGTTCCAGGCGATCGCGGCGGCGCAGCTGGCGGACCCGCGCCGGTTCGACCGGCTGACGGCGGCGGACGTCGCCGAGCGGGCGGAGTGGACCGAGGACTACGCCCTGAAGATGATCGAGTTCGGCCGCGGTCTGATCCGGGCGAACGGGCGCCCGCCGGAGGAGTAGACGGCGAGGGCCGGATTCCGGGGACAGGCGCCGGGGGGCAGGAGCCGGGGCCAGAAGCCGCGGGCAGGAGAGCGGACGCCGGGGGCAGGAGCCGGGAACGGACGCCGGGGCCAGAAGCCGGGAACGGACGTCGGGGTAGGCCGGGCGGGGGCGCCGGGGTAGGCCGGGCGGGGGCGTCCCGTGGCATATGCGGGGCGCACGATACTCCTCGCCCACCCCTCTTGTCCGGGATTCCCGCAACTCTCGGAAACCGATCCGTCACGGCCGGTACATCTGGTCGTATGACGACCTGGTTGCGCGACGAGACCCCGTACGACATCTTCCGTTTCCTGCGGGAGGGCGACGAGGGGCGGCACCAGACCGCCCGCGTGACCGCCGACGGGGCGGCCTGGCTCGCCTCGGCCGCCGGGGGACACCCCGGGGCCGCGCTCACCCGCTGGGAGGCCAGCCCCGCCTCGCCCGCGGCACTGCCCTGCGGGACGGTCTTCGACGTCGTCAACGTGGACCCGGTCTTCGGGCGCCGGATGCTGGACCGGCTGTGGGAGGAGGGCCCCGGTTCCGGGCCGGTCGCCGTGCACCGGGGCCGGATGATGCTGTTCGCCGCGCCCGGGACGGCCCAGCGTTTACCGGCCCTGCTCGACTGGGAGGAGTGGGGCGACGCCGTCCCCCGGCCGTTCTGCCACGGCGTCGGGGACGCGGTGACCGTGCCCCCGCTCACCCCGGCCGACTCCGCCGCGCCCCGCTGGCTGGTGGCCCCCGACACGCGGAATCCGTGGCTGCCCGGCCCGGAGGTGGTGCTCTGGGCCTGCGTGCGGGCCGTGCGGGCGGCCTCCACCCCCGACGTGCGGGTATCGATTTTTCCTCCCGCCGATCCGGATGCTAATGTCTACGACGTCAGCAGGCGCCGCTAGCTCAGTTGGTTAGAGCAGCTGACTCTTAATCAGCGGGTCCGGGGTTCGAGTCCCTGGCGGCGCACAGACGGAAGAAGCCCCTCGCGGAAGCGGGGGGCTTCTTCGTTGTCCCGTGATCTCCGGGTCAGCCCACGCCGGGCGGGGTGACCTTCACCGTCCAGCCGCCCGTCTCGGTACGGTCCGCCACCTCGACGCGGACGCCCGTCCCGGGCACCGTGAAGGTCTCGCCCTCCTCCAGCGGCGCGTCCGCGAGGGGCGGGTAGACCGAGCGGTCCCAGCACGCCTCCGTACGCGGATGGGCGTCGACGACCTGGACCGGGCCGTCGCCGGAGGCCGCGCCGCTGCGCACCCGGTAGACGAGGACGCCCTCGGTGCAGGTGTCGGCGTCGTTGCCGGTGGCGCTCCGGGCCTCGATCGCCAGGACGCTGTCCTGGCCGGTCCTGACGACGGCGAGCCGGGTGCCGAGGGCGCCGCTCTCCGTGGGCGGGGCGTCGGTCGGCTCCAGGCTGACCACCTGGGGGCCGGCCCCCTGGACGCAGGTCACCTGGGCGCGGGAGAGCCAGCCGAGCTTCCACTTGTGCCAGCCGAAGAGGTCGGGCGCGAGCCCGAACTGACTGCCCATGACGTCCCAGTCGCCCACATGGGTGTCCCAGTCGCCCTTGCCGTCCACCGGGCGGTGGTACAGGTCGGGCAGGTCGAAGACGTGGCCGGTCTCGTGGGCGAGGACGTTCCGGTCGGGCGGGTGCCGCTCGAAGACCGTGACGACCCGCTTGATCTCGGCGCCGTCGATCTCCAGCGGGCGTTCGAGGTTGACGACCTTCGTCGCGTCGGAGTCCACGCCGGGCGCGTCCGGGTCGGCGACCAGGTAGACGACGTCGTACCGCGAGAAGTCGACGTCCGCGTCGGCGGCGGCGACCGCGTCGCGCAGGTAGGCCGCGCGCTTCCCCGAGTCCCAGTCACGCCGTATGTCGTACGCGCTGGACGCCTGCGGCATCCGGGTCCACGCGGACCGGGGATGCGGGCGCAGGTCGAAGCGGCCGTAGGAGGCGCGGTCGAAGTACTCGCTGGTGGCCGGGAAGTGGTCGGCGGCCAGCTCGGCGGGGGTGGTGAGCGGCGTGGAGTCCGGGAACGAGAGGAAGATCATGACCGCGTCGAGGGTGCGGGTGGGGCGCGGATACGAGCCGTTCCAGGTGTCGAGGCCGAGCGAGTGATGGGCACCGGTGCGGGGCAGGGCGCAGGGATTGCCGGCGGGCGCGCCGACGGCGGGGCCGGCGACGAGCCCGGTGGCGGCGAGCGCGGCGAGCGCGGTGAAGGCCGCCGCGCCGGAACGCAGCCTCGGCCGCTCCACTCCCCCGGGTGGCTGCTGACCCCTCACGTGGACCTCCGGATCGGTAGGACGGGACACCACCACCACCTTGTGATGATTTGCGGCGTTTCGCATGTTTCCGCTGCCCCGGTCGAGTGAGGGAGCACCGCCGGGTCGACGCGACACGAGCGGGCAACAGCTCACGGAAAGTCACAATCGGTCACGTCACCACCGACCCGTGTCAGACCCGTGCAGAAACGATCGGGCGGGGGGTGGCGGTGGGGAGCCTCACAGCGGTCGGCGGTCCCCGGAGCGGCCTCGGAGCTGGAACGGTCCCCCGACCTGGCTCTATGATCGGCTCACTTTCCTTGGCCGACCATCCCGACCACATGTGAACGGCCCGACTGCACTACGGGAGCGAGCGGTGAGCGGAACCCCCGAAGGACCGGTGCACCCAGAGCCGCCGGAGACACCCCCGACCGACCTCGCAGTCACGGAGCGTCACGTCGACCCCTGCGCCACGCGTCAGACCGACCTCACCCGCGACGCCGACCGCCGGGCGGCCGAGCTCCGGGACGCCGACCGCCGCGACGCCGACCGCCGGGCGGCCGAACTCCGGGACTACAGCGCCGCCTTCCGGGCCGCGCAGCTCGCCATGGCCGTCGTCGACCAGGACGGCATCGTCGTCACGGCCAACGACTCCTTCGGCGCCCTCCTCGGCACCGAGGCCGGGGCGCTCCGCGAGCAGGCCGCCGCCGACCTCGTCGACCTCGCCTCCGACGGCCGCACCTGGCACGCGTACCGCGAGGTGCTCCGCGGCCGCCGCTCCCGCTTCCGCTGCACGCGCCGGCTCAAGCACCCCGACGGGCGTTCGCTCTGGGCCGAGGTCACCGTCTCCCCCGTACCGGACAGCCGGCGCGTCCTCCTGTCGATCGCGGACATCAGCGACCGGCGCGAACTCCAGGCGCGGCTGCGCCACCTCCAGATGCACGACCCGGTGACCCGACTGCCCAACCGTGCCCTGTTCTTCGAGCGGCTGTCGTCCGCCCTGGAAGCCGCCGCCCAGGACACCGTGGCGGAGACCGCACCGGTCGACTCGTCCTACGAGTCGCATGATCCGCATCATCCGCATGAATCACACGAGTCACACGAATCACATCAGTCACACGAGTCGTACGGGTATGGCAGAACAGGGCGGATCGGTCTCTGCTACCTCGATCTCGACGGCTTCAAGGCCGTCAACGACACCCTCGGCCACCGGGTCGGCGACCGGCTCCTCGCCGCCGTCGCCGCCCGCCTGACGGAGTGCGCGGACAGCGACGGCTACACCCGCAGCGGTGGCCACCTCGTGGCGCGGCTCGGCGGCGACGAGTTCGCGATCCTCGTCGAGGACTCCACCGGTACGGAACAACTGGCCGACCTGGCCCGCTCGGTGCTGCGCGCGCTCCAGCTCCCCTTCGACCTGGGCGGTCAGCGGCTCTCGGTCTCCGCCTCGATCGGCGTCATCGAGCGCACCGCGCACGGGACGACGGCGACCGCCCTCATGCAGGCCGCCGACACCACGCTGTACTGGGCGAAGGCGGACGGCAAGGCCCGCTGGACCTTCTTCGACCCGGAGCGCAACGCCCACCGGATGACCCGGCAGGCGCTCTCCTCCACGCTCCGCCCCGCCGTGGAGCGCGGGGAGTTCGGTCTCGAGTACCAGCCGCTCGTGGACCTGGCGGACGGGGCGGTGCGCGGGGTGGAGGCGCTGGTGCGCTGGAACCACCCGCAGTTCGGCTCGCTCCCGCCGAATCGGTTCATCGCCATCGCCGAGGAGGACGGCTCCATCGTCGAGCTCGGGCGATGGGTGCTGCGGACCGCCTGCCGCCAGGCCCGGCAGTGGCAGAAGGACCATCCGCGCGAGCGCCCGATCTTCGTCAGCGTCAACGTGGCGGTCCGGCAGGTCTGGGACTCCGACCTGGTCGCGGACGTCGCCGGGATCCTCGCGGAGACCGGGCTCGCCCCGCACCTGCTCCAGCTCGAACTGACCGAGTCCGCCGTGATGGGCTCGGCCGGACGGCCGCTCCAGGCGCTCCAGGCGCTGAGCGACATGGGCGTGCGGATCGCGATCGACGACTTCGGCACCGGCTACTCGAACCTGGCCTACCTGAGCCGGCTCCCGGTCTCCGTGCTCAAGCTGGACGGCTCCTTCGTCCGCGGCTTCCAGGACGAGGAGCATGCCAACCCGGCCGACGAGCTGATCGTCGAGGCGCTCGTCCAACTCGCGCACCGGCTCGGGCTCACGGTCACCGCCGAGTGCGTCGAGACCTCGGGGCAGGCCGCCCGGCTGCGCCGGATCGGCTGCGACACGGGGCAGGGCTGGCTGTACTCGCGGGCGGTGGCCCCGGACCGTATCGCCGAACTGATCGGCACGGAGCCCCTCCGGGTCTGACCCGCGGGGGCTCATGGAACTGCCCCCGGCCGGAGGGACATTCCGGGCGGGGGCAGCGGTTCATGAGGTGGTGCGGGGTGTCAGCGGGTCAGGGCCTCAGCAGGCGCCCTGGTCCTTCCAGACGCCCCACTCGCCGGTCGTGCCCGGCGTCTCGTTCTGGGTCCACCACTGGGCCTTGTACTTGCGGCCGTTGTGGGAGACCTCGTTGCCCGCGTTGTAGACCGTGCCGGCCACGTACGCCGGGACCGTGCCGCAGCCCGTGGGCGGCGTCGTCGGAGGCGTGGTGGGCGGGGTGGTGGGCGGCGTCGTCGGCGGGGTCGTCGGCGGCGTCGTGGTCGGCGGGGTGGTGGTGGCGCCGAGCGCGGTGTTGATCTGGCCCAGCAGGGTGGCGTTGTTGTCCAGACCGAGGAGCGAGTACATCATCGCGCCGGCCAGGCCGCGCTGCTTGCCGTAGTCCACCCGGGCCTGGATGGACTTCTGGTTGAGGCCGGTGAAGAACTCGCCGTCCTTGTAGAAGTACGAGGACTTCGACTGGTCGTCCCAGAAGGTCGTCGACGCGTTGTCGACGATGCCGCCGAGCTCCTTGTAGTGCGCGATGCCGGCCTGCTGGCTGAGCGGGCGGGCGCCCGAGCCGCCGGTGGCGGTCTGCGCGAGGCCGTTGGTGGTGCCGGCCGGCACGCCCTTCCAGCCGCGGTAGTAGAACTCGTAGCCCAGGGTCAGCTTGTTGGCGGGGAAGCCGCCCGCGATGCCGTAGGCCGGGTTGCCGTCGATCCAGGAGTCGATGGCGGAGTCGATGCTGTACTTCTCGGTGCCCGGCGCGATCGCGTCGGTCGGGTCGTTCGGCGAGGGGTACAGCGGGGACTGGTGGTACGTCGGCCCGTCGCCGTCCCAGGCGCCGTGCATGTCGTACGTCATGATGTTGGCGTAGTCCAAGTACTGGCCGATCTTGTCGGTCTCGATGTACTTGATCTTGTCCTGGCCGGCCGGGAGGGCCGAGGTCAGCAGGTACTTCTTGCCGCCGTTGGCCGCGCCGTGCGCGTCGAGCTGCTTGCGGAACTCGGCGAGGAGCAGCGTGAAGTTCTGCTTGTCCTCGGGGGCGTGGTGGTTGCCCAGGTGACCGTCGGCCGAGCCCGGGTACTCCCAGTCGATGTCGATGCCGTCGAAGATGCCGGCCGCCGTGCCCGCGCCGCCGAAGCCGCCCTCCACGGGCAGGTTGCCCTTGATGTACTGGTCGATGCAGGAGGAGACGAGCTTCTTGCGGCTCGCGTCCGTCTTCGCCGCGTCGCTGAAGTACTTGGAGTAGGTCCAGCCGCCGAGCGAGATGTTGATCTTCAGGTGGGGGTATTTCGCCTTCAGTTCCTTGAACTGGTTGAAGACGCCCACGATCGGCTGGTCCCACTTGTCGGCGACGCCGTCGACGCTGTCCGCCGCGCTGAAGGTCTTCTGGTAGTCGGCGTACGAGTCGCCCGCACCGTCACCCGCATTGGGGTTGTTGTCGTCACCCGCGGCCTTGTTGGCCATGAAACAGGTGAGGTTGGTGGGGTGGATGTTGCCGAACGAGTAGTTGATGACGTCCAACTGGCTCGCGATGCCCCGGGTGTCGAGGTGCTTGGGGTAGAACGCGTTGCCGTAGACGCTCCACTGGTCGTAGTACGCGATGCGCACATTGCCCGCAGAGGCAGTGGTCGACGTGTCGGCCGCCTGGGCGGAGCCGAGGCCGACGGTCGCGGCGAGCGCGCCGGCGGCGAGGGCCGAGCTGAGGAGCGCGGCGATCAAGGGCTTACGGGGGTGCACGTGCGGCCTCCGAGAGGGGGGAGAACTGGGTGGTGCCGTACAGGAGCTGAGGAAGTGATAACCGGCACATGAACAGCGCGTCAATGGTCTGAACCAGATTGAGGACTAGACCAATTAGACGAGGAAAGCCCTTGTCAGAGAGGTGCAGCACAAAACGGAACCGCCCGCCACCATGGGTGACGAGCGGTTTAAGGTTCACTTAGGGGTGCCGCCGGGGTGGTTCGGGAACGAACCAACCTGACAGGGAAACCCGGGTTTTTACCCGGCCGCCCCCTCCTCGGAATCCGTCCCCGCCTCGAAGACCGACGGCTCCGGCAGGTGCGGGAGCTCGTAGGCGTCGGCGATCAGCTCGTAGCTCCGGAGCCGGGCCTCCCCGCCGTGCGCGTTGGCCGTGATCATCAGCTCGTCCGCGCCCGTGCGCTTCCGGAGGTCGTCGAGGCCCGCGCGGACCTCGTCCGAGGTGCCGTACACGATGTTCGCCAGCCAGCCGTCGACGAACTCCCGCTCGGCGGCACTGAAGTCGTACGCCTCCGCCTCCTCCGGCGTCGGCACCAGGCCGGGCCGGCCCGTGCGCAGCCGCAGCATCGCGAGGGCGCCGGTGAGGACCTGGCGGCGGGCCTGCTCCGCCTCGTCGGCGGCGAGGGCCGCGACACCGATCATCGCGTACGGAGCGTCAAGGACCCCCGAGGGCCGGAAGGAGTCCCGGTAGAGGTCGAGCGCCGGGATCGTGTTCCGGGCGGAGAAGTGGTGGGCGAAGGCGAAGGGCAGTCCGAGCAGACCGGCGAGGCGGGCGCTGAAGCCGGAGGAGCCGAGCAGCCAGACCGGCGGCCTGCCCTTCGGGCCCTGCACGGGGCCGGGCACGGCGTGGATCCGGGCGTACGGGTGCCCGTCGGGGAAGTCGTCGTCCAGGAAGCGGGTCAGCTCGGCAAGCTGCTCGGGAAAGTCGTCGGCCCCTTCGTTCAGCCGGTCCGTGCGCCGCAGGGCGGCGGCCGTGGCGCCGTCGGTGCCGGGCGCGCGGCCGAGGCCGAGGTCGATCCGGCCCGGGGCGAAGGCCTCCAGGGTGCCGAACTGCTCGGCGATGACGAGCGGGGCGTGGTTGGGCAGCATCACGCCGCCGGAGCCGAGGCGGATGCGGCGGGTGTGGGCGGCGAGGTGGGCGAGGATCACCGCCGGGGAGGAGGAGGCGACCCCGGGCATGGAGTGGTGCTCGGCCACCCAGTGCCGGTGGAAGCCGCGCCGCTCGGCGAGCCGGCTCAGCTCGACGCTGGTGGCCAGCGCCTGCGTCGCGGTCCGCCCGCTGCCGACGGTCACCAGGTCCAGTACGGACAGCGGTACGGGCGCGGCTCCCCGCGCCTCTCCTCGAATAGCGTCGGTCACCGTAGGGACCCTCCTCGGCACACGTGCGGATGGTGCGAACACTGCATCCGATCCACAACAGGAGGGGGTCTCCGCTTATTCCGTACGTTCTCGGCCACCGGCGGAGCCCTGAGCGGGTCCGCTTCCCCGTAAATAATCTCCCGGGCGTCACCACCCGAACGCGCGCGCGAACCCGACCTCGCACGGCCCTGACCTGAGGCTCTCTGAAGAAGTCATGACAGGGGCATATGCCAGAGTGGCGCGTCGCAGCGTACGACGGGGATCCTCCGCATCATTCTCGCCAACAGCCGCCCCTGAAAGGGTCCTTGGCGGCTATCGTGGTACGAAAGCTTGCGGTCACAACCTGGTAGGGGGAAACCGTGGCGCTGAAGCCCGAGCCCACCGCACCGTTCCACTCGGTGCAATACGCCTTGCGCGTCCTCGAGACGGTCTCACGGCACGGTGGCGGAGTGACGGACGTCCAGATCGCCCGCGAGACGGGACTGCCCGTCGCCCATCTCTCGTCACTGCTCCTCATGCTCCGCCGCGAGGGGTACGTCGAGCAGGTCGCCGACGGCGCGTACGTCATCGGGGACTCCCTCGTCCTCCTGGGTTCCGGCCTGACCCGCCGCGAAGCCCTGGAGGCCAAGCTCCAGGAGACCCTGACCGAGCTGCGCGACTCCGTCGGCGCGGCCGTGTACATCAGCCGGTACATCGACGGCGAAGTGAAGATCACCCAGTTCGCCGACGGGCCGCGCACCCCGAAGGTCAACGAGTGGGTGGACTTCCGCTCGGCGGCGCACGCCAGCACCGTCGGCAAGTGCCTGCTCACCCAGCTCGACCAGAACGGGCGCCGGGACCACCTCGCCCGCCACAAGATCGCCCGGCTGACCTCCCGGACGATCACCAACGAGCGGATCCTCTTCTCGAAGCTCGACAGCCAGCCGGCGACCGTCCCCGTGCTCGACCTCCAGGAGTACGCGGTCGGCACGGTCTGCGCCGCCGTCCCGCTGACGGCGGGCTCGGCCGTGGGCTGCCTGGCACTCTCCCTGCCGATCGAGCACGCCCACCGGCTGCGCGCCGCGGCGGACACGCTCAACCGGCGGGCCGCGCCGGTGGTGCTCTCCCTGGCGATCTAGAAAAGGCGGCGCCGTGACAGCCCCACCGGAGGTGCTCCGGCGGGGCTGTCACGAGCACCCGGGAACACCAGGTAGTATTTTCTCTGTCAGCAGGCGCCGCTAGCTCAGTTGGTTAGAGCAGCTGACTCTTAATCAGCGGGTCCGGGGTTCGAGTCCCTGGCGGCGCACAGACAGGGAAAGCCCCTCGCTTCGGCGGGGGGCTTTCTTGTCGTCCCCGCTCGTCCCCCGCTCAGGCCCGCTCAGGCCCGGAGATACGTGAGAACGGCGAGGACGCGCCGGTGGGTGTCCTCGGCCTGCGGCAGGTCGAGCTTGGCCAGGATGTTCCCGATGTGCTTGCCGACGGCGGCCTCGGTCACCACCAGACGGCGGGCGATCTCCGCGTTGGAGTGCCCCTCCGCGACCAGGCCGAGGACCTCGCGCTCGCGCGGGGTCAGCGCCTCCAGCGGGTCCCGGTGGCGGCGCAGCAGCTGCCGTACGACCTCGGGGTCGACGACCGTGCCCCCGTCGGCGACCTGGGTGAGGGCCTCGACGAACTCCTCGACCTGCCCCACCCGGTCCTTCAGGAGGTAGCCGACGCCGGTGCCGTCGCCCGAGTCCAGGAGGTCGGCGGCGTAGCTGCGCTGCACGTACTGGCTGAGGACGAGGACCGGCAGGGCGGGCCGCTCGGCGCGGAGCGCGACGGCGGCGCGCAGCCCCTCGTCCTGGAAGCCGGGCGGCATCCGGACGTCGGTGACGACGATGTCCGGCTCGTGGGCGGCGACCGCCTCGCGCAGACCGTCGGCGTCACCGACGGCGGCGACGACCTCGTGGCCGAAACGCGTCAGGAACCCGATCAGTCCCTCGCGGAGGAGGACGCTGTCCTCGGCGAGGACGACACGGAGGTTTCTCGGAGCGCGGGGAGCGATCGGCACGGGATCTCCACTCGGAGGACGGTCGGCCCGCCGGGCGGGCTCATGATCGTCAGTGTGCCATCGAGGACGGCGATCCTGTCGGCGAGTCCGGTGAGCCCGGTGCCCCGGGCCGGGTCGGCGGCGCCCCGCCCGTCGTCCTCGACGTCGAGCCGCAGGACGCCGTCCGCGTACCGGGCGGTGATCCTTACCTGGGCGGCCCCGCTGTGCTTGCCGATGTTGGCGAGCGCCTCGCAGACCGCGAAGTAGCCGGCGCTCTCGACGGAGCCGGGCAGCCGGGGCAGGTCGATGTCGGTGTCCACGGGGACGGCCGAGCGGTCGGCGGCGTCCGCGAGGGCCGCGCCGAGGCCGTAGTCGGCCAGGACCTGCGGATGGATGCCGTGGATCAGCTCCCGCAGCTCGGTCAGGACCTGCCCGGCCTCCGCGTGGGCCTTGGCCAGCTGCTCGGCGAGCGGTCCCGGCGGGGCGTCGAGGCGGGCGAGGCCGAGGGTCATGGTGAGGGCGACGAGCCGCTGCTGGGCCCCGTCGTGGAGGTCGCGCTCGATACGGCGGCGCTCGGCCTCGAAGGCGTCGACGAGCCGGGCGCGGGAGGCGATGACCTCGCCGATCCTGCCGTCCCCCGCGTCGGTCTCGCGCGGGGCGAGCAGGGCCCGGGCGAGGGCGGCGCGGGCCCCGGCGACGGCGGCCAGGGGGTAGGCGAGGGCGACGAGGAGGAGGGCGCCGATGAGGGCGGCGCCGAAGGCCTCGGGGTAGGACGTGACCAGGTACGCCTTGACGACCTTCGCCTCGTGGCCGTCCACCGCCAGCTGGAGCGGGGTGCTGAGGAGGGCGAGGGGGAGGCCGACGCCGACGGCGAGCGCGATGAGGTCGAGCGGCCACAGGACGGTGGCGAGCAGCAGGCCGTACCCGAGCTCGCGCCAGGTCGCCTGCTCCCCCACCCGGAGCCGGAGCCAGGCGGTCAGACCGGGTGCGGCGGGGACGCGGTGCGGGTCGGGGGCCGGGTCCAGGTCGACGAGCCGGAGCCGGAGCCGCTCGACGGAGCCGAGGGCGAGCCCGGAGAGGAGGAGCAGCGGCAGCCCCACGAGGAACAGCGAGAACACCCCGAGCACGAGGAGCACGAGACAGGCGAGCCCCCCGACGATCCCCCCGCCGGCGAGGTACCCGGCGGCCCGCCATGGCCAGGAGCCGAGCGGGAAGCGTGACCGGGTGAGCGCCTGCCAGGGATTGCGGGGTTCCATGAGCGTCCACGGTAGGCGCGGGTCCGTGGGCGGGGCCATGGGGTAGGGGGGTGTGGCGGGGGTGGGGCCGGCCCTACCCCCGGGCCTCCTGGGTCGGGGTGCGGTCGTGGCGGGCGTACTCCCCCTGGAGAGCGGCGGTCGCCTCGGGGGTCAGGGGCTCGTACGGGGCGGTGGGGGTCGGGCGCCACCAGACCGGGTCCGGGCAGAGGAAGGACGCCCGGCGCAGGCCCACGCGGTGGATCTTGTTGGTGGCCGTCAGGGGCAGCTCGCGCATCACGCGGACGAAGCGCGGCGGCATCTTCGTGCCCAGGTCCGGCTGCGCGGCGAGGAAGGCCGCGAATTCCGACGGGTCGAAGACGGCCCCCTCGCGCAGGGCCAGCGCCGCCATGACCTGGTCGCCGGCCACCGGGTCCGGTACCGCGTACACCGCCACCCCGGCGACCCGGTCCCAGCGGGCGAGGATGTTCTCGATCATCGCCGCCGCCAGGTTCTCGCTGTCGACCCGCAGCCGGTCGTCCGTACGGCCCGCGAAGTAGAGGAAGCCGGCCTCGTCCCGGTAGAAGAGGTCGCCCGTCCAGTACCAGCCGCCGCGCAGCCGGACCGCCTCCGCCTCGGGGTTGCGCCAGTAGCCCTCGAAGGGGTTGCGGCCCCGGTTGACGAGCTCGCCGACCGCCTCGTCCACGTTGAGGAGCCGCCCCGTCGGCGAGAAGCGGGCCGGTGCGCACTCCTTGCCGGTCTCCGCGTCCAGTACGGCCAGGTCGTCGCCCGCCGCGGCCCGCCCGATCGCCCCGGTCGGGGTGTCGGGGGTCCGCTGGATCGCCGCGCCGCCCTCGGAGGAGCCGTACCCCTCGACGAGCGGGACCCCGAACCGCTCCCGGAAGCGGGCGGCGTCGACCGCCCCGGCCTCCGTGCCGAAGCCGAGGCGCAGCGGGTGCGCGCGGTCGTCCGGGCCGGGCGGGGTGGCGAGCAGGTACTGCACGGCGCGGCCCACGTACGTGAAGTAGGTGGCGCCGAAGCGGCGTACGTCGGGGAGGAAGCCGGAGGCGGAGAAGCGGGCCCGGAGCGCCACTCCCGCGCCGGCGGAGAGCGCGGGCGCCCAGTCCGCGATCACCGCGTTGCCGTGGAACATCGGCATGCAGACGTAGTGGACGTCCTCGCGGCGTACGCCGAAGTGGGCGACGAGCGAGGCGCCGGCGGCCGCGAGGCGCCCCTGGCTGCAGAGCGCGGCCTTGGGCGCGCCCGTCGAGCCGGAGGTGAAGGAGAGCAGGAAGCGGCTGCCAGGGCGTACGGGACCGAGGGTGGCGTCTCCCGGTCGGGCGTCCCCGTAGGGCGCGAGGAGCTCCCGGTAGGCGTCGGTGTCGGTGACGAGGATGCGCAGCCCCGGCAGCGGGAGGCCGTCGAGGAGCGGCAGGTGGGCGCGCTGGGTGACCAGGATCCGGCAGTCGGTGTGGCGGATGTCCCGGGCGAGTTCGGCGCCGCGCCGGGTCGGGTTGATCCCGGCGACGGCGGCCCCCGCGAGGGCCGCCGCGCTGAGCCAGAGCGGGTACTCCGGCGTGTTGTCGAGCAGGATGCCGAGGTGCGGCTCGCGCCCCGGCAGGGGTGGCATCAGGTCCACGAGCAGTGCGGCCCGCGCGGCGGCGCCCGCGGCGACCTCGTGGTGGCTGAGGGTGTGGTGCTCGTCCCTCAGGCCGATCCGGTGGTCGCCCCATTGGCGCCGTACGAGCTCCGCGACGGTGTCCGCACCACTCCCACTCATGGCCCGGACTGTAACTGACGTACCGTCAGAACTGAATGCCTCAGAACTTGACGTCCGAGCAGGCGTAGAAGGCGTTCGCGGTGTCCGCGATCGTCCACACCGCCAGGATCAGGTGACGGCCCGTCTTGCCCGCCGGGAGGGTCCCGGAGTGCGAGAGGGTCGCCGGCGGCTGCTGGTTGTTGTAGGGGACGGTGAGGAACGGCTGGGGGTCGAGCGCGGCCCGGGTCAGCTTCTGACTCGGGTTCCAGCCGTTCTTGGTGATGTAGTACTTGAAGTCGGTGGTGCGGTGCCGGGCCGTGAACTGCCAGCGGAAGCTGTGGCTCTGCCCCGCCGTGAGGCTCGTGGTCGGCCAGGCGCCGCCCCGGGGGTCGTCGAGCTGGGCGAACTGGGTGAGTCCGGCGGAGCAGATCTTGCCGTCGGCGGGTCCGGCGGCGGGGAAGCCCTTGAGGCCCTCGACCGACTGCGGCTCCCACTGGATGGAGCCGCAGTTGGTCACGGTGCCGTTGGCGCAGAGCTTCTGACGGCTGATCGGCGAGTCGGTGTAGCCGTGGCTGCCCGCGCTGCCGGTGGCGAGGAGGGAGGCGCCGGCGACGCCGAGCGCCACCACCGCCGCCCCGACTGACTTCTTGCGCATGTGCATGCTGTCGCTCCAGGAGAACGTGGGGGAGTTCCGTTGGGCCGTGCGCACGCGTGCGGTCTTGCGGTCTCGCGGTCGTACTGGGTGTGGTGCGGGTGACTCATTTTGGTCTGGACCAAGTACCAAGGTATGGACGGAAGTTGAACATGTCCATCCCCTCAGGCGCCCTCGGCGGGCGCCGTCCTGCCCGTGTAGAACGCCACCGTCAGATCCTTGACCAGCGTCTTGCGCTCGTAGTCGTCC
Organism: Streptomyces sp. NPDC058650; assembly: GCF_042717315.1. Taxonomy (NCBI): domain Bacteria; kingdom Bacillati; phylum Actinomycetota; class Actinomycetes; order Kitasatosporales; family Streptomycetaceae; genus Streptomyces; species Streptomyces sp. NPDC058650. Next base: position 365,540 of record NZ_JBHXRL010000008.1, read on the forward strand.
AGTTCCACCAGACCACGACTGGTCAGCCGGTGGACCACGTCGTCCACCGCGTCCACCACCGACGTCAGGACACTGTCCCGGTGCTTCGCGTCGATCGCCGCGATCCGGCGCCGCTGCATCGCCGCCGCGACCTCGGGGGCGTACTCGATCCGCGTCGGCTGCGCCGAGAAGACGTCGACCCCGACCGGGGCGCACTCCGCCGACAGCATCCGCGTCAGGGCCTCGCCGACCGCCTCGGCGTCCCGGAGCGTCGGGGCGTCCTCGTGGAAGGCGTCCGCCGGAAGCTGCGACAGCACCCGGGCCATCGCCGCCTCCACCTGCTCCCGCAGGTACTCCTCGTGGCCGTCGACGCCCAGCGCGGCACGGACGGTGTCCCGGACCCGCCAGACGACGAGGACGACGACGTCCAGGGCCGTGCCCTTGGCGTCGACCGCGGGCAGCGGCTCACTGCGCCAGTGCCGGAGCCGGACGTCGACGCGACGGCGGAGCAGGAGCGGGCTGACCCAGACCAGGCCCGTACGGCGGACGGTGCCGCGGTAGTCGCCGAAGAGGGTCAGGACCCAGGCGTAACCGACCCGGCCGCGGCCGAGACCGCCGACGGCGAAGAGGGTGGCGACGACGCCGAGCGCGAGCAGCGCCCACTGGCCGAGGTGGATGCCGTGGTACGGGCGGGCCGGCAGCCGCAGCATCCGCGCCGCCTCCGCGGGCACGGCCCCGGTCCACCACACGACCGCCGCGCAGCCGGCGAGCGCGAGGGCGCCGCCCGCCGCGCCGACCCAGCCCGGCAGCACCGGGCCCGGCCGCTCGACGAGATCGGGATCGGCGGTGGGAGCGGGGCGGGCCTTGGCCCGGGGCTGCTTCTGCTTCTGGGCTTGGGCATGGGGATGGGAGTGGGGGTGGGGGTGGTCCTTGGGGCCCGACCGGTTCGATGTCTTCGTCTGCTTCTTCGTCTGCGTCTTCGCGGGCGCCGGGATGGCGGCCTTGCCGTTCTTCGCCGGGGCGGCGGTCGCGGGCATCGCGACGGTGTCGGGACCTCCGTCGTCCCCGAGCGCGCCGGGGGCCGTGGCGGTGGCGCCGCCACCCGGCTCGTCCCTGAAGAGCAGGTGCACGGGGATGGAGCCGGTGGTCTCGGCGCCGATCACGTTCTTCCGCCGCGCGACCCGTACGACACCGGCGACGGGCACGGCGAGCGCGGCGACCCGCGCATCCGTGATCCGAGCGAAGTCGGGCACGTCGACGCGCTTCTTGACCACGGAGACCTTGGCGGCGACCGGGGGCACGGGCACCACCGCGGGTGCCTTCGGGGAGGAGTCCGGGAGCGGCCCGACGGGGGTCGCCTCGCCCTCGGGGGGCGCCTCTCGCTCGGAGGTTGTCGCCTCTCCCTCGGGGTGCGCCTCTCCCTGGGGGGCCGCCGGGCGGTCGGCGGCCGGCGTACGGTCGGCGGCCGGCGTCTCACCGGCCGAGCCCGCCGGCGTACGCGCGACTGTCGGCGTACCGATGACCGAGCCGGTGACCTTGCTGATCACCGAGGCGGTGACCGCGCCGAGCGGACCCGTCCTCGGGCCCGCGGCCGGATCCGAGGAGGCGGGTGCGCTCGTCGGCGGGACCGTCGCGGGACCCGAAGAGGCGGGCGCGGGCGCCGGCGCGATGAACACCGGCCCCACGTGGGTGGGCGCGTCCGTCGGCGTACCCCCCGTGGTGCTCGCCGGGGCGGGCGGCCCCGTGCGGGCGGGCGGCCCCGTGTCCTCGACGGGGGCCGGGACCGGCGCTGCCGGGTCACCCGTCGGCTTGTCGGCCACCGGGTCGTCCGCCGGGGCGAGCGCGGTCGGCGGCGGGCCGGCGGCCAGGGAGGCCGCCGGCGCGAGTGGTGTCGGGGGACGGTTCGGCTCTGTGGTGATGACGGGCGGTACCGGTCCCCCGCCCGGCTGTGGTGACGTGCGGGGAAGGGTGCCGTCCGTCAGGCGTCTGGCCGTGCGGGCCGCGTCACGCGAGGCCGCCGCGCCGGAGTCCGCGGGGGTCGGGGTCGATGCGGTCATTCGGGTCCACCTCATGCTCTCGGGGTCATCGGAACAAGCGCCGCCAGGTCTCCGGGCCCGGGTAGCCGTCGGCCGCTCCGCCGCGCCAGCCCTGAGCCCGCTGGAACGCCTCGACGTTGCGGCGGTCCGCCTCCGTCCAGCGCGGACCGGGTCCCGACAGGTAGTGCTTGCCGAATCCCCGCTTCACCAGTTGTTTGCCCAGCTTCTCCACATATGCGTTGGATTGGCCCGGACGGAAGTAGCCACGCCCGGGGAACCCCGTCGCATTCGCGCTCGAACCGCCCGAACCACCCGATCCGCCGATGTCCTTGCCCTTGCCGGTGACGAGGAGCCGCCACGTCTGCGGCCCGGGCAGGCCGTCCGCTTCCTTGCCCTTCCAGCCCTGCGCCAACTGGAACGCCTGGGTCGCGCGCCGGTCCGCCTCGCCCCACTTCGGCCCCGGTCCCTCGCTGTAGTACTTCTTGCCGCCGCGCTCGACGAGGAGCTTGCCGAGCTGGGTGACGTGGGGGTTGTTCGCGCCCGGGCCGAACTTCCCCGCGCCCGGGTACAGGGTCGCGGGTGTCGTCGGCGTGGTCGGCGTCGTCGGCTTTGAACCTCCGCCGGTCGTGCCGCCCCCGCTGCCGCCGCTCACCACGGCCTTGTAGCGGTAGGCGACGTACCGGTCGGAGTTCTCCCAGTACGCCATCGGCGTCGCCTGCTTCCGCGTGCGCGGCTTGGTCTGCTCGTACGCGATGTACGAGGTGTGGGTGTAGTCGGTCCAGCCGCCGAAGATCGTGACGTGCGAGCCGCGCGTCGGGTTGGCCGGGTTGTGGAACAGCAGGATGTCGCCGGGCTGGAGCTCGGTGCGGTCGATCCGCTCGGCGAAGCGGTCGAGGCTCCCGGTCCACTCGTTGCTGCGCAGGTTCCAGGCCATCGAGATGTAGCCGGAGCAGTCCTGGCGGTACCCGTCCGACCAGTACTTCTCCATGGAGTACGGGACCTGTGCGGTCACCCACAGCTTGGCGCGGTTGATGATCTCGGCCCGGGTCGTCTGCCGCAGCGTGCCCGTCGAGATCTGACTGGTCGTCGGGGTCGCCGTGCCCGTGCCCGTGCCGGGGGGCGGGGTCGGCGCCGGGGAGGGCTGGGAGCCGGGACCCGGCGCTCCGTGCAGCGGCTCCCGCCCGCCCTGCGGGGTGTCCGGCGCGGGCCAGGGACTCACGTGGTCGGCGGCGTCCGCGGCCGACCGCTCCCGCAGGACCGCCGCGTCCATCTCCACGTCCGCGCCCGCACCCGGACCCGCGTCCACGTCCGCCGGGGTGAACGGGCCCATCGGTCCGACCGGCTCCGCCGGGCGGGAGAGGGCCGTCGCCACTCCCGCCCCTCCTCCGCCGAGGACCACTCCCGCCGCCGTCACCAGGACCAGCGCGCGGCGCGCGCCGTGCGCCGCCGGGTGGCCGCCCGCCCGCACGGGCAGGCCAAGCGCGAGGCCACGGCGCTGCTGGGCACAGCCCGGGCAGCCGCAGTCGGCCGCGGGCTCGAACTCCTCGAAGACCGGCACGCTCATGCGATTCCCCTCCACACTCGTCAAGATCTTTTGACCCTCGGTTTGGGCGTCAGTGTCTCAACTGTCTGGACAAATCGCATTTTGACGGATCGAAGGCCCAGTACGACCATCCGACAGGCCGGACGCGATCGATATTGGTCAGGAGCACGCCTCCAGGTCCGGTAGAGTTCTCTCTGTCAGCAGGCGCCGCTAGCTCAGTTGGTTAGAGCAGCTGACTCTTAATCAGCGGGTCCGGGGTTCGAGTCCCTGGCGGCGCACGCAGAGTCAAGACCCCCTCACTTACGGTGAGGGGGTCTTGGTCGTTCTCGGGGTCTCTCCCCCGCCCGAACTACCCGGTGTTGCGGGCGAGTTCCAGCGCGTACGCGTCGCACCACTCACCCGCCCTCGGGCCGCGGCTGTCGGCCGTAGGTGGTGCTCGCCGCGGTCGTCCGGAAGTTCGAGACGTTGACCGCGAAGCCGTCGGACTCGGCGATCCCCGCTCCTGGAGCGGGCCGCGTCACGGCGTCCGGTTCCAGGACGACGGTCGCGCGCCGCGCGCCGAGTGCCGGCCGCAGTCGCGGTGCGGGATGCCGTAGGGGACGAGGAGCGCCTCGCGGCCGGCGCGGGTGGCGGCCTCGGTGACGGCGCGGGTCTCGGCCTCGGGCCGGTCGGAGCCGATCCACTCGGCCACCGGCCGTGAGGCGATCCGCCGCAGGAGTTCGGCCTCGGCGGTACGGCCCGCGGCGAGGTGCGCGGCCAGCTGCCGGGCGGCCTTGCCGTCGGGGGTCACCCAGTGGGGGGTGGGGGCGGACGGGGTCGGGGCGCGGGCCGCCCCGGCGGCGGGCCGGGTGGGAGCGGGGGCGCTTCTCCCGGCGGGCGGGTCGCTTCTCCCGGCGGGCGGATCGCCTCTCGCGGCGGGCGGATCGATCGTGGCGTGGGGGGCGCTCGTGGCGCGGGGGTCGATCGTGGCGCGCGGGGCGGCCGGGGGCGTACAGCCGGCGGCGAGGAGGCACGCGGGCGCGAGAGCCGGGAGGGTGGGTCCCGCACGACGCGCGCAGGGAGATACGGACATTCGGGACGCCTCGGCACGTACGGAGCGGTCGCCGTCATCGTGACACGACAGCCCTCTGGGCCGGGCGAGGCAGGGCCTCTACAGTTTCCGGAACCCCGACCTCCCGCGGCCGGCACCGGGCTCCTCCCGCCGCCCGTGAGCCCCGTGGTCGAGGACTGGACCGGCCGGTGGTGCCGCGGGACGCGAGCCACCGGCCGGGCCCGGTCGCCGGGACCTCAGGTACTCCCCGTGCCCGTGAGGTACGCCGAGACGACCACGTTCGCCGAGTACGTACCGGCCGTGCGGTCGAAGGTGCCGCCGCAGGTGATCAGGCGGAGTTCGGCGCGGCCGGGTTCGCGCCGGCCGTAGACCTTGGTCGCGTCGAAGTGCTCGCGCGGGAAGACCTGGACGTCGTCGACCGTGAACTCGGCGACCGTGCCGTCCGTCCGGGTGACCCGGACCTTCGCACCGGGGCGGGCCGCGCTCAGGCCGTAGAAGACCGCCGGGCGGGTGTCGGTGTCGACGTGGCCGACGAGGAGGGCGGCCCCGGCCGCACCCGGAGCGGTGCCGGCGCCGAACCAGCCCACCGTGTGCGGCATCGCGAAGGGCGGCGGGTCGATCGCGCCCGTACCGTCCAGGCCGCGCGCCACGACGGGCGCGGCGATGCCGAGGGACGGGACCTCCACCCGCCGGGGTGCGGCGGGGGCGAGCGGCGCGTGGGCCGGGGGCAGCGCCACGCCGAGCGGCCTGCCGACGGCGGCGATGTCGCCGTGGGTGGGCGCGGAGCTGCCCCCGGGGCCCTCGCTGACCTCGCGGCCCCAGAGCCAGAGCCCGAGGAGCAGCAGCGCCCAGGCGACACCGGTGACGAGCCGCCCGGTGCCCGCCGGGCGGGTTCCGGACGGCACCCCTCAGTCCGAGCCCGAGCCCGAGCCCGTGCCCGTGCCGGAGCCGGAGCCGGCGGCGCGGCGGCGGGAGCTGCGGAAGGCGACCGCCACGGCCGCGATCGCAGCCATGCCGAGGCCGAGCAGGGTGTACGGGGTGCCGAGGCCGCTCTCGGTCGTGGTCTGGGCGACTCCGGGGGCGGCCGGGGCGGCGAAGGCGGCGGTGCCGCCGCCGCCCGCACGGACCGGGGCGACCGGGCTCGCGTGGTGCGTCGGCTTCTCGGTCGGCTTGTGCGTGGGCTTCTCGGTCGGCCTGTGAGTCGGCTTCTCGGTCGGCTTGTGGTGCTTGACCTGCACCGTGCCGACGTCCCGGTGGTCGTGGCCGTCGCAGGTCACGGTGACCTTGTACGTACCGTCCTCGAGTCCGGACTTGATCGTGGTGTCCCCGAACAGCGGGGAGCCCCCGCCGTCCCTGCCGGTGAGCTCCACGTCGGCGACGAACGCCTGGGACTTCGCGGCACCGGTCGTGCCCTTGCAGCCCTTGACGCGGACGTCGACGTCGGCGCCGGGCGAGGCGGTGGACGGGGTGACGGTGGCCTTCACCCCGTCGTGGGCGTACGCGCTACCGGCCGTGGGTGCCAGTACGAGTACGACGGCCGCCCCCGCGGCACGGAGAGCAATGGGACCTGAACGCATCGTGACCTCCTGGTACTGGCAGGGTCACCCGGATCGGCGCTCTTCGCATCCGCAGGGGGAGCCGGGAGGGGCCTCAGACGCGGTCGACGATGTCCGCGATCGAGTTCACGATCTTGGACGGGCGGAACGGGAAGCGGTCGATCTCGGCCTTGCTGGTCAGGCCGGTCAGGACCAGGAAGGTCTGCATGCCCGCCTCAAGACCGGCCAGGATGTCGGTGTCCATCCGGTCGCCGATCATCGCGCTGGACTCGGAGTGGGCGCCGATCGCGTTGAGGCCGGTGCGCATCATGAGCGGGTTCGGCTTGCCCGCGAAGTACGGCTCCTTGCCGGTGGCCTTCGTGATGAGCGCGGCGACGGAGCCGGTGGCCGGGAGCGGGCCCTCCAGGGAGGGGCCGGTCTCGTCGGGGTTGGTGCAGATGAAGCGGGCGCCGCCGTTGATGAGCCGTACGGCCTTGGTCATGGCCTCGAAGGAGTACGTCCGGGTCTCGCCGAGGACCACGTAGTCCGGGGCGTGGTCGGTGAGGACGTAGCCGATGTCGTGCAGCGCGGTGGTGAGGCCGGCCTCGCCGATGACGTACGCGGTGCCGCCGGGGCGCTGGTCGTCGAGGAACTTGGCGGTGGCGAGGGCCGAGGTCCAGATGTTCTCGACGGGGACTTCGAGGCCCATCCGGAAGAGGCGTGCGTGCAGGTCGCGGGCGGTGTACATCGAGTTGTTCGTGAGCACCAGGAAGGGCTTCCCGGTCTCCCGCAGCTTCTTGATGAACGCGTCGGCGCCGGGGATCGGGACGCCCTCGTGGATGAGGACGCCGTCCATGTCGGTCAGCCAGGATTCGATCGGCTTGCGCTCTGCCATGGGTGCGGGACTCCTGCCGTACAGACGTGCGGTGTGCTGGGGGCGCCGCGACAGCGCTGTGGCGACGCCCCCAGGGTAGTCAGGATGCGCTGGTCCTGACCCCGTCGGTGATCAGGAAGCCGTGACCTTGACGCCGTCGATCGTCCAGTACCAGTTGTTGGCACCGGTGTAGCGGAAGCGGAAGCTCACGCTGGACGTCCCGGCGGGGACGTTCACCGTCAGCGACTGCGGCTGGGAGATCACGTCGGAGGTGTAGCTCTTGACGACCGTCGGGGTGCCGCCGTTGAAGCTCGCCAGGACCTGCGCGGTCTGGCTGCCCTCCTGGCGGTAGAAGGTCGTGAAGTCGAGCATGGCCCGGGTCGCGCCCGCGACGCTGTACGCCGGGGTGACCAGGGTCGAGTCGTACGGACCCGAGAAGGACTTGTCGGCCCACTCGTCGGAGTCGGCGACGGCGAAGACGCCCCGGGCACGGACGTTGAGCTCGCGGGACTGGTCACGCTGGGCGCGGGACCAGAACTCGTCGGTGGCGAAGGACCAGCCGCGCCACTCGGTCATGCCGCCGGTGCCCATGGCGTTGTTGACGACGGACCAGCCGCTGGGCGCGGTGTGGGTGAAGCCGAGGATCCCGGCGGGGATGCCGGTCTCGTCGACACGGCCGGTGAGAGAGCCGTACAGGCTGTCGAAGGCGTCGGTCGAGCGCTGCTGGATCGGCTTGCCGTCGAGGCCCCAGGACGGGGAGGGGACGATGCCGAGCTGGTGGAAGACGGTGGCGGCGACGTCGACGAGCCGGGTGTCGATCGGGCGGGCGCCGGCGGCGATGCCGGGGCCCTGGGCGAGGACGAACGTGCGGCGCTCCTCGATGGCGGAGCCGCCGTGGCCGCCGCCGTCGGTGTGGCCGTGGTCGGTGGTGACGATGACCGTCCAGCGTTCCGTGGCGTACGCGGGGCGGGCCTTGATCGCGGTGAGGAGGCGGCCGAGGTAGGCGTCCTGGACGTCGATGGCGTCGAGGTACCTGCTGTGCGCGGCGCCGTAGTTGTGGCCGATCTCGTCGGTCTCGCCGAAGTAGACGAAGAGGACGTCGGGGTTCTGGTTGCGGAGGATGTCCTCCGTCGCTTCGGTGATCACCAGGTCGTTGACCACGTAGTTGTTGTTGTAGACGAGCTTGGCGTCGGCGCCGGGGGTGACCGTGCCGTGGGTGTCCAGCTCGGGCCAGTCGACGGCGGCGAAGAGCGAGAGCTCGGGGCGGACCTGGTGCAGCCGGGCGAGGAAGCCGGGGTACTGGCCGTAGTTCTTGCCGGTGAAGGTGTTGTCCTTCACGCCGTGCTTGTCGGGCCAGACACCGGTGGAGATGGTGGACCAGCCGGGGCCGGAGGAGGTCGCGGCCATCGGGTTCGCGTAGAGCAGGGAGCGGCCGAACGTGCCGTTCGTCATCAGGGACTTGAGGTGCGGGGCCTTGGCGGCGTCGATCCTGTCGTACCGCAGGCCGTCCATGCCGACGACGAGCACCTTGTCCTTGCTGGTGCCGTTGGGGAGCGTGGGGGCGGCGGTGGTGGCCGCGTGGGCGGCGGGGGCGGTGAGCGCGCCGGTGGCGGCGACGGCCGCGGTGGCGCCCGCGGCGGCGAGCACGGTGCGGCGGGAGATGCCGTTGATCGGCATGTCGGAGTCCTCCGTCAGAGGTCGATAGGGGCGGACGCGCGCCAACGCCCCTGATTTCTCAGGGGCGTTGGTTCGTACCCGTTATCTTTCCGCGATGTACGGAGGCTTTCCAGGGGCGTGCGGTGAACTCTTGGCTACCGATCGGCTGCCGGTCGGCTGCCGATCAGCTGCCGGTCGCGGACTTCCATCCGTCGACGTACGTCTTGAGGTTCTTGTCGATGTCGGCCCAGTCCGGCTCGAAGATCTCGACGCCTTCGAGGAGCTTGGCGAGTTCGATCGCGTTGGCGTCGGTGGGCTTGACGTCCTTGCGGGCCGGGAAGCCGCCGCCGATCGCGCTGACCTCGCGCTGGGCCTGCTCGCTCAGCATGAAGTCGAGGAGCTTCTTGCCGTTGTCGGCGTGCGGGGCCTTGTCGACCAGGCCCGCCGCGTACGGCAGGGCGAAGGTGGTCGGCTTGCCGGCGCCCTTCGCCGGGAACCAGATGCCGAGGTTCGGCATGGACCGGGCCTGGGCGAAGTTCATCTGGACGTCGCCGTTGGCGACGAGCAGCTCGCCCTTGTCGACCTTCGGGGCGAGCTTGGAGGTGGAGGAGGACGGGCCGACGTTGTTGGCCTGGAGCTTCTTCAGGTACTCCATGGCCGGCTCCTGGCCGCCGAAGTCGTGCATGGCCTTGATGAGGACGGCGGTGCCGTCGCCCGCGACGCCGGGGGTCGAGTACTGGAGCTTGTTCTTGTACTTCGCGTCGAGCAGCTCCTCCCAGCTCTTGGGGGCGGCGGGCAGCTCCTTCTTGTTGTGGATGAAGCCGAAGTAGTTGTTGACGACCGAGGTCCACTTGCCGTCGCCGGACTTGTCGCCGCCGCCGACCTGGTCGGCGCCCTGGGGCTCGTACGCCTGGAGCAGGCCCTTGGAGTCGGCCTGCTGGATGAAGGGCGGCAGGGTCACGATGACGTCGGCCTGGGTGTTGCTCTTCTCGCGGAGGGCGCGCTGCACCATCTCGCCGGAGCCGCCCTCGACGTACTTGACCTTGATGCCGGTCTTCTTCTCGAAGTCCTTGAAGACCTTGTCGTACCAGCCGTCGCCCGCCTCGCCCTTGAGGCCGTCGGCGCTGTAGACGGTGACGATCTTCTCGTCGGAGGCAGCGGAGGAGCCGCCGCAGGCGGTGAGCGTGGAGGCGAGGGCGAGGGCGCCGGTGACGGCGGCGATCGGCTTGGCGTACGTACGCATAACGTCGTTCTCTCCTGGTGACGGGCGGGACTGCGGGGCTACGGCGCTGCGGGACTGCGGGACTGCGGGACTGTGTGGCTGTGTGGCTGTGTGGCTAGCGGAAGGAAGCTCTGGTGCGGATGCGGGAGACCGCGAGCAGGGCCAGCAGGGTCGCGGCCATGAGGACCACGGCGAGTGCCGAACCGGTGAAGAGCGAACCCCGGTCGGTGGCCGTGAAGATGAGCACCGGAAGCGGCAGCCAGTCCGGCGGGTAGAGCATCATCGTGGCGCTCAGCTCGCCCATGGACAGGGCGAAGCAGAGCCCGGCCGCCGCGTTCAGGGACGGCAGCAGCAGCGGGAGCCGCACGCGGAGCAGGACGTACGAGGGGCGGGCGCCGAGGCTGGCCGCCGCCTGCTCGTACATCGGGTCGAGGCGGCGGATGGCCGCCGAGACCGACTGGTGGGCGAAGGCCGTGACGAGCACGGTGTGCGCGAGGATCACGATCCAGCGCGTGCCGTTGAGGAGTACCGGCGGCTGTGAGAAGGCCACGAGGACGGCGAGTCCGACGACGACGGACGGCACGGCGACCGGCAGCATGAACAGCGCGTCGAGGATCCGGCGGCCCCGCTTGCCCATCGCGGTGGACGCGAGCGCCGCCCAGGTGCCGACGGTCAGGGCGATCACGCTCGCGGTGACGGCGGTGACCAGGCTGGTGGTGAGCGCCTGGAGGGATTCCCCGCGCACGGCCGCCGTGTAGTGGGCGGTGGTGGGGCCGGAGGGGAAGGCGCCGGACCAGTGGGTGGAGAACGAGGCGGCGACGATGACGAGCAGGGGCAGGGCGAAGAGGGGGACGAAGAGGACCGCGAACAGCGCCCACGCCGTCCACTTGCCGGTCCGGCTATGCACCAGCACGGCGGCTCACCCCCCGGTAGAGGACGTAGAGGCCGACGGAGAGCGCGACGTTGACGACGGCGACGACGCAGGCGGCGGCGTAGTCGGATTCGAGGATCGCCTTGCTGTAGACGAGCATCGGGAGGGTCGTGACGCCCTTGGCGCCGGTGAAGAGGACGATCCCGAACTCGTTGAGGCACATGACGAGGACGAGGCTGCCGCCGGCGGCGAGCGCCGGCAGCGCCTCGGGCAGGATCACCTGCCGGATGACGCGGATCGGCCTCGCGCCGAGGGAGGACGCCACCTCCAGCTGGGCGGTCTCCAGTTGCGAGAACGCGGCGAGGAGCGGGCGCATCACGAACGGCGTGAAGTACGTGATCTCGGCGAGGAGGACGCCCCAGGGCGTGGTCAGGAACTGGAAGGGGCCGGTCGGGTCGCCGGTGACGTCCGTCCAGACGCCGTTGGCCATGCCGACCGTGCCGTAGAGGAACAGCAGGGCGAGCGTGATCAGGAACGACGGGAAGGAGAGGAAGACGTCGATGAACTTGGCCACCGCCTTCCCGCCGGGGAAGGGCACGAAGGCGATCACGAGCGCGAGCGCGAAGCCGAGGACGAGGCAGCCGACCGTGGAGGCGACGGCGAGCCACACGGTGGTGACGAGGGCCTCGCGGAAGGACTCGGAGGCGAAGACGTCGGCGTAGGCGCCGGGCGCCAGGGACTCCTGGACGACCAGCGCGAGGGGGTAGAGGAAGACGAGCGCGAGGACGGCGACGGGGGGCAGTGCCCAGACCCAGGCGGGGAGGGAGCGGGGCGTCCTCGTGGCCGTCGCCGCCGGGGCGACGATCCTCATGGCGCCAGGGGGCGTCCTGTCGACGAGACGCCCCCTATCCATCGGTCACCCCCGCGCCGAGCAGCACCGCGTCCTGCGGGGCGAAGTGGAGCGTGACCTCGGTGCCGAGCGCCGGGGTCTCGCGGAGTTCCCGCACGTCCGCCTTCACGCGGTGGCCGCCGACCTCGACGTACAGCCGGTGGGTGGAGCCGCGCCACTGGACTTCGGTGACGCGGCCCCGGAGCGCGTTCGGTCCTTCGCCGAGGCCGACCAGGTGCGGGCGGACGCAGAGGGTGGCGCTCGCGCCGGAGGCGACCCGGTCCGTGGGGACCTTCAGCTCGGTGCCCGCGAAGGCCACCCCGTCCGCGCCGACCGTCACCGGCAGCAGGTTGGCGTTGCCGACGAACGACGCCGTGAACTCCGTACGCGGGCGCCGGTACAGGTCCTGCGGGGTGCCGCAGTCCTGGAGCCGAGCCTTGTCCATGACGGCGATCCGGTCGGCGAGGGTGAGCGCCTCGACCTGGTCGTGGGTGACGTACAGGATCGACACGTCGGGCAACTCTCGGTGCAGCCTGGCCAGTTCGGCGAGCATGCCGGAGCGGAGCTGGGCGTCGAGGGCGGAGAGCGGTTCGTCGAGGAGGAGGACGCGCGGCCGGATCGCGAGGGCGCGGGCGATGGCGACGCGCTGCTGCTGCCCGCCGGAGAGTTCGCGGGGGTAGCGGCGCGCGTACGCGGCCATGCCCGTCATCTCCAGGGCCTCGGCGACCCGGGCCGGGATCTCGGCCTTGGGCGCCTTCTGGGCCTTGAGGCCGAAGGCGACGTTGGCGTCGACGCGCAGGTGCGGGAAGAGGGCGTACTGCTGGACGACCATGCCGATGCCGCGCTTGTACGGCGGGAGGGCGGTGACGTCCTGGCCGCCGATGAACACCCGCCCGGAGGCCGGCCGCACGAACCCGGCGACGGCCCGCAGCGCGGTCGTCTTGCCGGATCCCGAGGGCCCGAGGAGGGCCATGACCTCGCCGGGTTCGACGGTCAGGTCGAGACTGTCCAGGACGGTGGTGCCGCCGTACGCGACGGAGACGCCCTCGAAGCGGATGCCGCTGTTCATGCCTCCAGCTCCCGGAGGAGTGCGGGGAGTTCGGCGATCGAGGCGATGACGTGGGTGGCGCCGTGCTCCTCGAGGGCGAGCTCTCCGTGGGCGCCGGTGAGGACGCCCGCCACGATCCCGGCGCCCGCGCGGGAGCCGCTGAGCATGTCGTACGAGGTGTCGCCCGCGACCGCGATCCGCCGGACGTCGTCGACCGCGCCCGTACGGAGGAGGGCCGCGAGGACCATGTCCGGGTAGGGGCGGCCCCGGCCGCCGGCGTCGGCCGGGCAGAGGGTCAGCTCGACGAGGTCGCGCCAGCCGAGGGCGTCGAGGATGGCGTCCTGGGTGACCCTGGCGAAGCCGGTGGTGAGGACGACGGTCCTGCCCTGCTCCTTGAGCGTGGCGACGGCCTCGGCGGCGCCGGGGATCGGCGCGATCAGGCCGCCGGAGACGAGCTCCCCATAGGCCTCCTCGAAGGCGAGGTTGGCCTGCTGGGCGCGGTTCTCGTCGCCGCCGAAGAGGTGGCGGAAGACGGAGATCTTGGACTCGCCCATGGTGGCGCGGACGTAGTCGATCATCGTGGCGGGGTCCTCGCCGAGGCGCTCGGCGGCGGCTCCGAAGGCCCGCTCGACGAGGCCGCCGTCGGCGACGGTCGTCCCGGCCATGTCGAGGACGACGAGGTTCATCGGGTTGTTCTCGGTCATCGGTGTCACCAGCCCAGTTCGTTCGCGGTCGTCTCGGCGATGGCGGGCGAGCAGGTCATGCCGCGCCCGCCGGGCCCGGTCACCAGCCACACGCCGTCGCCGACCTGCTGGCGGTGCACGACCCGGCTGGTGTCGACGCACTGCGCGTACACCCCGGCCCAGCGGCGCTTGACCTTCGGCAACGGTCGGCCGAGGAAGGACTCGACGACGCGGGTGAGGTGCTCGTAGGGGTCTTCGAGGGTGTCGAAGGCGAAGGGGTGCTCGTACTCGTGGGTGTCGCCGATGGTCAGTCCGCCGTCGAGCCGCTGCACCATGAGGAGCTGCATCTTGTGGGCGGCGGCGGTCGGGTCCTGCGGCTGACCGGAGTTGAGCGCGTCGAGCGCCTCGGAGGCGTACGCCGGGTAGTAGCGGAAGGAGTCGGCGTCGGCAACGGAGGTGGTGAGCGGCTCGCCGAGGGGCTCGGTCTGCATCATCTGGAGCCGGACCCGGCGGACGGGTATCTCGCCGGCGACCTCGCGGACGAGGCCGGAGAGCCAGGCGCCGGTGCACAGGACGACGGCGTCGCCGGTGTGCGTCTCGCCCCGGTCGTCGCGGACGGCGCCCCTGCCGACGACGTCCCGGACCTCGCGGTTCGGCAGGAAGGTGTACTTCCCGGTGGCCAGCAGCGCCTCGCGGAGGGCGAGTTGGGCGAGTCGCGGCTCGACGGCCGCGTCCCGCTCGCACCAGAGGGCGGCCTCGAACGCCCCTCGGAGGGCGGGGTTGACCGCGCGGGCCTCGTCCGCCGTCAGCAGCTTGTAGCCGCGGGCGGCGGCGTCGGGCCGCGCGAGGGCGGCCTCGGCGACGGCCAGTTCCAGGTCGTTGCGTACGGGGGTGAGGGAGCCGATGGCCCGGAAGCCGAGCCCGGGGACGCGGGCCCCGATGCCCTCCCACAGTTCGCGGGCGCGCAGGGCGGTGTCGAGCTCCTCCCCGCCCGCGCGTCCGCTCACCCAGATCTGGCCGAAGTTGCGGAGGGATGCTCCGCGCGCCTCCGCCTCGCGCTCGATGTGTACGACCTCATGGCCGCGTTCCACTGCGTGCCAGGCGTGCATGGTTCCCACCACGCCGGCTCCTACGACGATCACCTTCATGGCCGAAACGGTCGTGGCGGCGGGTGGCTTGGGCGGATCCGGTGGGCAACGGGACGGTGAACGGCCCGACAAGCTTGGACCAGACCCGTTATCGTTCCGTGATATTTGGTGGGGTGCGGGGCCTACGGGCGGGGGGGCCGTGAGGGTCAGTCCTGGCGGCGCAGGTGCGCCAGTGGTCGCGGTCAGCCCTGGCGGCCCAGGTGTGCCAGTGGTCGCGGTCAGTCCTGGCGGCCCAGGTGCGCCGTGAAGCTGAACCGGTCGCCGCGGTAGAGGGTGCGGACCCGCTCCAGGGGGCGCCCCGAGGTGTCCCGGGAGACGCGGTGGAGCAGCAGCATCGGCAGTGCGGGCGGGGTGCCGATGAGCAGGGCCTCGCGCGGGGTCGCGAGCACGGTCTCGATCCGCTCGTCGGCGTCGCCGAAGGTCACGCCGAGGTGGTCGTGGAGGTAGGCGTAGAAGGAGGAGTCCGGGTCGAAGTCGACGTCCAGGCGGGGGGCGCGGGCCTCGGTGACGTACGTGCTCTCCAGGCCGACCCGCTCGTCGTCGGCGAGCAGCACGCGCTCCATGTGCCAGACGGGCTCGCCGCGTTCGGCGCCGATCTCCGGCGCGAGCGCCTCCGGGCAGGGGAAGCGGTCGAGGGAGATCAGGCTGCGGCCGGGGCGGCGGCCCTGCCGGCGGACGCCCTCCGTGTAGCTGGCGAGCGAGAGGGGCTGTTCGAGCTTGGGGCCCGCGACGACCGTGCCCCGGCCCTGGCGGCGCACCCTGCCTTCCAGGAGCAGTTCGCGCAGCGCCTGCCGGACGGTCTCGCGGGACACCTCGTACCGGACGGCGAGGTCACGCTCGGTGGGCAGCAGCCCACCCTCCCCCAACTCGTCGACGAGCAGGGCGAGTTTGGCCTTCACGGCGTAGTACTTGGGAACCCTGCCGTGCTCGGGAACGCCGGAACGGACGGGGGCGCCGGGGTCGGCGGGGGCGGTCTGGTAGTTCACGGAGGGATCGTCGCAGACGGTGATGAACGGGGAGGTGTACGGAACGTGGCTCAGGGGTGCCGGGGGCGCCGGGGGGCGCGGACGGTACCGCCGGCGGTACCGCGGACGGCGCTGCGGGCGGTCCGCCGGACCGTACGGCGGGCGGTACGGACGAGGCCGGCGCCGAGCAGGGCGAGCGCGGCGGCGAACGGGGCGAGGGCGAGGGCGTCCTCGCCGGACTCCCGTCCGGTGTGGGCGAGTTCACGGCTCGGGGCGGTGGCGTCCGCGTCCTTCGGGACCTTCGGTTTCGGCTCCGCGGGGGTCCGGGCCGGAGGCTCGGCCGCTTCGGCGGTCGGCTCGGGGGTACCGGATCCGTCGGGTGCGGCGGGGCCGACCGTCAGGCGGTAGTCGCCGGACGCGCCGACCCAGTCGCCGTCGGCGCCCCGGCGTTGGACGACCGCCGCGCTCACGACGACCTCGTCGGGGGCGGTGTCCTCGCGGAACGCCAGCCGTACGGGCACGGTGAGGGTCCGGCCCGCGGGGACCGCGAAGCCGCCGAAGTCGGCGAACACGCCCACGTTCTCGGCCGCCTCGGTCGTCTCGAACACCACGGGCCACCAGCGGGCCGACCCCGCGTCGTAGAACTCGAAGCGGATCTGGGCGGGCCGGAGGGCGCGGTCCCGGTCGGCGAGGACGAGGACGGGGTGGACGCCGGTGCAGGACGCGTCGGTGGCGTTCGTGAGGTCGAGCTTCCAGGCCTGGAGGGGGCCGCCGGCGGCGTAGTCGTCCGGGCCGCCGTGGATCCGGGTCGCGAGCGGGAACCCGCCGTCGGCCGCCGTACCGCAGGAGGGGGCGGGCGGGTCGGGGGCGGGCACGACGGGGGCCGGGGCGTCGGGCGCGGGGGCGTTGAGGGCGGGGGACGCGGAGGTGCTTGGGGCGGGGGCGGCTGCGCCGGGGGGCGGGGCGCCGGGGGCGGGGGCGCCGGGGGCGGGCTCGCTGAGGGCGCGGGCACCGGGGGCGCGGGCACTGAGGGCGGGCTCGCTGAGGGCGGGGGCACTGAGGGCGGGCTCGCCGAGGACGCGGGCACTGAGGGCGGGCTCGCCGAGGACGCGGGCACTGAGGGCGCGGGCACTGAGGGCGGGGGCACTGAGGGCGGGGGCACTGAGGGCGGGCTCGCCGAGGACGCGGGCACTGAAGGCTGGGGCGCTGAGGGTCGTGGTCGCTGCGGCGATCGCCTCCGGAGTGGCGTCCCCTGGGGCCGGGGCTTTCGCGAGCGCCTTCGGGGCCGGGGCCGCCGCTGGGACCGGGGCCGCCGCTGGGCCAGGGGTCGCGAGGGCGGGGGCCGTGAGGGCGAGGGCCGCGGTTGCGGTGGCCGCCGAGACGGCCGCCGTCTTCGCGGTCGCTCTCGCCGACGCGGCCAGGGTCACGGTCACGGCGAGGGCGGTGCGCTGGCGCAGGGGGGCGGGTGCCATGGGGTGGCTGCCTTTGCTGCTCGCGGGCGTACGGGTCGGCCGCGACGCTGCCACGCCCGGGCGGGCGGGCCGGGCAGCGACACCGCACGCGCCCCCGGACGGCCCGAGCAATCCGCCCGATCAGCCTATTGTCCGAAGATCGGAGCGAGAACGAGCCACGCCGCGCCCACCGCCACCGCCTGGGGGGCCGCGGCCACGGCGACCGGCGTCGGGAGCCCGAGCCCGGCGAGGACCTCCCGGGCCCCGTCGGCGAACACCTCCGGCGCGCCGAGCACCACCCGCCCGCCCAGCAGGACCTGATCGATGTCGAGGAGCCGTACGAGGTTGGCCGCGCCCGCGCCGAGGATCCGCGCGGCCTCGGCGAGTTCGCCGCGCGCGACCGCCGCGAGGCAGAGGACCTCCAGGCAGCCCCGCCCGCCGCAGTCGCACGGGGGCCCGTCGAGCTGGACGGTCTGGTGCCCGAGTTCGCCCGCCCCGGTCCTGTCCCCGCGCAGCGGCGCGCCGCCGAGGACGAGGCCGGCGCCCAGCCCCGTACCGAGGTGGACATAGGCGAAGGAGCCGGCGGCGGCGGGGCGCAGGGCGAGGCCGAGGGCGGCGGCGTTCGTGTCCTTGTCGAGGACGACGGGCAGCCCGAGACGCCGGGTCAGCTCGTCCCGTACCGGATACCCGTCCCAGGAGGGGAAGCCGGTCACGCGGCCGGGCACGCCGGCGCGATGGTCCAGGGGCCCGGGCATGGCGACGCCGACTCCGAGGACGGGACCGGCGGACTCCCCGACCTCGACCGACTCCCCGACCTCGACGGACTCAGCCGCCCCGGCGGCCCCGGCGGACTCCCTGGCTCCGGCGGACTCGCCAGCCCCGGCGGACTCCCCAGCCCCGGCCGACTCACCGACCCCGGCTGACTCACAGGCCCCGGCCGACTCACCGACCCCGGTGGACTCACCAGCCCTGGCCGACCCACCGCTCCCGGTGGACTCACCAGCCCCGAGGGGCTCACCCGCCCCCTCCGTGAGCAGCGCCCGCACCTCGCCCGTCACCGCGTCCAGGACCGGCCCCGCCCCCTCCCCCAGGTCGACCGGGCGGCGGCGCAGGGACACGACCGTGCCCGCGAGGTCCGTCAGGAGGGTCGTCAGCTCGTCGCGGTCGAGGTGGACGCCGACCGCGTACCCGGCGGAGGGCACCAGGCGCAGGACCGTGCGGGGCTTTCCGCCCGTCGAGGCACGGTGGCCCGCCTCCGCCGCGAGGCCCTCCGCCCGGAGCCTGGCGGTGATCTTGCTGACGGCCTGCGGGGTGAGACCGGTCCTCTCGGCCAGCTCCAGGCGGCTGATCCCCGTCTCCCCCGCCGTGCGCAGGAGGTCGAGCACGAGCGCCGCGTTGTGGCTGCGCAGCGCCGGTACGTTCACGCCGCTCAGGCCCCTCGGATACCTCTGCTCCCTCTTCACGCCCCCATTGTCGCGGTCGCTTGCACTTTGGCAACAGCGTTGCTTAAGTGAGGCGCATGACTGGCACCGACCCCCGTACCCCTCGCACCCCGCTCCGCGTCGGACTCGTCGGCTACGGCCTCGCGGGCTCCGTCTTCCACGCCCCGCTGATCGCCGCCTCCGAGGACCTCGTCCTCGCCGCCGTCACCACGGGCAATCCGGAGCGGGCCGCCGAGGCCCGCGCCGCCCACCCCGGCGTACGGGTCGTGGCCTCCCCCGAGGAGCTGTGGGAGCGAGGGGCGGCGGACGAGCTCGACCTGGTCGTCGTCGCCTCCCCCAACAAGACGCACGTCGCGGTCGCGACCGCCGCCCTGGAGGCCGGCATCCCGGTCGTCGTCGACAAGCCGCTCGCCGGGACCGCCGCCGAGGCGCGCGGCCTCGCCGCCCTCGCCGAGGAGCGGGGCCTGCTGCTCTCGGTCTTCCAGAACCGTCGCTGGGACAACGACTTCCTGACCCTCCGCCGCCTCCTCGACGAGGACGCGCTCGGCGAGGTCCAGCGCTTCGAGTCCCGCTTCGAGCGCTGGCGCCCGCAGCCCAAGGGCGGCTGGCGGGAGTCGGGCGCGCCCGAGGAGATCGGCGGGCTGCTGTACGACCTGGGCAGCCACGTCGTCGACCAGGCCCTCGTGCTCTTCGGCCCGGCCGTCTCGGTGTACGCCGAGTCGGACGTACGCCGCCCGGGCGCCGCCGCCGACGACGACACGTTCCTCGCGGTCACGCACGCCAACGGGGTCCGCTCCCATCTGTACGTGAGCGCCACCACCGCCCAGCTCGGTCCCCGTTTCCGGGTGCTCGGGCAGCGCGCGGGGTTCGTGAAGTACGGGCTCGACCCGCAGGAGGCCGCCCTGCGCGAGGGCCTGCGGCCCGTGCCGGGCACGGTCTGGGGTGGGGAACCGGAGGAGCTCTGGGGCCGGCTCGGCTCCGGGGAGTCACCGCTGACCGGCGGCGGCACCCCGGTCCCGTCGCTGCCCGGCGCCTACCCGGCGTACTACGCGGCCGTCGCCGCCGCCCTCCGCGGCACCGGAGAGAACCCGGTCACCGCGCACGAGGCCGCCGCCGCGCTCGACGTCCTGGAGGCGGCGAAGCGGTCGGCCCGCGAGGGAATCACGGTGGCCCTGTGAGCGAGATCCCCGAACTGGAGGCGCAGGAGGCCCGCCTGGTCCTCCCCCGCTTCACGTACGAGGACGCCTGGACGCTCGGCACCCTCCTCGTCGGCCTGGCCCGGGAACGGCGGGCACCCGTCGCGATCGACATCCGGCGGGGCGCGCAGCAGCTGTTCCACTGCGCGCTACCGGGGTCCAGCGCGGACAACGACGCCTGGATCGGCCGTAAGCGGCGGGTCGTCGAGCGGTACGGCGCGAGTTCGTTCCTGGTCGGCGCCCGGTTCCGCGCCAAGGGGACGACCTTCGAGGCGTCCTCGCGCCTCGACCCCGACCGGTACGCCGCCCATGGCGGCTCGTTCCCGGTCGCGGTCGAGGGCGCGGGGGTGATCGGTTCGGTCACGGTCTCGGGCCTGCCGCAGGCCGAGGACCACGCGCTGGTCGTCGAGGCACTGGAGCGACTGCTCAGTTCGTACGACGCCGGCGACGGCTGACGGTCACGAGGATCCCGCCGCCGAGGGCGAGGCCGGCCGCGGTGACACCCATGACGATCTTCCCGGTGCCTGCGCCGGTCTCGGGCAGTTCGCCGCCCCCGTTCGGGCCGTGGTTGCCGCCCGAGTCGCCGTAACCGCCGGTGTCACCGCCGCCCGTGTGCCCGCCCGACGTGTGACCACCCGAGTCGCCGCCCGAGTCTCCGCCGGTCGAACCGCCGGTCGTGGGGTCGGTGGGTGTCGGGGTGGGGTCGGTCGGGGTCGGCGTCGGGTCCGTCGGGGTGGGGGTCGGGTCCGTCGGCGTCGGCGTGGGATCCGTCGGGGTCGGCGTGGGATCCGTCGGGGTCGGTGTGGGATCCGTCGGCGTGGGCGTCGGGTCCGTCGGCGTCGGCGTGGGGTCCGTCGGCGTCGGGGTGGGCGTGGCATCCGCGCAGGACGGGAGGTCGCCGTTGAACGGGTAGGCGTGCATCTCCTGGCCGCCGCCGCCGTCGGTCTCCGAGGCGTGCGTCAGATTGCCGGTGGTGAAGAACCGGCCGTTCGTGCCCGGCATCGTGACCGTCGCCGTGCTGGCCTGGTTGCCGATGAGCACGCTGCCCGCGAACTGGGCCGTGCCCTCGAACTTGACCGTGGTCGCGTCCGGGAAGTTCCACAGGACGCGGTCGCGCAGCCCGTCCGGCAGCCCGTCGATGTACGTGTCGACGGTGCGGTCGGCGCCGAGGACGTTGACGAGGACGGTCGCGTGGGCGGGGATGTTCGCGAAGCGGATGCCCTGCTGCCCGCCGCTCGCCGACTCCAGGTCGAAGTCGGCGTTGAAGACCTGGAGCGCCGACGTGCCGTCACCCGTGAAGAGGGTCTCGGTGTTGTTGTTGGAGGCGGTGCCGGTGGCGGTGCGGGAGGCGCCGTTCACGTAGGCGTAGCACTGGCTGGCGTCGGTGAGCTGCCCCCGGAGGGCGGTGTACGGGTCGGCGGCCTTGGCGTCGTGGACCGGGGTGGGGTTCACCGTCCCGGAGAGGACGCCCCCGTACCGTACGAGGCCCTTGACGGCGCCCTCCTCGGCGAGGAGGGACTCGCCGGAGGCCACTGTCAGGTCCTTGCCGACGGTGAGGAAGTCGGTGCCGTCGTCGGGCGGGATGCGCGAGCCGGCTCCGACAATGCCGACGTTGTAGACGCTCGAGACGCCGGCGCGCTTGTCCTGGTCGAAGCCGCCGAGGACGACGACCTTGCCCTCGGCCTCGGCCGCGGCCTCGCGGACGAGGAAGTCGCCCCCCACGAAGATGTTGATGTTGTTGTCGCGGTAGACGACGCCGCCGCTGTTGATGGGGGGGTAGCCGTCGGGGGGGCAGTTGCCCGGCAGGCAGGGGCCGAGGCCGCCGGGGAGTGGATCGGCGAAGCCGTTGACGGCCAGCGCGCCGACCAGGGCGGTGGCCCCGACCGTGGCCGCGGCGATGACGGCGAGGCGGCGCCGGGCGGGCCGCCGGTCGTGCGTGTCTCGTTCCATAGGGGGCAATATGCAAAAAAGCACACGAAAATGGCGACGCCCCACGCGGGGCGCCGCCATTTTCACGCCAGAGTGTTCAAGCCACCGTCAGGCGGCCCGCACTCCGTCCTCAGGCGCTCTTGAGCTCCTGCCGCTGCCGGCCGAGCCCCTCGACCTCCAGCTCGACGACGTCACCGGGGCGCAGGTACGGCTTGGGCTCCGGCTGCCCCATGGCGACGCCGGCGGGCGTGCCGGTGTTGATGATGTCGCCCGGGTAGAGGGTCATGAACCGGCTGACGTACCGGACGACCTCCGCGACCGGGAAGATCTGGTCGGCGGTGTGACCGTCCTGCTTGAGCTCGCCGTTGACCCAGAGGCGGAGGGAGAGGGCCTGCGGGTCGGGCACCTCGTCGGCGGTGACGAGCCAGGGACCGAGCGGGTTGAACGTCTCGGCGTTCTTGCCCTTGTCCCAGGTGCCGCCGCGCTCGATCTGCCACTCGCGCTCGGAGACGTCGTGGGCGACCGCGTAGCCGGCGACGTGCGCGAGGGCCTCCTCGTCGGTCTCCAGGTAGCGGGCGGTGCGGCCGATGACGATCGCGAGCTCCACCTCCCAGTCGGTCTTGACCGAGCCGCGCGGCACGAGCACGGTGTCGTCCGGGCCGACGACGGTGTCGGCGGCTTTGAGGAAGACGACGGGCTCGGCCGGGGTGGCCTGGCCGGTCTCGGCGGCGTGGCCGTGGTAGTTCAGCCCGATGCACACGACCTTGCCGATCCGGCCGACCGGCGGGCCGACGCGCAGCCCGGTCCCGTCGAGCTCGGGCAGCACACCGGCCCCGGCCGCGCCCCGGATCCGGTCGAGCGTGCCGGCGTCGGCGAGCAGATTTCCGTCGATGTCGTCGACCAGTGCGGACAGGTCGCGGAGGGTGCCGCCCTGGTCGAGCAGGGCGGGACGCTCGGCTCCCGGCGGGCCTACACGCAGCAGCTTCATGGTCTTCTCCCGGTGGTCGAGGTGGGCCCGGAAGGGCCCTGAGGGTGCCCCGGCCGATGGAGTGCGGCCATCGGAGGATTGGTCGATCCTCCAAGACATCGGGTCGCTCTGCAAGACCCCGTTCACGCACTGGACCCTTACGCGCGAGTAGCAACGGTGCTGGAGGACCGCTTCCCGCCCGTCGGTTCCTTCTCTTCCCGGAAGAGGAACGCCCGCTCGACGGCGCTCCAGGTGGTGCTGGTGACGACGTAGAGGGCGGCGGCCAGGGGGACGACGGCGACGGTGATCAGGGTGGCGAAGGAGAGCAGCGGCATCACCTTGGCGATCGCGCCCGCGCCGGGCGTGGGCTGTCCCAGGTCGAGGGGCTGGGCGGCGAGCTGCCGCTTCGTGCGGCGGTAGCTGAAGACGGCCACGGCGGTGACGACCGCGAAGAGGACGAGATAGACCCGCCCCGCCGGGCCGGACACGCCGCCGTGGGAGAGCGCGTCGGCCCAGTGGTCGCCGAGCGGGGCGGCGAAGAGCGCGTGCCCGGCCATCCGGTCACCGGAGAACAGGTGGTACATCAGCAGGAACGCGGGCGCCTGGAGGAGGCTGGGCAGGATTCCGGCGAAGGGCGAGACCTTCTCCTTGGCGTGCAGCTCCAGCATCGCCTTCTTGAGGCGCTCGGGGTTCTTGGCGTGCTTCCTGCGGAGGGCGGCGAGCTGCGGGGCGATCCGGGTGCGGGCCTTCTGGCCGCGGGCAGCCGCCCGGGACAGCGGGTGGACCGCGAGGCGTACGAGCATCGTGAAGAGGATGATCGCGGCGGCCGTGGCGGTGGTGGCGAAGAGCGGCTGGAGCAGGTCGGCGAGCCGCTCGACCAGGGAAGCGAAGACGGACAAGGGAGCCCTCCGTGGGGTCTCGTCGTGCCGGGAGAGATTCGGGTCTCGGCATGACGGATCCGCGTGAGGACCTTCCGGTGTGCGTCGGGCTCCGGCGTGGGCTCCCTACGCGGCCGTCGGGAGGGGACGGCCGGGAGCTCGGGGTCTCCGGCGGCCGGCGGCGTCGGGATCACGCTGCGGCAGGAAGGCGGTACGCCGCTCGCGGTCACGTATCGCCGTACGCACGCGGGTCGCCGGGACGGCGGGAGCCGTCGGGGCGCCGATCAGAGCGCAGACGACGGACGTCGCGGCGAGGACGACAGCGGCGAGGCCCGCGCCGTCGGAGAGGAGGAGGCCGGCGAGGGCGAGGAGGAAGAAGAGCGGCGCGAGCACGCGCAGGAGCAGGCTCCCGACAGTCATCTCACCACCCCCTCCCAGCACTTCACTCGGTCTTTCCCACCCAGAAGACGCACGGGCTCGATCAGGAGTTCCCGCGCCCGGAGGAATCGAGAGGGGCAACGGGCAGGAGCAGCCGGCGGGGCCGGAGCAGGGCGCGGCCGACCGGGTCGCCCGGATCCGGGTCGAGCCCGACGCCGGGCCGCATCTCGACGTCGGCGGGCGGCACGGGGACGCGGCAGGCGGGGCATTCACCGTACGGGCCGAGCTCGGTGCCGCAGGCGGCGTGGTGGAAGTGGCGCACCGGTACGGCTCCGGGGACCTCGGCCCGCCCCCAGGCGCCGAGGGAGCGCAGGACGGGCCAGAGGGCGAGGCCGCGCTCGGTGAGCACGTACTCGTCACGCGGGGGCGACTCCTGGTAGCGCCGCCTGTCGAGGACGCCGGCCTCGACGAGGGCCTGGAGGCGGGCGGCGAGGACGGCGCGGGGGACGCCGAGGTGGACGAGGAAGTCGTTGTAGCGGCGGACGCCGTAGAAGGCGTCGCGGACGACGAGGAGGGTCCAGCGCTCGCCGACGACCTCAAGGGCGCGGGCGATGGAGCACTGCTGGTGGGCGTAGTCCTTGCCGAGAGCCATGGCCCCATCGTACCCATTCAAGGTTCAGTGAACGAACCTAGCTGCTAGCTTGGGTTCATTCACCGAACCAACGGTGTCGCATCGACTGACGGGTGGAGGTCCCTGCCATGCCCGAGCTCGTCACCACCCCCCGAGCACCCGCGCGAAGCAAACGAGCGCCCCGCCCGTCCGCCACGCTCGCCGTCACCGGCGCCGCCACGGCCGTCGCGCTGATGAACTACACGGCCCCGATGGTCACGCTCCCCGACACGGCCGCCGCCTTCGGGACCCCGGAATCGGCCCGCGCCTGGCTGCTCAACGGCACGCCGCTCGGCCTCGCCGTCCTCCTCCTGGTGGCCGGCAGCCTCGCCGACGCGCACGGACGGCGCCGGGTCTTCCTCCTCGGCACCTTCGCCCTCGGCGTCACCACCGGCCTCGGCGCCCTCACCGGCTCCACGCTCACCTTCACCCTCGCCCGCGTCGCACAGGGCGCGGCGAGCGCGGCGGTCCTCGCGGGCAGCCTGGGCCTGCTGGCCGACGCGTACCCCTCGGGCCGCGACCGGATCAGGGCGACCGGGATCTGGGGCGCGTCGGTGAGCGGCGGCATCGCGCTCGGCCCGCTGCTCGCGGGCGCGCTGAGCCTGGTGGACTGGCGGCTGGCGTACGCGGTCCTCGGCCTCGGCGCCCTGGTGATCGCGGCGGCGGGGACCTTCGGGCTCCCGCGCGAGACCACCCAGCGGTCGGCGCGGACCCGCCCCGACATCCCGGGCGCAGTCGCACTCGGACTTGCCCTGGCGGCACTGCTCACCGCGCTCACCCTCGGCCGGGACGGCTGGCTGCGCGCCCCGGTGGGCCTCCTCTTCCTGGCGGCAGCAGTACTGACCGCGGTCTTCGTGGCGGTCGAGCACCGGAGCCGTACGCCCATGGTCGACCTGGCGCTCCTGCGCCGGCCTGCGTTCCTGGCGTCGACGCTGGGGGCGCTGTTCACGGGTCTGGCGGTGATCGGCCTGTTCAGCGTGGTGCCCGCGCTGCTCCAGAGAGGGGCGGGGATGTCGCCGCTGGGGGCGGCCTGGCTGTTCGTGCTCTGGTCGGGCACCGCGTTCGCGGCGGCCCTCCAGGCGCGCCGCCTGGCGGGCCGGCTGTCGGCCACGTACCAACTGACCCTGGGTTTCGCCTTGTCGGCGGCGGGAGTCCTGGCCCTCCTCGGAGGCCTGGAAGGCCCCTGGCCGCGCCTCCTCCCCGGCCTCCTGGTGGCGGGCGCGGGCAGTGGCCTCCTGAACGCGGCGCTGCCCCGCCTCGCCGTCGACTCCGTACCCCCGGAGCGGGCGGCGATGGGCTCGGGCGCCAACAACACCGCCCGCTACATCGGTTCCGCGGCGGGCGTGGCCCTGACCCTTGCGCTGACGACGGCGGGCCCGGACACGGCGCTCCTGGTCTCGGCGGGCCTGGCCCTGACCGGCGCCGCGATCACCCTCGTACTGGCACGACGACGGCCGCCGGAGGCCGGCTGATCCTCCCGCAGGCAATCACCGCCGGCACCCGTCCGGTCACCCGGCCGGGACCAGCTTCGCCCAGACGACGAGCCGGTAGGCGCTGCTGAACTCCGGGGTGCAGGTGGTGAGGGTGAGGTAGGACCCGGCGGTGGAGTACCCGTAGGACGGCTTGACGAGCGACCGGGGAACGGCCCGGACGACCCCGACGTCACGGGGCGCGGTCTGCGGGAGGACCTGGTCGACGCGGTAGGTGTACGTACGCTCACGGGTCCGCACGGTGATGCGGTCCCCTTCGCGGAGCCGGTTGATGTACCGGAAGGGCTCGCCGTGGGTGTTCCGGTGCCCGGCGAGGGCGAAGTTCCCGGGAAGCCCGGGACCGGCGGTGCCGGGGTAATGCCCGACGTACCCCTTGTCGAGGACGGAACGCTTGGAGATGCCGCGGGCGACGGGGGCGGCGATGCCGAGCCGGGGGATCCGGAGGATGGCGAAGACACGGGAGTCGAGGGCGGGAGGAGGGGTCCGGTGCGAGGAGGCGGCGGAATCCCGAGGCGAGGGCCCGGAATCCCCGGAATCCACAGGCGCACCGGAGACGACGGACCCGCCGCCCTCCCCGACCACGTCACCGGGCTCCCGGGGCTCCCCGGGCTCCGCCGTGACATCGGCCCCCACATCGCCACCCGCGTCGCCGCCCGGGGGAGAGATCTCCCACTCCCGCTCCAGAACGCTCACCTGCTCGCGGGCCTCGGCGCGGGCCTGCTGGTTGGTCCACCAGAGCTGGTGCACGACGAGGAGCAGGACGAGAACCCCGCAGGTGACGATGGTCTCGGCACACACCCACAGCGCGCGGGCACCCGTACGGCGCCGTCCGCGCGCCTGGACGACGACCGGCACTCGCTCCCGCACTCTGCCCCGAACCCTGTCCTGCACGCGGGGCACGATAAGCGCTGAGGTGCCAACTCTCCAGGCCCGTACAGCAGTACGGTGGAGGGCATGCGCCCCGACACTCCTGCCGCCCACATCACCGAAGCCGAGCGCCTGCTGCGCACGGCAGCGCAGTACCCGGGAGACCGGGAACCGCTGTACCTCCAGGCCGCGGCCCACCGGGAACTGGCGGGCGACCGCCCGGGGGCGACGGCCCTCTACGACTCCCTCCTCTCCTCCTCCCCCACGGACCCCCACCTCATCAGGGCGCTGAAGGCGGCGAACCTCTGGGAGTACGGCCACGAGGCCGAGGCGCGGGCGATCATCGACGGCGTCCGACGCGCCCGGCCCGCGGACGCGGCCCCCTGGGAGATCACGGCGGAGACGCTGGAGGCCCACGACGAACTGGAGGCGGCGGAGTCAACGCTCTCGGAAGCGGCGGAACTCCTGACCAAGGGGCCGACCCCCCTCCCCCACCCCACCCAGTCCCTCCTCATCACCCGGCACAGAATCCGCAGGATGCTGGCGCTGCCGCACGACGACTGGGACACCCTGGCGGACCGCCTCCACACGGCGGCCGTCCCCCTGGACGAGCTCCACGACCCGAAGCGCCTCTGGTCGCTGGGCTCCTCGGACCCGGCGGAACTCCAGGCCGAGATCACCCGCCTCCGCTCGGAACTGGGCACCTACCGCACGGCCCTGTCCCGCCCCTTCCCGGTGGCGGTCCTGCACTGGC
Source organism: Streptomyces sp. NPDC058650 (assembly GCF_042717315.1). Classification (NCBI taxonomy): domain Bacteria; kingdom Bacillati; phylum Actinomycetota; class Actinomycetes; order Kitasatosporales; family Streptomycetaceae; genus Streptomyces; species Streptomyces sp. NPDC058650. The sequence continues at coordinate 393,062 of NZ_JBHXRL010000008.1, forward strand.
CGGAAGCGGAACTCGACGAACTCCTGGCGGCGTACCCGGAACTGGAAGCCGAATACCCCACGTACAGGGCGCACCTGACGGACATCGAAGCGTCCCTCCGCGAACTGTCCCAGGCGGGCACCCCGAACCTGGGCATCGTCCGCGCGACGGTCCCCTCCTACGAAGCCTTCGCAGCCTCGGAATCCACACCCCCATCAAACGCGGACCTCCTCCCCCAATACGCCACGACGCTGGCGGCCCGAGCCAGGGCGACGGCTTGGCCGCCGGCGCAGTCCTCTGCGTGCTGGTGCGGTTCGGAGCGGACTTACGGGGAGTGCCACGGGGTCACGAAGCGAGGCTGATTCGACGCTACTCCGTCGTCATTCCCCAGTCCCGTGCTTTGGAAGAGCCGTCCCATCCTTCGTCGGACCGCCAGACCGACGCGATTCCCTGATCCTCCAGGTATGGGGCGTAGACACCGATCTCCTCGGAGAAGAGGCCTATAAGGAAGGGCTCGGGCCGTTCTCGGTAGAGGAAGTGTCGGTACTCGAAAAGCTGCCCGAGCGCCTCGCGTACCGCCACCGTCGCATTTCCATGGCGGACGATCTTCGCTTCGACTAGCCACTCCGGCCCATGCCCCTCAGGCTCCTTCCCCTGTCGCAGCACTAGATCCTTGGGGTGCTGCAGCCGTGTGATGGGGACATAACCACGGTCTGCGGCGTAGAGACCAAAATCCTTGACGAGATCCTCATGGCTTCGCTGCTTAACCTGCTGGCGGGCGCTGATCTGCACTCTGTACTCGCCACTGTCCTTCGGTTGGAAGTCAGCAAGCGGGTCGAAGTCCGCAGCTGATTCAGTGACCTGCCGAGCATGGCTACTGAGATCGTAGGCAAGCTGGACCGCGTGGGCGTCGTTGCTCGTCCACCAGACGTGATCGAACTCTTCAGCCCGCCGGAGGGATCGGACGCCGAGCAGGAGATCTTCCAACAGCGCGACGTCGCTGGGCAAGGCGGCGGTGTCGTACACCTTGGCGATAACGCTGGCCGCCTCGTAAGCCTTCGGTCGCGCGGCAGTGTCCCTAAGGTCTGGTTCATCCACCCAATCGAGACGCTCCTTCCGCCTCACAGCCCGACGGAGTCTCGCCGCATGGTGACGAAGGTGCTCCTCACGCGCGCGCCCTCTCCCCAGTCGATCCTCCAGCCAGGTAATCCCCTGCTGCAAGGTCAACGTCACGTTCTTCAGGTCGGCGCTGAAGATGTAGGCGAGATACAGACCCTTCTTGGGGTCGCGCATGCCTTGCTCATCAAAAATTCCGATCCACGGAGTCGCCGCCGGGGTGGTCTGCCCTCCATGCCCCTCAGCCCTGAAACCCGGTGGAAGGGTGAGGTCAGTGCGGCCCGCGACTCCGCGCAAAACCTGCTGACCCTTTACCTCACGCCTCGAACCAGCCGTACGGTCATACGTGCTCGCGACCTCGCTGAGCAAGTCTCGAATCCCCATGCGAAGAATCTAGATCAGAACATCTCATCGCAGATACGGTCCCGTACGGCTTCGTCGCGTTGTCGATGATCGTCACAGCCCGGCATCGAAGCGCACCTGGGCGGCGTCCAGGACATCGTCGGCGTCGTACCCATGGGCCTCCATCCAGTGGAGCAGGTCAACGATCACATCAACCACGGCCTCCTTGGCCACAGCAGTGGCCAGCCGACTCGCGTTGACCGCTCGGGTAGACGCAACGGAGCCATAGAGAGAAATCATGGATTCCGCCCGCTCGACACGCATGCCGCCACCATGGCCATTGGGCGCTGTGAGATCCGTAGCGATCTCACACCACGTCACCTTGTGGTCCGTCCCTAGAAGGACTCCCCAACGATCCGCGACCCCCTCTACCAGCACCAGGCCTCTACCCGACTCAGACTCGGCTACGGCGGTGGCCCGTGTCGGCAGCGCGTAGCACTCCGGATCGCTCACCTCGATGCGCAAGTACGTGCCGTTCATTGTCAGCCGAAGCGTCGTCGGGGTCCCTAGACCAACGTGGCGGATCACGTTCGTGACCAGTTCGCTGACACACAGCTGAGCCATTTCGCTCTGTCTCGGCAGCCCCCAGAACTTCAGATGAAGTCGCACAACACGACGAAGCCCGGCAACTTCCCGTGGCTCCGCTGGAAACGAGAGCTCCCACGGCCCACGCGCCATGCACCCGCCTTCATTCACAGAGTCCCTCGTCCTTCAACTCAGCCCAAACCTGCTTGCCCCACCGGTACGGCTCGGTGCCCCATCGCTCCGCGAGCGTGTCGACCAGAAGCAGTCCCCTGCCCCGGATCTCGTCACCGTCGGAGTCCGCCTCCAGGATCGGCACGGTCCTGGAGCGATCGACCACGCCCACGCGGACCTCATGAGCGGAGGGCCGAGAGACGATCACTCTGATCGCCTGAAGTCGACTGTGATCGACGGCGTTAGAGACCAGCTCGGTGATGACAAGAGAGGCGTTCTCGATCAACGGATCCAGGCCCCAGAGGGTCAGCGCCGTACGAACCAACCTGCGGGCGACTGCCGCGCTCCGCGCTTCGCGCGGGAGGGTCTGGGAGTAGGCGGGGTGACCTGTGGGGCGAGACGTGACAGCCGCTGCCGCAAGAACTCCGATGGGAGGTGCGAGTCGCTCGCGTACGCACGTGTCCTCATCGTCACCCGCGTGACTGAAAGTCACTAGTTGCCCTCCCGTCGTTGTCGGTTGGTGGTTTCGTGTTCTCTCAGCGAACCGTGATTCGCGGTGGATAGGCATCCCCACTCGGGCCCCGAAGCCGTCAAACCCGTCAAAGATTGTTCTCTTGTGAACAGGGGCGCAGCATGGCGCGCAGGAACGATGAACTGGCTGCGGTGATCGCGGAGACGGGCTGGTCGCAGCCCGTAGTGGCTGCCGCCGTTGTACGCGTCGCAGCAGAGGCTGGCGTCGACGAACTCCTCACCGTCAAGCGCTCACACATCGCCATGTGGGTCGCTGGTACCCGTCCCCGGGGCCGGGCAGCCGACATCCTGCGTGAGACTCTGTCGCGGCGGCTAGGACGTCCCCTCACGCTCGCGGAGATCGGCCTCGCGGGACATGGCTCGGATACGGTCGCCCGGTCCGAGTGGGACACCGACACGCTGACGACTCTGGTCGACCTGGGGAGGAACAGCATGGACCGCGACCGCCGTCGGCTCTTCACCGGCGCCGCCGCCTACTCAGTCGGCGGATTGGTCCTGCCCAAGGATCCATGGTGGGACGAAGCCCCACAGCGGGCGCGCTCCCGCACCGTCGGTCCGAACCGCAGAGTCGGCGAGACCGAGGTGCGGGCCGTTCGCGAGATGACCGAGTTCTTCGCCCGACGCGATCAGCGGCACGGAGGTGTCGACGGTCGGACTGCCCTCTACCAGTACATTGTCGACGACGTCGCCAGGTACGTCAGCGGGGTCTTCAACAGCGAGAAATCCCGTCGGTCGCTGTACTCGGCGGCAGCCGAGACCGTGTACGTGGCCGGCTGGATGAGTTTCGACGCATCCCAGCACGAGGCCGCGCGACGCTACTTCACCCTCGCGCTCAAGCTCGCCGCCGAAGCCGACGACGCTCCCCTCGCGGGGCACATCCTGCGGGCGATGGCCCATCAAGCCATAGACCTGGGCCACACTAGGGCGGCCTTGGAGCTCGCCAACGCCTCCATCGAGCGTAAGAGGTACACCCACGCCACCCCTCGTGAACGAGCCTTGATCGGTGTCGTACGTGCGCGAGCGTTGGCCGTGGATGGCCAGAGAGGCAAGGCCGTCGCCGCGATCCACCAAGCCGAGACCGACCTCGCTGGAGCAACAGCGGGCGACGACGAGCCTCATCGGGTCTGGTTCTTCCAGGAGGCGTCCCTCGCTCATGAGACAGCGCGCACGCTGTGGGCGCTGGGCGACCTCAACGGTGCGCTGCGCCATTTCCGTACCAGTGTCCGACTCCGTAGGGCGGACTCCTTCAGTCGAACACACGCCGTCACGCTCGGATATATGGGCGCGGTCCAGGCGAAGCAGGGCAACATCGACGCGTCCTGCCGGACCTGGTCCCAGGCCCTGGACGCCATGGACGGGGTTCAGTCCGGCAGAGCTCGGGAAGCGGCCGTCACCATGCGGACGATCCTGTCCCCGTTTCGCAACCGCGGGATCCCCTCCGCCTCCGCCGTCGACGAACGAGCCCGGGCGGCACTCCTACGAGTAACCTGACGGCGCCGAAGTCCCGTACCCCACAAGTGGCGTTGCCGAGAAGGAAGAGGGGCAAGCTGTGCCTGCGCAGTTCATCGAGGTGCCGGTCATCGCCGACATCGTCGGAGGCCACACCGGACGGCTCGACGACTTCAAGGGCGGGGTGGAATCGATCATCCGCCTGCGGCCGGAGTTCCCCGTGGAGACCCTTCAAGGCATCGAGGAATTCTCCCACCTCCAGGTCACGTGGTTCTTCAACCTCGGCTCCCCGGACGATGTCGCGCTTCACGCACGCAGCCCCCGCGACAACTCCGCATGGCCAGCGACTGGCACTTTCGTCCACCACAACCATCGGCGCCCGGCACGGCTCGCCACGTCCTTTCCGAAGCTACTCAGAATCGAGGGACGCGACCTGCACGTCGCGGACCTCGACGCCGACGACGGCACTCAGGTCGTCGACCTTGTGGCGGTGTTCCAAGAAATGCTCCCCCGTGGGCCCGTCACTCAGCCGACCTGGCCGGGCGAGATGCTCGCGGACTACTGGAGAGACGCCTCCGAGCGCTGAGGCGAGGAAGCGGCTTCATGCCGAGCGGCGAGGTGGAGAGCAACACCGTGCGGGCTCCGGATGATCAGCCGCTTGGAGTGGGCCGGCTTCGTGGGCTTCTGGTGGGACCGCCCTCTTTCCGAGAGTCGCACCTTCCGCCGCCGCGTCAAGGGCGCCTTCGGCGTCGCTGCGCGATGGCCTGCGGCCACCCTTGACCCGGTGGCGGAAGCCGCGCAAAAACTCTCGGAGGGCGGTCCGGGGGCCGGGGTCACGCCAGGGGCCCGGGCATCGCTCAGGCCGCGTAAGCGGGTGGCAGGCCGGTGGGTGGGGGCTGGGTTAGTGGCCGGGGCCGGTGGGTCCGCTGGGGTTGGGTTCGGGGTGCGCGGCCGTTGAATGGGGCAGCCGGGCTTGGCTAAGCGGCGGACGGTCGGTGGTCGGCCGGGATTCAGGCCCGGCTGGTCACTCCCAATGGGTGGGGAGGTGACTAACCCGCAGCTACTCCGAGTAACAGCCCCCGGAATAACCCTCAAAGGGGGCATATCACCCTTACCGGGCGGGGGAAGTGCACGAATGTCTCGTCGCCAGCCCTCAACCGCGGCCACCCACGGCCTACCCCCACCGAGAGAGACCAGCGGGGCCTGAATCCCCACTCCCCACCGGCCGCGACCCGCTAAGCCAAGCCGGACCGCCCCATTCAACGACCGCGCACCCCAAACCGACGGAAGGTGCCCACCCACCCCCGCCGCTAACCCAGCCCCACCCCACCGGCCTGCCACCCGCTTACGCGGCCTGAGCGATGCCCGGGCCCCCGCGTGGCCACGCCCCCGGCCGCCCTCCGAGAGGTCTT